>JAICNR010000015.1 GCA_025931135.1 Gemmatimonadota bacterium | reverse complement strand
TCCTCGATCTCGTCCAGGGCGTCGCGCGCCAGCACCTGGCGGGCATTCTCCTCGTACTCGATCACCTGGCGGGTGATCTGGCTCAGGTGCCCTACCAGCTCGGACTCGCTCTTACCGAGGGTGGTCTGGTTGGAGATCTGGAAGTAGTTCCCGACCACGTCCGAGCCCTCCCCATAGAGCCCCCGGAAGGTCAAGCCGATCTGGGCCAGGCCCTGCAGAACCTTGTGAATCTCGCGCGTCAGCACCAGGCCGGGCAGATGGATCAGCACGGACGCCCGGAGCCCCGTCCCGGTATTCGTGGGGCAGGAGGTCAGGAACCCGAAGCGCTCGTGATAGGCGAACTTGAGCTTGCGCCTCAGGTCCTCGTCTGTGCGCCGCGCGCTCTCCCACGCTTCCTCCAGCTGCAGGCCCGCGTCGAGCACCTGGATCCGAAGGTGATCCTCCTCGTTGATCAGCAGCGCCACCCGTCCGCCCTCGCCCACCAGGAGCGCGCTCGCCTCCTTGAAGCGGATCATCTCGCGGCTAACCAGGTGGCGTTCCAGCAGCAGGTTCAAGTCGGTCTCCGGCAGGTTGCCGAGTCGCAGGAACTGGCGCGGACCGCTGTTCCCATTCGATGTGGCCGGCTCGCCGTACGCCTCCAACACCTCGGCCGTGACTTCTTCCTGCTGCGGCGATGCGATCGTCTCCCGGAACGGGAAGTGCTCCAGATTCCGGGCCAGACGAACGCGCGTGCTCAGGATGATGTCCGAATGCGGACCCTCGCCGCTGCTCCAGGACAGGCCTCCGTTCACCGGACTCAGCAGATCGTCGCCGGGTAGTCTCACGTCCGCTCCTCGAACGCCGCCGCGCGCGCCGCGCGCCGGTCGCCTTCCATCAACGAGATCCTGTCTCGCAGCTCGGCCGCCCGCTCATACTCCTCGCGCTCGACCGCCTGCCGCAGCTCGCGCCGCATCTCCAGGAGTTGAGCCTCCAGCTCGTCTACCGGACCGATGGACTCGTCCTCCGTGATCCCCACGTGCTCGTTGGATCCGTGGATCTTGCGCAACAGAGCGCTCATCTCCTGCTCGAAAGTAGCGTAGCAATGGGCGCATCCCAATCGCCCGGTCTTGCGAAACTGGCGGAACGTGCAGCCGCAGCGCGGGCAGGCCGTGTTCGCGTTCGTGGCCTTCGTGAAGAGCGGCGCGCCCATCTCGGAGAGAAAGTCGGAAAGCGGCACCTGGGAGCTGACCGGGCTCGTCTTCAGACCTCGCTTCTGCGCGCATTCCTGGCACAGATGGAAGGTCTCCGTCTCGTCATTCACGATCTGCGTGAAGTGGACGGTCGCCTTGTTCTGACCACAATCCGCGCACAGCATAGGCACGTCCGTTCGTTGAACTCCGCCAGCTAAACGGCCCTTCGGAACGGCCCGTTCAAGTGCCCGCTCCCGTGAATCGCGAATCCCCCTTGCTTCCTACCCCAGAGGCTCAAGCTGGATCGGCGCCAGCAACCCGTCCTCGATATGGAGCAGACGGTCCGTGCGCTCAGCCAGCCGCTCGTCGTGAGTGGCCACTACGAACGCCACCCCTTTCTCCCGCGCCAGGTCGAACATCAGGTCATGGAGCCGCTCGCTGTTCGATCGGTCCAGGTTGCCGGACGGCTCGTCGGCCAGGATCACGATCGGCTCGTGGACCAGGGCGCGGGCGAATGCGACCCGCTGCTGCTCTCCGCCCGACAGGGCGCTGGGCCGGTGCTCGAGCCGGTGCCCGAGCCCCACCTCTTCCAGGATACCGCGAGCCCGCCGCTCCGCCTCCTTCTGGGCAACCCCCTGGATCAGCAAGGGCAGTGCCACATTCTCGACGGCGCTGAACTCCAGCAGCAGGTGGTGGAACTGGAACACGAAGCCCAGCAGCCTGCTGCGGACCCTAGAGAGATCGTCGTCCGAGAGCCGGCTCAGGTGCCACTCGCCCAACACGACCTCTCCGTGCGTCGGCCGGTCGAGTCCGCCGAGCAGGTGGAGGAGCGTGCTCTTGCCGGCTCCCGAAGCGCCGACGATCGAGACCGTCTCGCCGGCACCGACCGCCAGATCGACTCCGCAGAGTACCCTCACCGGACCGGTCGCGCCCGCATACTCCTTGTGGAGTCGCCGAGCCTCGAGAACGGTCCCGCTCTCCCAGACCTCCGGGCTATTCATACCGGATCGCGTCCACCGGCGTCATGCCCGCCGCTTGGCGCGCGGGGTAGATCGTCGCCGCCAGCGAGATGATCAGGCTCGAACCGATGATGACGGCGATGTTCAGGGGCTCGATCGACACCGGCAGCGTGTCGATGAAGTAAACCTCGCCGGGGAGCGAGATGAACCGGTAGCGCGCGAGCAGGAGCGCCGCGACCAGCCCGGCCACGCAGCCGAGCGTGGTTCCCACACCCCCGATCAGGGCCCCCTGATAGACGAAAATCCGGCGGATGGCGCGTCCTTTCATGCCCATCGACCGGAGAATCCCGATCTCCTTCGTCTTGTCCATGACAATCATGGTCAGGGTACTGATGATGTTGAATGCCGCCACCAGTACGATGAGAACCAATATAACGAACATGGCCTTCTTTTCCAGCTTGAGTGCAGAGAACAAGGGCTGATTCAGCTCGATCCAGGTGGTGACGTAGAAGGGGCCATCCAACCGGTTGACGACCCTTTCCCCGACCTCGCGGGCATTCCATACGTCGTCCACGCGGGCCGCCACGCCGAAGGCTACGTCGCCCGTCTGGAGGTAGTCCTGGAGCGACACCAGGGACACATAGACGAACTTGGAGTCGTACTCGAACAGACCGCTCTTGAACGTTCCCGCGAGCACGAACTTCTGCAGCTTGGGGATCGTACCGTGCAGCGGAGACACCGACGCCACTTCGGGCGTGGTCAGCGTGAGCGTGTCGCCCGGGAACGCGCCGAGCCGGTCCGCCAGCATGTATCCCACGACGATTCTGGGATACGGTTGGTCGGGCGATCGGTCGAGGTTCCAATCTCCCGCGATCATCTGCTCGCGGGTGTCGGCGACTTCAGGCTCGTGACGGGGATCGACGCCGCGGATCACGGCGCCCTCGCTGCGTCCGCGCCCGTGGCCGATGATCCCTTCCGTGTAAATGAACGGCGAAGCGCCAATAACCCCCGGCGAGGAGCGCAACGCCTCGGTCACAGCCTGGTAGTCGTCGAGCGGCTCCGAATTGTACTTCTGGATCAGCAGGTGCGGAGTGTTGGTGAGGATCTTCTCGCGCAGGTCATCCTGCAACCCGTTCATGACGCTCATCACGATGACCAGCGCGGCGACGCCCACGAAGACTCCCCCGATCGCGATCAAGCCGATGACCGAGATGAGCCCCCGGCGGCGCTTCGATCCGAGATACCGGAGCGCGATCTTCCACTCCAGGCTCATGTGGCGCTCCCTTCCGGCCGAAGTGTCGGGAAGAGGATCACGTCGCGGATCGATGGCTGGTCGGTAAGGAACATCACGAGCCGGTCGACGCCGACGCCCATCCCGGCAGTGGGCGGCATCCCGTACTCGAGCGCGCGCAGGAAGTCTTCGTCCACGACGTTCGGGGCCTCCTCGTCGCCGTCCGCCGCCTGCCGGACCTGGGCCTCGAGCCGTGCGCGCTGGTCGCGCGGGTCATTGAGCTCGCTGAATGCGTTCGCCCATTCCGATCCGAAGAGATACGCCTCGAACCGCTCGACCAGACGCGGGTCGTCGCGATGCGCCTTGGCGAGCGGCGAGAGCACCGCCGGGTGGTCGACGACGAACGCGGGGCCGGCGAGGGCGGGCTCGACCAGCCGGCCGAACAGACCGTCCAGGATCTTGCCGGCGCCCTCATCCGGCGTGATCTCCAGGCCGAACCGCGCCGCCTCGCTGGCCAGCGCGGGGCGTGACAGGTCCGACACGTCAACCCCCTCGGCTGCGAGCGCATCCAGGAACCGGATCCGGGGCCACGGCCGGCGGACGTCCACGCTGCGGCCCTGGAAGCTCAGCGCGGTCCCCCCATGCAGCTCCGCAACGAGGCCGACCAGCATCTCCTCCGCGAGCTCCATGAAGTCCCGATAGTCCGCATAGGCCTGGTAGAACTCGAGCATCGTGAACTCCGGATTATGGAACCGGTCCATCCCCTCGTTGCGGAAGTCCTTCGCGATCTCGTACACGCGATCGATCCCGCCCACCACACAGCGCTTCAGGTACAGCTCGTCGGCGATCCGCAGATAGAGGGTCGAGTCGAGCGCGTTGTGATGGGTCGTGAACGGCCGCGCGGCCGCGCCTCCGTAGACGGGTTGCAGCGCCGGCGTCTCGACCTCCAGGAACCCGCGCGCGTCGAGGAAGTTCCGGAGGTAGCGGATCACCCGGGCCCGCGCTTCGAATACCTTGCGGGTCTCGGGGTGGACGGCGAGATCGGCGTACCGTTGCCGGTAGCGAAACTCCTGGTCGCTCACCTGGTGGTAGGCGCGCGCTTCCCCCCCGTCCTCGACGACCTTCCCGAGCGGGAGCGGCCTCAGCGCCTTAGCCAGGATCGCGACCTCCCGCGCGCGGACAGTCACCTCGCCCGTTCGGGTGCGGAAGAGCTCGCCGGCGACGCCCACGAAATCCCCGAGATCGATGTGATCGACGAGAGAGTAGGCCTCATCCCCCAGCTCGTCGCGGCGCAGGTAGACCTGGATCCGGCCGCTGCCGTCCGCGATGTGCAGGAACGCCGTCTTCCCATGCGAGCGCATCGAGACCACCCGACCACCCACACGCGCGGCGTGCGGCGGGCCTTCGTCGCGGAAGCCCGCGAGGAGATCCGCGGCCGTGTCGTCCACGCGCCAGCTCGCGGGGTAGGGATCGACCCCCCGCTCCTCGAGCGCCGCCAGCTTCTCCCGCCGGACGCTCTGCGGATCCGTCTCGGAGCCCATCGGCTATCGTCCCGAGGACTCCGACCGTTCGCCGGCCGTTTGCCGGAGGTACTCCTCCATGAACGGGGTGATCTCGCCCTCCAGCACCCCTTCCACGTCCGAGGTTTCCCAGCCCGTGCGGTGGTCCTTGACGAGGGTGTAGGGGTGCAGGACGTAGGAGCGGATCTGGCTCCCGAAAGCGATCTCCTTCTTCTCCGCCTCGAGCTCCTCGCGGGACTTCTCCCGCTCGGCCTTGAGGTACTGGTAGAGCCGAGCCTTGAGCAGTCGCATAGCCGTTTCCCGGTTTCGATGCTGGCTGCGCTCGGCCTGGCTCTGCACGACGATGCCGGTCGGCAGGTGGGTAATCCGGACGGCGGAGTCCGTCTTGTTCACGTGCTGGCCTCCCGCGCCGCTCGCGCGGTACGTGTCGACCTTCAGGTCCTTGTCCAGAATCTCGACCGTGATCTCGTCGGCGATGTCCGGATACACGAAGACCGACGCGAACGAGGTATGCCGGCGTGCGTTGGCGTCGAACGGGCTTATGCGCACGAGTCGGTGCACGCCCTTCTCGGCCTTCAAGTATCCGAAGGAATAATCGCCCTCCACTTCGACGGTGGCGCGCGTGATTCCGCCCTCCTCTCCTTCGGCAATATCGACGACCTGATACTTGTAGTCGTTCCGTTCCATCCACTTCGTGTACATCCGCAGTAGCATCATTGCCCAGTCCTGGCTCTCGGTGCCGCCCGCGCCGGGATGGATCGTGAGAATCGCGCCGCGAAAGTCGTCGACATCGCGCAACATACCCCGGAACTCGAACCGTTCGACCCGCTCCGTCAATCCCGCGACCAGCGCGCTGAACTCCGCCTCGATCGCCTCGTCGCCGCTCTCGAGGAGCTCGACCATTTCGTGAGCGTCGCGCAACTCGCCCTTCAAGGCGTCGTAGCCTTCCACCCACTGCTGATGCTGGCTGAGTTCCGTGAGGACCGAGCGCGCGCGCTCGTTGTCGTTCCAGAAGTCCGGCGCGGCCGAGCGGGACTGGAGCGCGGCTATCCGCTCACGCCGGGTGGCGAGGTCAAAGATAGCTCCCGAGGAGATCGAGCCTCTCCTCCAGGTCGCTTAGTTGTCGGCGGTATTCACGGGCTTCGGTCATGCCGCGGGAAGATAGCGGCTCAGCGAGCGTCGCGCTCCCCGGCCTTGGCTTCCGCAACCGCGGCTCTCGCCGACCGCTCGTCCCGTCGCCGGTCGACTACGAAGATCGATCCGGGAAACGTCTTGGCGTAGCTCTTCATTTCGTTCGCGAGCTCGCTGACGCGCGCCGGGTGCGTAAACCGCCGATGGACGTTCGTTACGCAGCCGATCGAGATCGACATCAGCGGCGTTTCTCGCACAGTTCCCTGCCGGTCTTCCGCCAAGTAATGGCCCCGGGCTCGGTCCTCGCGCGAGTACTGGAGCGGCATGAGAGTGTCGAAGGTATCGATGATCGCGCGCGAGACGACCTCCAGGTCCTCGACCGGCAACGTGAAGATGAAGTCGTCGCCGCCGACGTGGCCTACGAATCCGTTATGAGACAGGCGGCGCACGATGTCGCGAAGGATGCCCGATACGATCCAGATTACCCGATCGCCGCGATGATACGAATGCTTGTCGTTGAACTCCTTGAACGAGTCTATGTCCGCGTAGCACACCGCAAACAGCTCGCCGCCGGCGATCCGCCGCTGGATGTCGTGCTGAATGATTTTGGTTCCCGGCAGCATGGTCGTGGGGTTGACCGCCACGTCTCGGGCCGCCCGTTCCAGCACCATCCTCAACCTCAACTCCTGCTCGCGCCCGGTCTGCGTCCCGCTCAGGAATTCGTCCGCTCCGCGCTCGAACGCGGCGGCGATCTCGTCGATGCGATGTTCCCGCGAGACGAACACGATCGGTACGACGGAGTTGAAGGGATCGGCCTTCAGCCGGGCGCAGAGCTCCGCGGAGGACTCGAATCCCCTGTCGGCGTCGATCAGTAGGAGCTCGACTATCCCCCGGTCGAGCGCCTGTTCGACGGCCGCAGGCGTCTCGCACCGATTGAGCAGACTGCCCGGCAGGCCTTCGAGAAAGCCCTCGAGCGTCTCGGGGACCCGCTCACCCCGTGAGAGGTAGAGGACCCTGAGACTCACGTCCGCCTCAGTCCGGCTCCGCCGTTGGACGGAAGGGGCGCTGGAGGCGGATAACGTGGGGTCGCAGGCCGGTGGTCACCGTCACCTGCGCGTTGTCGCCAGGGGGAGGTTCGGGAACGATGATCGCGCTGAGCTCGGGATACCGCTCCACGATGGTGGCCGCCTCGGTGCAGCGTGGCCCGTCCTTGCAGCTGACCACGAACAGCCCCGTGGCGAGGATGTCGGCGACAACGCCTTCGTTCGTGTACACGGTGGCGCTCGCCATGCCCGCGATCGGCTGACCGGTCCGGGGATCGATCACGTGGCCGTAGCGCCGGCCGGCGATCTCGACCGAGCGATCGTAGAACGACGACGTCGCCAGACTTCCGGGCGGCAGGAGGAGGTAAGCGAAGTTCCGCGACGGATCGTAGGGATCGGTCAGCACGATCGGCCAGAGGCCGTCTTCCGGTCCCGGCCCGAAGAACAGCATCTCGCCGGCGAAGTCGATGATTCCCGACGTCGCGCCGGCCTCCAGCATCGCCTCCTTCATCCGGTCGAGGGCGAACCCCTTCGCCGCCCCGCGGACGTCCAGCCGCATCCCCTCGGCGGGGAGGAAGATCGTGTGCGCCTCCGGGTCTACTTCGACCTTCGAGTAGCCGATTCGCGCAAGCGCCTGCCGGATCTCCGCGTCCGTCGGCGCCCGCGAAACCTCGACTCCGAACCCCCAGAGTTCGGCCAGCGGTCCGATCGTCGGATCGAACGCGCCGCCCGTGCGATCCGCCCACCGGATGGTCGCCAGGACGATGCGCTCGGTCCAGGGGCTCACGCGGACGGGACTCTTCCCCGCGGCCTCGTTGATAGCCCGGATCTCGCTCGTCTCGACGTTGGGGACTACGAGCTTGGCGAGGGAGTCGGCGGCCGCGAAGGCGGCGGCAAGGGCGCGCTCCGATGCCTCCTCGGACTCGGCCGCGGCGACGACGCGGACTTCCGCGGAAAGCGCAACGTGACGCCCGAACACGGCCTGGTCGGACAGGATGTGGGGATCTTCGAACACCGACCGGGGCTCGGGCAGTCTCTCGCCGAGCCCGGGCGTAGAGCCCGCGGTGGCGCAGCCCGCGAGAGCCGCGAATGCGATTACGGTGAGGGTCGAACGTAGCCGGCGCACCGACACAAGGTCGGCAACCGGCCGCTGGTTCGCAAGATCGACTAGGGATCCTCGATCTCGTAGCGGGTGGTTTCGCGGAACTGGGCCTCGCGTCTGACCGGCTGACCGTCCTCGATCTCGACCTTCGTCAGGGTCGCGTCGGCGTTGGTCACGACGCGCAGGACGCGTCCGGTTTGGAAGGCGAAGAACATCTCGCCGTTGACGCGGATCCGCTCCTCCGAGGTCATCGCCGCGCCGGTCGAATCGCCTCCCGCGGGAGGATGAGGGAACGGGAGGTAGATGTCTCCGTCGAAGGCGATCACGGCCAGCTGCGCGCCCTCCTCCTCGACGAGGCGCTCGAGGACGTACGTCGAGGTCGTGACCACCGGCTCCGAGCTCGGCGAAAGGACTTTGACCTCCTGAGTCCAGCTATCCCCCACCTTGAGCGCGCGATCGGGGAACACCGGCTGGGTCTGCTCGAAGTACGACTGGAAGTCGATCTCGCCAAACAGTGGCCTCGCAGTCTCGACGCCCCCGATCGAGAGAATCCTCCCCTGGGGCGTGATCTCGATCGTGAGCTGCACCTGCTGGGGTGGTGCGGGCGTGCCCGAGTCGGAAGCCGTCGCCTCGGGGGGCACGTGGAAGTTCCAGGCGAGCAAGTAATTCCCGCTCGCGGTCACGTCCAGTACCGCCTCTTCCACCGTGATATTCCGCTCATAGGGATAGGAGGCGCGACCCGATGGCTGGCTGGTGTCCGGCACGCTGACCGTGCCCTCGGTATGATAGCGGTAGACGAGCGTGTCCCCTTCCGCGTACTCGAACCGCAGCCGGACCTCGGACGGAGCGCCTCCCCCGCCGCAGGCCACGACCGGCGCCAGCGCGAGGGCCAGGACGAAGCGACGGATGGGGGTCAAGGCTGTTCGGCCAGGCTCGCCAGTACGATGCCCTTGGAGACCGGATCGATCCCGCCGACCGCCACTGACATGCGCTCGAAGCGGGCGTAGTCGTCGGCCCAGCCCGCGTTCGCCATCGCCTCGCGGAGCGGGGGGGCGGAAACGGACGCCGTGGTGGTCGGGCCCGGCGCGGGACGGTCCGTCCACCAGAGCCCGACCAGCAAGGCCAGCGCGGCGGCCATGGCCAGGACCGGGGCCAGCCGCACTCCTCCCCGGCGCGGAGCCGTCCGGAGCGGAATGGGCGAAGAATCGAAGGGGGTGGCGTCCGAGGCCGCCTTTCGGGCCGACCAGCGGTCCCAGAACTCCGCCCAGTACCCCGCCGGCGCCTCGACCGGCTCGGATCCGTACCAGCGCAGGGATTCCACCACGCCGGCACACTCGCGCTCGAGCATGCGGCAGCGTTCGCATCGCAGGAGATGCGCCTGCGCGGCACTTTCCGCCGCCATGTCGAGCCGGCCGTCCACGAGGTCGTAGACCCGCTGCTCGCTGAGGTGTTCGGACACGTTCATCCGCTCGGACCCTCCAAGATCCGGTTAGAAGACGATTTACGCTCCAAAATGTTCAATCCCCCGCTCACCCGCCCTCCGAGAGGAGCTTGCGTAGCTTCTCCCGGCCGTAGAAGAGGTTCGAGCGGACCGTCGCAGGAGGGCACTGGCACAGGTTGGCGATCTCTTCGGTCGAGAGCCCGTCGACGTCGTGGAGGACCACGATCTCCCTCTGCCGCGGTGGCAGGCGGTCCAGAACGCGCTCCAGCCGCCGGAAGAATTCCCGCTGCTCCACCCGCCGATCCGGGGCCTCGGTGCCCTCCTCGTGTGGCGTCTCCTCGAGGTTTTCGACTTCGACCTCGAACTCCTGGCCGCGCCGCCGGCGGCGGATGTGGTCGAGTGCCGTGTTGATCAGGATCCGCCGCGCCCAGGGGAAGAAGGCCTCCGGCCGGGACAGGCCGCCCAGGTTCTGGAACACCTTCACGAACGCCTCCTGGAGCACGTCGTCGGCGTCTTCGTGCGAGCCGCAATAGCGCCGCGCGAGCCCGTAGAACGCGCCCAGATAGGCGGACATGAGGTCGCGGAAATCGCGCTCGCTCCCCCGCTGGGCACGCCGCACGAGCTCCGTGACGCGTTGAGCTTCCGGACTCTGCGAGGCCTCGCCGCTCTCTCTCAGTTCCGCCACCTTCACGATGCCTTCCCGCGTTGCCCCCGCTCCTCGACGCCCAGGATCCATGCCGCGACGCGGCCCACCGGCACGTCGGTGTCCACGCGCCAGTATTCCCGATCCTCGAACAGGGCGGAGCTGGTGTCGTCGGCCGGGTGCCGCTCGACCCGGGAGACGATCTGTCGCGCGCGATCCTTCCAGCGCGCCATGTTCGCCGGTCGAAGGTCCACCCATCCGGCCTCCGCCCATCGCTCGACCGCTCCCGGGTCGAGCTCGGCCCGCGCCTCCTCCTTGTACGGCGGCGTCTTCATTTCGGGTCCCCGCAGGATCCGCCCGTCGGGAAGCCAGATCGGAATCCCGATCGACAGCACGCTGGCCCGGAGCCCGGCGTCACCCTGCACCAGCTCGCTGACGCGCGCGCTCGTCTCCGTCGGATCCGACGCCGCGATGGCTGTCAGCGAACCCGCCACTCGCTTGAGCAGATACGCTTCGTACAGGAGCTTCGAGAGGCGCGGGGGGCCTAGCATCTCGAAGGCCACCGAATCCACGCCGCGCTCCCGCTCCAAGCGACGCATTCGCTCGAGCGCGCGGTGGCGCATCACTCCCGCTCGGTACGTGGGGCCTAGGGTAGCCCCGTCCAGCGCGGCCACGACCTCGCGACCGGTCGTGCCCCCCTTGAGCTCGAGCAGGGCGTCGGCCGCGATCTCCTCCGGCGTCACGTACTCCATCTGCCCCAGCGCGGTGACGGTCTCGAATTCTTCGCACGAGAACATCCCGTTCTCACCGGTATCGATGAACACGGACTCGAGGAGCCGAGGCTTCCCGTCGGCGTCGACGAGCTCCGACCAGACGTTCGCCACCCCGTCGAGCGCCGCCTCGACGCTGGTCGCACGCTCCGGGGGGCAGTCGTAGAGCCGGATCGGCCGCCCGCCGCGAAGCACCGCTCCGGCGCCGATCCGCTTCCACGCGATCGCCGCGGCGGGCTTGATCTCCTTGACGATCGGGGCGTCGGGGGTTCGCGCAAGGAGATACAGGAGCATCGAATGGGCGCCCGCGATCGAGGACTTGGACAATAGCACGCGGCTGGGCCGCTTCTCGGAGTGAGTGTACGGGATGTTCAACCCCATCCCTCCCGTTCCGGTCGTCCCGACCTTCAGGTAGGCGGTCGTGCCCGCCGCCGCCAGTCCCTCGCGCAGGATCTGCACGTGCCGGATGAGCTGGGGCAGCGAGAGCGTGGTCAGGTGGTCCTCGACCACGTCGCGCAGCGCCTCTGCGTCCGCCGCGCCCTCGTCCAGCTCCGCCACCGCCTTCTGGACCCGGCGCACACTGTAGAAGACGTCCTGGTACGCGAAGGCGGTGGCGGTATTGATGCAGTCGATCACGACGTCGGGCCGTTGCTCGACGAGGAGGTCGTAGAGATACGCCCGCTCGAGGATGGCGTCCGACAGCTCCTCCATCGTGTCTGCGATGATGGCCCGGCGGGTCTCCCGGTTTCTGAGGAGCGCCGAGCGGTCACGGTCCTTGAGCGCGACGCGCACGAACACGTTGCCCCACGCGGGGAGGAAGCGCGTCGTCGTCCCCGGGAAAGCGGCCTCCGCCGATGCGACGGCGTCCTCCGCCTCGGCCCGCCGCAGGGAATGGAGCGCGATCACGGCTGGCTCCTCGTTCACGAGCACCCGCGCGATCGCAGAGCCCACCAAGCCCCAGCCGCCGAGGATGAGGACCCGTTTGTCCTTCAGATCCACGCGGCGCCTCCGCTGGCGGGCCCGATCGGGAGGTCGACGAGCGCGCAGAGGCGCGTCACCTCCTCGCGCGACAGCCGCCTCGAACGGCCGGGAACGAGACCCGCCAGAGTCAGGAAGGCGAAGCGGGTCCTGACGAGGTGGTCCACCCGACCGCCGCACGCCTGGACGATCCGCCGGACCTCGCGCTTCTTCCCCTCGACCAGGACCAGCTCCAGCGTGACCCGGCCGGCCGACCGCTTCACGATCCGTACCCGGAACGGCCGGGTGCGCCCATCCTCGAGGCGGATTCCCTTCCGCGCAGCCTCGATCAGGCGGCGCTCGTCCAGGTCGCCCCCGACCTCCGCCCGGTATTCCCGCTCCACGTCCCACCGCGGGTGGGTGAGCCGATGCGCCAGCGGTCCATGGTTCGTCAGGAGCAGCACGCCCTCCGTCTCGAGATCCAGGCGCCCGACGTAGATCAAGCGCTCCCCCTCACGCTCGCTCACCAGGTCGTAGACCGTTCGTCGACCTCTGGAGTCCGAGCGCGCGGTGAGGACGCCAGCGGGCTTGTACAGCAATAGTCCGGTCGCTGCGGCGGGCGATTCCTCCGCGAAGCGGGCGTGGATCGGACGGCCCTTGAGCCGCACGTCGTCCGCCGCCGGATCGACGGTGGTGCCGGCTTCGGTCACCACTCGCCCGTTGACCTCCACCAGCCCGGCGGAGATCAGATCCTCGCTCTTCCGGCGGGACGCGACTCCGGCCTGGGCCAAGAAGCGCTGAAGGCGGACCCGCGGCATCACTCCTCGTCCCCGGGATCGGCGACCGCGCGCGGCTCCTCCAGCGCCAGCTCCACCTGGCGCTCACGATCGGCGAACAGGATCTCCAGCTCGTCGGGCCGCGGCAGCGCGTCCAGCGACGGAAGCCCGAAATACTCGAGAAAATGGTCCGTGGTCCCGTACAGGAGCGGCCTGCCCATTCCCTCCTCCCGGCCGACGATCCGCACGAGCTCGCGATCGACCAGGGTCTTGAGAACCCCTTCGACCGCCACGCCTCGGATGGACTCCAGCTCGGTGCGCGTCACCGGCTGCTTGTAGGCAACGATGGAGAGGGTCTCGAGCGCAGCCTGAGTGAGGCGCGGCGACCCGCCCGCGGCCCGTAGCCCCGCGATCCAGCCGGCGAACTCGGAGCGCGTCACGAGCCGGTATCCGCCCGCGATCTCCTGCACGTGGAATGCCCGGCCTTCGCGCAGGTAGTCGGCGTTGAGCTCGCGGACCAGGTCGGTGACTTCCCCCGGCGTGATCTCTTCCACGAGGGCGGCCAGTCGCCGCGCCGACAGCGGCTCGTCCGCGGCGAACAAGAGTGCTTCCAGGACTTGCTTCGCTCCGGCGTCCGATCCGTTCATGCCGCGGATCCCGCAGCGTAGACGTGAATCTCCCCGAACCTCTCACCCTGCCGCAGCCGGATCTCTCCCTCGCGCACCATCTCGAGGAGTGCCACGAACGTCACGATCCAATGCGATCGCGGCTCGCCGGGAACGAACAGATCCCGAAAGCTCGTCTGACCCTCCCGGCGCAGGCGCTCGCGAACGAACTCCGCCTTCTCCTCGATCGTGACGCCGAGCGGTTCCAGGTGATGCACGCGGTCACGCCGCGCTTCCTCCATGAGGCGCGTGAACGACCGCAACAGATCTCCGAGCGAAACGCGCTCTCCGGGTTCGGGTGGCGCGTGGCCCGCCTCGGCGATCAGCGCGTCGTCCCACTCCGGCATCCCGCGAGCGAATACCAGCCGGCCCGCCGACTCGCGCTCGCGCAGCTGCTCCGCGATCTCGCGATACTGCTGGTACTCCAGGATCTTCAGCACCAGCTCGCGGCGTGGATCCTCGAGCTCCTCGTCCTCGTCCAGCTGAGGACGCGGAAGGAGCATCTGGGACTTGATGCGCAGCAACGTGGCCGCCATCAGCAGGAACTCGCCCGCCCCCTCGAGCCGCTCCGCGGACATGTTCTGGAGGTACGCGAGAAACTGCTCCGTGATGAGGGCGATCGGTATGTCCCAGATGTCGACCTCGTTCTTCTGCACGAGATATACGAGCAGGTCGAGAGGTCCCTCGAAATCGAGGGTCTCGATCCTTACGCTGTGGCCGGGCTGCGCTTCGTCTGCCATAGTCCCATCGCTTCGTGGACCTCGCGCATCGTCTCGCGCGCGACCGCCCCGGCGGCCTCGGCACCGGCTGCCAGGATCTCGCGCAGCCGTTCCGGCCGCGCGCGCAGCTCGGCGGCCCGCTCGCGCATCGGGCGGAACGTCTCGCTCAGGATATCGGCCATCATCATCTTGTCGTCGTAGCATCCGAGCACGGCCGAGCGACACTCGCGGTCCACGCGCTCGATCGTCGCCGGGTCGGACAGCAGCTTGTGCCACGTGAACACGTTGCATACCCACGGACGGCCTGGGTCCGTGCGACGCAACCGCTGCGGGTCGGTGAAGGCCGTCGCCATCTTCTCGCGGATCGTCTCGGGATCGTCGAGGATCCCGATGTGGTTGTTCTTCGATTTCGACATCTTCGACTGGCCGTCGAGCCCGAGGATCCGCTTCGCCTCGGTCAGGAGCGGCTGCGGCTCGGGGAACGTCTCGCCGAACGCGTTGTTGAAGCGCCGAGCGAGCGTGCGCGCCAGCTCCAGATGCTGGACCTGGTCCTCCCCGACCGGTACCCGGTCGGCCTTATAGAGCAGGATGTCGGCCGCCTGCTGGACGGGATACATGAGAAGCCCCGCGGTGATCGCCTCCCCCTGATCTCCCGATTTGTCCTTGAATTGCGTCATCCGCTGGAGCTGGCCCAGGGGCGCGAGCGAGGTGAGGATCCAGCCCAGCTCGGTGTGCTCCGGGACCTCGGACTGCAGGAACAGGTGGCACTTCTCGGGATCGAGGCCCGCGGCGAGCAGGGAAACCGCCATCCCCTCTACCGCGGCGGGAAAGGTCGCCGGGTCGTAGCTCGCGGTGATCGCATGATAGTCGACGATCGCGTAGAAGCAGTCGTAGCTCTCGCTCAGGCGGATCCAGTTCTGGACGGCTCCGAACCAGTTGCCCATGTGGAGCTCCCCGGTCGGCTGGATCCCGCTGAGGACTCTGCCGCGCCGTTCCGCTTCGGGGCTCACGACATCCCCAGGGCGAAGCGCATCAGGAGCTCGGTCGCCACGCGAGCCGGCAGGAAGATCGTCCCCAGGAGGCCGGGAATGAACATCAGCAGGAACACGAGCAGGAGCCCGTACTGGCCGAGCGACTCGTACCTGTAGGCGGCCGGCCGCGGCAGCAAGTTCGCGACCACATGGGATCCGTCGAGCGGCGGGATCGGCAGCAGGTTGAACACCGCCAGGACGAGGTTCAGGAGGATCCCGTAGTAGCCGAGCGAGAGGGCCGCGGTCGGCACACCTCGTGCGCCCCAGACGAGACCCGCCACCGCCAGCGCGGTCGCGATCGCGAGCGCGAGCAGAACGTTCGAGGCGGGTCCGGCGAGCGAGACCGTGATGTCCCCCATCCGCCGGTCGCGGAAGTTCTGCGGCGTGACCGGAACCGGCTTCGCCCACCCGAACAGGATCCCGGACCCCGACAGGAGCAGCAGACCCGGAACGAGGATCGAGCCGAACAGATCGATATGGGGGAGCGGATTCAGGGTCAGCCGGCCGAGCATCCGTGCGGTGGGATCCCCCCACCACTCGGCCACGTATCCGTGCGCGCATTCGTGCACGATCACGGAGAACAGGAGCACCGGGAGCAGATAGACGATCGACTCGATCATGTCCGGCGGTTCGCTGGGGGACGGTGGGTCGACGGGCTCGGGAGAGCGAAGCGACAAACTAGCCCGCGCGTGTCCCGGATGTCAAAGCTGGACGGCGATTTGCCCCGCATCCGACCCGCCGGTATCTTGAGGCTCCTCGAATCCCTATCCCGCCTCGCGCGGGATCGCTTCATTCCAGCATCCGGAGAGAGTCGTGCCCAACGTCAAGTCCGCCGAAAAGC
This sequence comes from Gemmatimonadota bacterium, assembly GCA_025931135.1. GTDB lineage: Bacteria > Gemmatimonadota > Gemmatimonadetes > JACCXV01 > JAHWKZ01 > JAICNR01. Next base: position 9,341 of record JAICNR010000015.1, on the reverse strand, counting down.
GGGCCCGCACCAACGAGAAGCGCCGTGAGCGCAACCGTCGTGACCGTTCGCGCATGCGGACGGCGATCAAGAAGGTCCGCCAGGCGGAGTCCCCGGAGGCCGCGAGCGACGCCCTGAACAAGGCGGAGAGCCTGCTCGACCGCATGGCCGGCAAGGGCGTGATCCACGGCAACACCGCCGCGCGCCAGAAGTCCCGCCTCCACGCCCACGTGAAGCGGCTCGAGCCCTAAGCCCGCTTCCCCTCCCCCGGCGCTGGAATCGCCGACAGCCGCCGGGGGTACACAGCGATCCCGCACACGTCGAAGCCCGTGTGGGCGCAGAGCACGGGTCCCAGGGGCGACGACAGCCGGACGTCGATCCCGATACCGTTCCCGGTGAGGATCTCCTCCAGCCGCGCGGCCGCGGCCTCTCCTCGCTCCCCAGCGTGGGCGACGGCCGCGATCAGCGGCTCACCTACGCCGAACTCGCGCTCCACGAGTTGGATCGTGCGATCGACGCGCGTCGTCTCGCCGATGACGCGCTCCACCAGCGCCAGCCTCCCGTTCTCGAGCGACAGGATCGGACGGTCCTCGGCGATGCTGGACCCCGGGCCTCGCACGCGCTCCAGTCGCCCGCCCAGATAGAGGAAGTCGAGCGAGTACACCGAGAAATAGATCCGCGTGGCGCCAGCGATCTCCGCCACCGCGGCCGCGGCCTCCGCGGGTGTGGCGCCGCGATCCAGCCGCACGCGCGCCTCGAGGCAGAGGAGCCCGAGGGCCGCGCCGGCCAGCCGTGAATCGACGACCAGAATCCGATCGCCCGCGTCGAGACGCCGCGCAGCTTCTTGCGCGCGTTCCGCGGTCTGACTCAGGACGGCCGACAGATGGATCGAGAGCACCTGCTCGTGGTCGGCGAGAAGCGACTCGTAGACGCGCATGAACTCGTCCACGTCTGGCGGCAGGGTGGCCGGCGGAGCTCCCGCCTCGGCGAGCAGCTGATAGAATCCGGCGGACGACAGCTCCGGCCCCTCCCGGTAGCGCCGGCCACAGATCTCGAGGGCCAGCGGAACGACCTGACACGCGATCTCGTGCGCGAGCGATCCGAGACCGGCCGTACTGTCGGTGACGAGCGCGACGGAGCGCTCATGATCCATCGTCACGCGGGACCTCCCAGCGACTGGCGGACGATCCGCGCGACTTCCTCGCGAAGACCGTCGTCCGTGCGGTTTCCGAGCGGCTCCGGGTCGGTTACCGTGCAGCCCGGATTCCGCACGCGGGATCCGTAGGGGTCCAGCGCCATCAGCCTGTCCACCTCTCCGCGGCTGAGGCGGTTCACGCGCCCCAGCAGATGAGCGACGAGGAGCGAGCGGGCCGCCTGTTCGATCGACTCCATCGCGTCGATCGCGCGGGCGAGCGTGGAGGCGTACGTCACGGCCCCATGGTTCGCGAGCAGAAGGGCGTCGTGTCCCGCGATCCAGGGAGCCATGCGCTCCGGCAGCTCGTCGGTCGAGGGCGTTCCGTAGGGGACGATCGGAACGAGCCCCAGAGTCGCGATGACCTCGGGAACCACGCACTCGTCGAGCGGCCGGCCGGCGATCGCGAAGCCCGTCGCCGTTGGCGGATGGGCGTGAACGACGGCCGTCACGTCCTCGCGGAGCGCGTAGATCTTCAGGTGCATGCGGAGCTCGCTCGACGCGCGCCCCCCGCCAAGGGAACGGCCCGACAGATCGGTGACGACCAGGGACTCCGGCACCAGAAAACCCTTCGGGACGCCGGACGGCGTGGCCAGGATCCGGCCGCCGGGCAGCCGCGCGCTCACGTTCCCTTCGCTTCCCCCGACAAGTCCGCGCTCGTAGAGGCGGCGACCGACGGCGACGATCTCGCCCCGCAGGCGCTGCCCTTCGAGTTCCGGATCGTTCGTCATCGGCAAGCCAATATGGGGCGTCGGGCCCGCCGGGGGAACGCGAGCGCCATGCTCAGCGCGAACCGCGCTCATCCCTTGACGACCCCCATCGGAACGAGCCGAGCGACCCGGTGGCTGACTCCCGCCTGCTCCATGACCTCGACCACGTCGGCGACGTCCTTGTAGGCGTGCGGCATCTCCTCGGCGACGGTGCGCATCCCGGTTGCCCGCACCAGGACCCCTTGCCGCTCCATCTCGCCGATCAGGTCGCGGCCGCGCGACTCCCGCTTCGCGCGGGTGCGGCTCATGCGGCGGCCGGCGCCGTGGCAGGTCGAGCCGAACGTGCCCGCCATCGCACCCGGAGCGCCCGCGCAGACATAGGAGTAGTTCCCCATGCTGCCCGGGATCAGGACAGGCTGCCCGGACTCCCGATAGGCGGGCGGAACGTCCGGATGGCGGGGTGGGAACGCGCGGGTGGCGCCCTTGCGGTGGACACACACCCGGACCTTGGCCCCTTCCACCTCGTGATCTTCGAGCTTCGCGATGTTGTGGCAGACGTCGTAGACCAGACGCATCCCGAGGTCCGCCGGACCGAGTCCCAGCACCCGCTGGAAGGTCTCGCGGACCACGTGCAACATCACCTGGCGGTTCGACCACGCGTAGTTCGCGGCGCACCGCATGCCCCCCAGGTATGCGCGGCCGTCGTCCGAATCGAGGGGGGCGGCGGCAAGCTGGATGTCGGGAAGCTCGTAGCCATAGACGGCGAGCCGCGGCTTGATCCGGCGGATGTAGTCCTCGCAGACCTGGTATCCGAGCCCGCGGGAGCCGGAGTGGATCATCACGACGACCTGGTCCTCGAACAGACCGAAGGCCCGGGCGAGGTCGTCGTCGTAGATCAGCGCCACGCGCTGGATCTCGAGGAAGTGGTTTCCGGATCCCAGCGTGCCGACCTGGGCGAGTCCGCGATCCCGCGCCCGCTCGCTAACGCAGTCCGGGTCCGCGCCCGCGAGGCACCCACGCTCTTCGGTGTGCGCCAGGTCGTCGGCGCTTCCGAACCCGCGCCCGATGGCCCACGTCGCGCCGTCGACCAGGACGCGCAGGAGTTCGGACCGCGACAGGCGCGGGATCGCGCCCTCCGCGCCCACCCCGCTCGGGATCGCAGCGAAGAGCGCGTCCATGAGAGCCGCGAGTCGGGGCCGGATCCGGTCGGCCGTGAGCTCGCTCCGCGCCAGCCGGACCCCGCAGTTGATGTCGTATCCGACGCCCCCCGGCGAGATCGCCCCGCTCCGGGCCTCGGTCGCGGCGACGCCACCGATCGGGAACCCGTATCCCCAGTGTATGTCCGGCATCGCGAGCGACCAGCCGACGATACCGGGAAGCGCAGCGACGTTCTGCACCTGGACCAGGCTCTCGTCGCCGCGGATGTCCTGCATGAGATGCTCGGAGGCATACACGCGTCCCGGGACGCGCATCTTCCCGTTCCTCGGAATCTCCCATAGGTACGGCTCGATTCTCCGGATCTCGACGGCCACTCGACCTCTACACGTCGAAGATGACGCGCCCACGCCAGCCGCCGCCGGGATCGGGCTCGAACGCGAGCTGGTGCCAAGTCACGGCCTTGAGCTCGCTCGCGGCGGCCACCGTCTCGCGGGACGCCCTCGCGCCCCTCACCCGCGCCCGAACGCCGGCCGGCGACACCTCCTCGACCTGGGACGCGAGCGGGACGAACGCGTCTTCCTCGATCATACGATAGAGACGCTCGCACCACTCCTTGAGAAGCTCCGGATAGCCGTCGGCGGGGAGACGGACCGTGCGCTCCTCCTCGGCCGGGAGTGTCGGCGTCTCGCCGAAGAGAAGCTGGACGAGTCCGCGCTGGGCAGCCTCGAGGACCGCTCCGGGATCGGCGCCCGTCAGATCCAGTCCGAGATCGGCCGGATGGTCGATCTCGCGGAACTCTCCGCGCGGCATCGGAGCATGCTAGGCCGGGGTGTCGTCGCCCGCAAGCGGCGGATGGAGGCCATGGCGTTCGATCTTCCGCTGGAGCCGCGGGCGGCTGATTTTCAGTTCCCGCGCGGCGCGCGAGCGATTCCAGCCTGAGCGCGCGAGCGCGAGCTCGATCACCCGCCGCTCGAACTCCTCGAGTGGAAGGCCTTCGGGCGGGACTTCGACGACGAGACGGCCGGGGCTCGACGGCGGCGTCGTCCGATCGACCGGTCGCGGATGGGCTACCTGGTCGCGCCGAAGCGTCCCCGCCAGCCACCGCTCGTCGCGCGGGAGGAGCGCGAAGTCCGCGCCCGCCGCGAGCGCGAGCGTGGCGAGCGCAGGATCGCGCGAGACCGCCACGACCCGGATCCCACGCTCCGGGTCCGAGGCGCGCTCGATCCTCGCCCGCGGATCCGCACCGGGCGGATCCAGATCGATGACGACGACCCGTCCTCCGGACAGGTTCACTCCTCCCCGCCCCAGCCACCCCCGCCGGGGGACTCGATCACGAGCTTGTCGCCCGGCCGGAGCGAGAACGACCCCTTGGACGGGAGCTTCTCGACGACGCCGCCGGCGCGCTCGATCCGGTCCACGCCGACCCGGCCGTTCTCTCCTCCGGCCAGACCCCAGGGCCCGCGCTTCCGGCGGTCGGCGAGCAGCGTTCCTTCGATCGGAGCCAGCGCCTCGATCTCGCGCACCAGGCCGTCGCCGCCCGGCCAGCGTCCCGCGCCTCCGCTTCCCGTGCGGTAGCCGTACCGCTGCGCCCGCAGCGGGAGCGCACGCTCGAGCGCCTCCAGCGGAGTGTTCCGGCTGTTCGTCATATGCGTATGGATACCCGACGCGCCGCGCGTCCCGGGTCCGGCTCCCGCCCCTCCCGCCACCGTCTCGTAGTAGGTGAACGGCCGCCCGTCGGCGCCGGCGCCCGTCAGCGCAAGGTTGTTCATGGTGCCCTGGCTCGCGGCCGGAACGCGGTCCGGGAGCGCCTGCGCCAGCGCGCCCAGGATCGCGTCGACGACCCGCTGGCTCGTCTCGACGTTTCCTCCCGCCACGGCGTGCCCCGGACCGGGGTCGAGGATGCTCCCCGGCGGCACGCGGATCTCGATCGGATCCAGGAGCCCGTCGTTCGCCGGGAGGTCGTGGGGGGCGAGCGCACGGATCGCGTACAGGATCGCGCTCCGGACGATCGCCGGATTCGCGTTCAGGGGTCCCGCGCTGGGACCCGTCGTCCCGCCGAAGTCGAAGCGCGCGGATTCCCCCCGGAGCGTCACGCGCACGCGGATCTCGATCGTCTCGTCGCGCACGCCGTCGTCGTCGAGGATGTCCGCGAACTGCCAGGACCCGTCGGGGACGTCGCGGAGCATCGCGCGCACGCCGCGGGCGGCATAGGCCAAAAGCTCCTCCGACATCGCTTCCAGCTTCGTGCGCCCGTACCGTGCGACCAGCGAGCGCAGCCTGCGCTCTCCGGTGCGGAGCGCTGCGAGCTGTGCGGCGAGATCTCCCTCGCGCTCCGCCGGCGTACGGACGCCGGACAGGACGTGGCGCCACGTCGGAGCGACGTTCCGGCCGCCGGCGAGAAGCCGGACGGGAGGCAGGACGACGCCCTCCTCCCATAGGTTCGTCGCGGGCCCCATCGATCCGCCCGTCCGCCCACCGACATCGGCGTGATGGGCGCGATCGGCGAGATGGAAGGCGGGCTCGTCGTCGCCCTCGAGGTACACCCCCTGAACCAGCGTCAGGTCGGGCAAGTGGGTGCCGCCCGCATCCGGGTCATTCACCACCGCGACATCGCCGGGGCCGAGCCGCAGCGCGGAGCGGACGGCCGCGACCGATAGCGGCATCGAACCGAGATGGACCGGCATGTGGTCGCCCATCGCGATCGTCCGGCCGGCGCGATCGTAGACCGCGCACGAGTGGTCGCGTCGCTCGACGATGTTCGGCGAGAGCGCAGTCCGTTGGAGCACGCTTCCCATCTCCTCCGCGAGCGCGACGAAGAGCGCGTGGAAGAGGCCGAGCTCGAGCGGAGCCGCGCGCGTCCCGCTCATGCGGCGAGCTCGAGGACCAGGTTCCCTCGACCGTCCACCCGCCAGCGCCAGCCGTCCGGCACGAGCGCGGTCGCATGGTCGTCGAACACGACCGCGGGGCCGAGGCTCTCGTGGCCGGCGTGGAGCGCGGCCCAGCGCCACGCCTCGACCAGGGCCACGCGTCCCGCCAGCCAGAGTGAGCGCCGGTCCGGCGTGTCGTCCCCAGACGGCCGATGCGTCGGGAGCTCAGGCTCGCGGCCCACTCCCACGGCGGCCACGCGTGCGGCGACGATCTCGACGGGCGCCTCCGGCCGGGAGTAGCCGTAGCGTTCGGTGTGTGCGCGGTGGAATCGCTCCGCCGCATCCTCGTTTCCGTCCGCCGGCACATCGACCTCGTACGACTGACCCACGTAGCGCATCGAGAGCGAGCGCGAGGTCTTCCGGCGCTCCGGCGGAACATTCTCCGACCGGAGCGCCGCCTCCGCCTCTCGTTCGAGCGCCTCGAACCAGGCGTCCGAGCGCCCGGACACGGCGCTCGCCGGTTCGAGGATTGCACGCGCGACGTCGCGCCGGACATCGGCGGCGAGGCAGCCCACCGCGGAGAGCGTCCCCGCCGTGCGCGGGATGAGGATCCGCCGGCAGCCCAGGCTCCCGGCCAGGCGAGCCGCGTGGAGCCCGCCGGCCCCACCGAAGGCGACCAGCGTGAAGTCCGCCGGGTCGTGACCACGATCGACCGTCACTCCGCGGACCGCTCGCTCGAGCTGCGCGTCCGCGATCGCGATCGCCGCCGCGGCGGTCTCCCGCGTCCCGGCGCCGAGCTCCGCCGCGAGGCGCGCCAGCGCGCGCTCGGCGAGCGCGGGATCCAGCGGTCGACGCCCGCCCAGGAATCGCGCCGGATCGAGATGCCCGAGCAGGAGGTGCGCATCGGTCAACGTTGGCTCGCTTCCTCCCGTACCGTAGCAGGCCGGCCCGGGGACCGCGCCCGCGCTCCGCGGACCCACCCGCAACGCGCCGGCCGGGTCTCGCCACACCACGGAGCCTCCCCCCGCGCCCACAGTGCGGATGTCGACGAGGGGCACTCGCAGCGGCACGCCGTCGAGCTCGGCCTCGGTCGTCCGCACCGGTTCACCGGGGACGAGCGCGACGTCGCACGAAGTGCCGCCCATGTCGAACGTCACGAGCCGCTCGAACCCGGCCGCTCGCGCCGCCAATCGGGCGCCGATCACTCCCGCCGCAGGACCGGATAGGATCGTCGAGATGGCCCGCGCGGCCGCCTCGTCGGCCCGCGCCGTCCCACCGCTGGACAGCATGACGCGGATCTCCCGTGCACGGAGCCGAGCCCCGAGCCCGGTGAAGTAACCGCTCACGACCGGCGCCAGGCCGGCGTCGACGACCGCCGTCGCCCAACGCTCGTACTCGCGGGCCTCGGCGCTCACCTCGTGGCTCGCCACAACCCGGTAACCGGCGGTCTCGAGCAGCTGACGCGCCGTCAGCTCCATCGCGGGGTGGCGCGCCGAATGGAGCAGCGCGACGACGATCGTCCGGGCGCCGACCGCGACCAGCTCCGCGGCCGCCCGCTCGAGCTCCGCGGGATTCAAAGCCGCCACTGCAACGCCGCTCGCCGAGACCCGCGCGCCGATGCCGCGAATCCGCTCCTCGGGCACGAGCCGGCGCGGCCCTTCGGGAGCGAGAGAGTAGAGGTTTCGGCGACTCTGCCGCCCGATCGCGAGGACGTCCTCGAGGCCCCGGTTCACGATCAGGCCCACCGCTCCCATCCGGCCCTCGAGGAATGCGTTCGTGGCGACCGTGGATCCATGGGTCAGGATCCCAGCGGACTCGTCCCCCGCGAGCGCGCGCTCGCCCTCGGCCACGGCGCGGCCAGGGTCTTCGGGTGTGGAAGGGAGCTTGTGGAAAGCGAGCGATCCGTCGGCGCGCTCGGCTACGCAGTCGGTGAACGTCCCGCCGGCGTCGATGCCGATCCGCAGGGTCCGCGCGACCGCCAACCCGTCAAACAGTCGGAAAGAGAATCTCCGAGTCAGGCGCGACCTGCTCACCGATGGGTCGCGCGGGGTCGAGCTCGAGCTCCGCGCTCGCGGATCTCGCGCGGGGAGCCCCGCAACCGATCCCATGCGGCGCGAAATACAGCTCGACAAGACGCGGGAGCTCGCCAGCGAGCACGGTCGGCTCCACCAGGTGACAGATCACGCGCTCGCCGCAGGTGACGACCAGCGGGAGGGCCGAATCGCTCACGCGCCCGAGCGGGTGTCGGGTCCGCCGATCATCGACTCGTCGACCTCGGGCCAGTCGTTTTCCGTCAGCGGCCCGTTCGATCGCCTCGCGGCCAGATCCTCCTCCAACTCCTCGTATTCTCGACGCCCGCCGTCGAGGAACTCGGCGAAGCGGTCCATGAGCAACCGTCGCGAAGCGCTCCCCGAGCGGGGCGCGACGAGGATTCCGATCAGGAACCCGGCGGCGAATGCCTTGATCCTTCCGATCATCCGATCCTCCTTGGGAGGTCACGACCCTGAAGGCAAGATGCGCCGCAGTGCGCGGCCTCGTCAACCGTAGGGCCGGGCTCGAATCTCACCGTCGTCGCCCGCGCCGCCCGATCATGAGCACGGGCATCAGGAGGAACCCTGCCGCGAACCCGCCGATGTGCGCCCACCACGCGACACCTCCCGCGCTCGCCTGTGTTGTCGCGAGGGAGAGCGCACCGCTCAGAAACTGAAGCGCGAACCACATTCCGAGGACGACCCACGCCGGCAGGACGGCGACGTGAATGAATACGAAGATCGGGATCAGGGTCGTCACCCGAGCGCGGGGATAGGCCAGGAAATACGCTCCGAGGACGCCAGCGATCGCCCCGCTGGCGCCGACCGTGGGCAGAGTCGACGTGGGATTGGCGATCACGTGCGCCAGCGTGGCCGCCGTTCCGGCGGCGAGATACAGGACCAGATAGCGCGAGTGCCCGATCCGGTCCTCGACATTGTCGCCGAAGATCCACAGGAACCAGAGGTTCAGGACGAGGTGCAGCCACCCTCCGTGGAGGAACATCGCGGTAAGGACCGGCGCGAGCTCGCTCCAGCCGCGCGCCCCCGCGCGCCACTGCCCTGCGATTCGGGCGGGGACCACGCCGTATTCCTGGAGGAATCCCTCCAGTGCCGATCCGAGGGATAGCTCGTAGGCGAACGCCACCACGTTGGCCCCGATGAGCGCGAGAGTCACCCACGGGCGGGTCCTTCTCGGCAGGTGGTCCCGGAACGGAAGCAGCCCCACCTCCCGATCTTGTCAGATTCCTACTATCGACGGCGTAGGGAAAAGGATAGATAGTATGGCGGTTCGGGCGCCGAGGCGCCTCGATACTCTGACTCGCAGGAGGAGGGGACAAGGCCAATGCTGTGGACCATCATCGTGATCCTGCTGATCCTTTGGCTGCTGGGGGGATTCGTGAGGCCC
>JAICNR010000223.1 GCA_025931135.1 Gemmatimonadota bacterium | reverse complement strand
TCGCGTCGATATACGTGAGCTTCGGCACCCTACCTCCCCGCGCGGACGTCGAAGCCGGGGTATTCGTGGGCGAACACCTTCGACAGGAACGCGTCGGGCTCGGGCCGCGCGCTCGCCTCGGCGAACTCGACCGCCTGCTCCACCTCCCGGCGAACGCGCGTGCGGATCGCGTCCAGCGCCTCCTCGTCGAGCACCTCGCTTTCCTCGAGCCACGCGACATACCGCGGGAGTGGGTCGCGCTCCATCCACTCCTCGACCTCATCCTCGCTCCGGTAGTCCGCCGGATCGATATCCGAGTGCCCGAACCAGCGATAGGTCTTCATCTCGATCAGGGTGGGACCGTCGCCCCGGCGGGCCCGATCGAGCGCCATGCGGGTGGCGTTCCAGACGGCGACGACGTCGTTGCCGTCCAGGTTCACGCCCGGGAAGCCGTACGCGTCCGCGCGATGGGAGAGGTCCCGTAGCGCGGTCGTCAGCGACAGCGGGAGCGACTCCGCCCAGAGGTTGTTCTGGATCACGTATACGATCGGCAGCCGGTGAACGGCAGCGAAGTTGCATCCCTCGTGGAAGTCGCCGTGCGCGGTGGCGCCGTCGCCGCCGAACGCCGCCGCGACGTTGTCCTTCTTCAGCATCTTGAATCCGAACGCCGCCCCGGTCGCCGCGATCCAGTTCATCATGATCGATGTCGAGGGCTGCATGACCCAGTAGTCCGGGTGCCAGTAGTGGCACGCGGTATAGCGGCCGCCGTCCGGCGAGTCGACGCGGTTATAGACCTGCGCCGCGAGCGCTGTCAGCGGGACACCCTTGCCGACCGAGGCCCCGAGATCGCGATGGGAAGGTCCGATGAAGTCGGTCTTCTTCATCTGGTAGGCGATGACGACGTCGCACGCTTCCTGTCCGATCTGCGAGTAGAACGTCCCCTCGAACCGGCCCTGGCGGAACAGCCGCCGCATCCGCGCGTCGAACTCCCGCGTCCTCACGAGGCGCTCGAGGAGCTCGAGCTTCCGGGCGTCGCTGCAGCCCTCCATCTCGCCGGACAGCCGATACTTGTCGGGGAACGAGCGAGAGACGTCGAGCGCAGTATCCTCGCGGCGTCGCTGGAGCGCCTGGAAATCCTCCTTGGGCGCGCCCGTCGGCGCGGCGCCTTCGCCGGTCGTGCGGCCGGCCGACTCCTGCGACTCGGCCGCGGCCTCGGTCACCGCCTCGGCGCCGGCGGTCGCGCTCTTCTTCTTCCGCGGGGTCTTCTTCTCGGCCATCTCCACTATCTCGGGATCGGGGATCAGGAAGCCCTGGCCCGCCGGCTCCGGAGGAGCTGGCGGTCGGCGCGGTAGGAGGATCGGACGAGAGGGCCCGCCTCGACGTGCGCGAACCCCATCGCCTCGCCGATCCGTGCGAGGTCGGCGAACTCGTCGGGATGGACATAGCGATCGACGGCGAGATGCCACTCGGTGGGCCGCAGGTACTGGCCCAGCGTCAGGATGTCGACCTCGCGCTCGACCAGGTCACGCATCACGGCAAGCACTTCCGGCGTCTCCTCGCCCAGGCCCAGCATCATGCCGGTCTTGGTGACGACTCCGGGCGACCACTCGCGCGCCCGGGCGAGAAGCTCGAGCGAAGTCGCGTACACTCCTCCGCCGCGAGCCCGCCGATAGAGGCGCGGAACGGTCTCGACGTTGTGGTTGACCACATCCGGACCGGCGTCCAGGACCGCGCGCAGGGCGGCCGGGTCACCCCGGAAATCGGGCACCAGCACCTCGATCGACGTCGCCGGCGCGCGCTGCCGAATCGCGCGGATCGATCCTGCGAAGATCGAGGCACCACCGTCCTGCAGGTCGTCCCGGTCGACCGACGTGATGACGGCATACGATAGGCCCATCTCGACGACCGCGTCGGCGAGCTTCGCGGGCTCGTCGAGATCGAGCTCGGTCGGCATGCCCTTGTCGACCGCGCAATAGCGGCAGCCACGGGTGCAGATGTCGCCCAGGATCATGAACGTCGCGGTGCCGTGACCCCAGCACTCGCCGATGTTCGGACAGCGGGCCTCCTGGCAGACCGTATGCAGGCCTCGCTCCTCGACGGCGTGCTTCACGCTCGCGTATCCGGGTCCACC
>JAICNR010000194.1 GCA_025931135.1 Gemmatimonadota bacterium | reverse complement strand
TCCCGGGCGCAGGAATTCCTCGAGATCGAGTCCAGGTGACAGCCATTCGGTGGCGAGGTCCGCTCGGTAGCCGGGGGAGGCGGGCACGACGAGCGCGGCTAGAACTCGGGGCGTCGCCACCGCGGCCGAGCGCAGGGCTTCGCTGACCAGGAGTTCGGCGAACGGGCGAGGCGGGCGGTCGAAGTAGCGGTCGTCGAGGACGGGGGTCATCCACCCGCCGCGCCGATAGTGCCGGACCACGGCGGAGACGCCTCCGAGATCCACCTTCCACGCCGGTCCGCGGCCGCCGGGGATCGCGCGTTCGGCACTGGCGGCGGCCCAGCGGGCGAGCGAGCCCGATCCGGCCAGCGCCACTTCGACCGCGCCGGCCACGGCCTCGAGAGCGAAGCCCCGCGCGGCCCCGCCGCGGACGTGGACGAACCCCGGCGGCGGCAAGGCGCCCGGCGTCACGGAGCGCTCTCCGCGACGATCCCCACGACGAGCGAGTCGATCGCCGCCATGGCCGACTCTCCCGCCGTCTGGTTCACGAGGACGCTGAAGGCGTATTCGCGACCCGAGACCGTGGTCAGGTACCCGCTGAGCGAATAGACGTTCTCGATGAACCCGGTCTTCGCGCGCACCCGGCTCGCGGCCGGCGTGCCGGCAAAGCGCCGGCGGAGCGAGCCGCTCTCGGCCGCCACGGGGAGCGCGTCGCGAAACGCAGACCAGCCGGGTCGGCCCCGCATCGCGGCGAGGAGGGCGACCATCGCCTCGGGGGTCACGAGGTTCGCGCTCGAGAGCCCCGAGGCGTCCTTGAGCAGGAACGCGGTGGTGTCGACCCCGAGCTCGGCCAGCGTGCGCCGCTCGACGGCGAGGCCCGCCCGCCAGGACCCCTCGCCTTCGACCTCCCGACCGATCGTCTTGAGGAGCTGCTCCGCGTGCCAGTTCTGGCTCCGGCCGAGGACGGCGTCGATCACGCGCGCGAGTGGCGGCCCGACGTGAGCGGCGAGTGCGACCGTGTCCCCGGCGGCGACGGGCGACTCGGTCGACCGGGAGACGGTCCGCACGGGTCCGTTTACGACGATTCCCCGGCGGGCGAGGGCCTCACGGAACGCCGTGGCGGCCCACCCGGCCGGATCGACGACCGCGAAATACTCGATCGCGGGCTCTGCGTCGATAGGGAACGAGCCGTATGCGATCACCCGGTTGGTTCCGGGCTCGCGGGTCAGGTCGAAGGTGGAGCGGGAGCCGGCGGGACCGGTGCGGGCGCGATTCTCGATCGAGTAGAAGGCCGACGGAGGCTCGCCGGAAACGACCGGCGCGTCGCCGACTCTCCCGCCCGGTCGGATGTGGACGTCGATCGAGTTGTCGTTGAACCCCAGCGCCCCGACCGGAGCCGCGTACCACCAGAGGAGATCGTATGCCGCCCAGTCGCCCCGCACATAGTCCGCGTCCCAGAGGCTTTCGTCCGCAAGGAGTGAGCCGGTTACGCGGGACAGCCCCCGGGCGGCGAGCGAGTCGGCCAGCGCCTCGAAGATCGCGGTGATCGACGGCGCGAAGCGGCCGGAGAGGTTGGGATCGCCCCGACCGTAGAGGACGAGATCGCCGTCCAGGACGCCCCCGGGGCCGACCGGCGCGGTCCCGTAGACGCTCGTCCGCCAGACGTACGCGGGCCCGAGCCGCTCCAGCGCGGTCGCGGCGACGACGAGCTTCAGGTTCGAAGCGGGGACGAAGTAGCGGTCCGCGGCATGCCGGGCGACCCAGCGGCCAGCGTCCAGATCCCAGATCGCCACACCCCAGTGGGCGCGCCCGAGCGGGCCGGTGGCGACCTCGGCGATCCACGCCGGGAGCGCGTAGGCGACCGCCCCTGCAGGGTGTGCGTCGCGGTGGGCCGGGGACGGGCCGGACGCGGAGCCGGAGCCCGACGCCGGCGCGGAGGCGATTGCGGGGCCGGAGGCCGGAGGCGGCGCCGCGTCTCGCGCGCGGGGAGTGGCACAGGCCGCGAGCGCGAGGGACGCGGCGAGGAGCGCGCGAAGCGTCATCGATCGAGCCGTGCCCGGAGCGCGTAGTACAGGATCGGGATCATGATCTCGTGGTGGCCCGTCAGATGGTACCCTCGGCCCCCGGCCAGGATCGGGCGCCCGATGACGTTCATCTCGGGGCGATAATGACGGGTCATATCGAGGTCGACCGCGGTGAAGTCCTTCAGCGGGGGCCAGAGATGCCGGGCCACGTTGAGCGCCTTCACGAACACTTCGGGGAGGACGACCGCGGAGCCGAGGTTCGCGACCAGGCCGCCGTCGTGAAGTTGGCGTAGCGAGCCGGCCAGGATGCGAAAATCGCGGTGGCTGGTGGCGCCCATGGCCGCTCCGTCGAACCGCGAATGCTGATGGGTGATCTCGGCCCCGATCGCGGCGTGGACCGTGAGCGGTACCCCGCGCGACCACGCCCGGGCCAGCAGACTCTCGCGCGCGTGCGGCACTGGCGGTGTCCGCTCCACGAGCCAGCGGCCCAGCGCCTCGCCGCACCCCAGCCCCTCGGCGTGCCCGGCGGCGATCGCCTCGGCCATCCAGGAACCGGTCTCGTCGGCCAGGCCGAACGTGCCGTCGGCGAGGTTCTCGGCCACGTCCTCGGACGTCTCGCCGAAACAGGCGATCTCGAAATCGTGGATCGCGGTGGCGCCGTTGAACGCGAGGTGGGTGATCCAGCCGCGCTCGACCGCGTCGGCGAGGAACGGGGAGCAGCCGGTCTTCACGACATGGCCGCCGCACATGACCACGACCCCGCGCTCGGCGCGGACCGCCTCCGCCCAGCGCTCGACGACGGACCGCAGGTCGGCGGCGGCGAGGACGTCCGGGAGCGCGCCGATCAAAGGCTCGACGGCGGGCGGGCGCTCGAGCACCTCGCCGAACTGGGCGATCGACACCTTGTTGCGGCGACGCGAGAACGGGAGCGGCGTGACGGCGGCCAGATCGGCCGCTGGGTAGCGTGAGGTCAACGCGCTCGCGGGTTGGGGTCCGACCGGGGGCGGCAGCCGCCGCTCCCGTCAACGAGCGGAAGGTATCGGAGCCCCGCGCGCGTAGTCAACAAGCTCGGCTTCGAACGATCCGAGACCGATCTTGCTCGAGATCTTCACCGGCACATGACGCGCGTCGGCGGTCACCCAGATGCGGTTCTCGCCGC
>JAICNR010000033.1 GCA_025931135.1 Gemmatimonadota bacterium | reverse complement strand
TCGCCCTACGGACGCAGCAGATCCTGGCGTGGGAGAGCGGGGTCGCGGATACGGCCGACCCGCTCGGGGGCTCGTATCTTGTCGAGCGTCTGACGGCCGACCTAGAGGAGCGCGTCCGCGACTACCTCGACCGCATCGAAGCGATGGGCGGAGCGATCGCGGCGATCGAGCGCCAGTTCTTCCGGAGCGAGATCGAACGCGAGGCGTACGCCCAGCAGCGGCGAGTGGAGGGCGGTGAGGAAGTGGTGGTGGGTGTGAACCGCTGGCAGCGGCCGGACGAGGACGATCCGCGGATCGGCACCGCGGACGGGGCCGCGCTCGCGGCGCGACAGATCGAGCGGCTGGGGGAATGGCGCGAGCGGCGGGACGCCGCGCGTACGAGCGCCAGCCTCGAGCGGCTGAGCGATGCCGCGCGCGGGAGCGATAACCTGCTTCCGCCGATCCGAGCGGCGTGCGAGGCGGGGGCCACCGTCGGCGAGATCGCCGACACGCTCCGGGCGGAGTTCGGCACGTATCGCGATCCTGCCGGAATCGGCGGGTAGGTCCGGAGGGACGAGCATGCCCACGTACGTCTATCGCTGCCGAGATTGCAGCCGTCAATTCGAGCACTTCGAGAAGATGTCGAGCCGGACGAAGACGCGAAGGTGTCCGGCATGCGGCGGGCGGGGCGACCGTCAGATCTCGGGCGGCGCCGGCTTCCTGTTCAAGGGCGAGGGGTTCTACATCACCGATTACAGGAGCGCGGAGTACAAGAGCAAGGCGAAGGCCGAGGCGGGGAAGGGGGAATCCGGCAAACCGGACGGCGCCCAGGCGGAGCCCGCCGCGGCCGGCGCGTCGCCCCCCGGACCGGAGGCGGTCGCCGACAAGACCGCGGTCAAGCCGGGAGGTGTTCCCGGACGGCGCGGGGGAGCGAAAAAGAAGAAGAAGGGCGAATGAGGCCGCGCGAGGAGTTGCGCTCCCGCCTGGTCGCCCTGTGCGCGGAGCGGGGCTGGCCTGCCGGCGAGGTGGCCGTCGAGCGTCCGAATGACCGCTCGCGCGGGGACTGGGCGAGTCCGGTCGCGCTGGCGCTCGCGCGCCCGCTCGGCCGGAACCCGCGGGAGATCGCGGCCGAGCTTTCCGGCGCCCTGGCGCTCGACTCCGAGCGCTGGGAGGCGCCCGACGTGGCGGGTCCCGGCTTCCTGAACTTCCGGCTCGCGCGGCCGTACCTCCAGGACGGGGTGCGCCGGATCCTCGCCGACGCTTCCGGCTTCCTCCGCTCGGATCGGCTCGCCGGTCGCCGGATCAACGTCGAGTTTGTGAGCTCGAACCCCACCGGTCCTCTCCATGTCGGGCACGCGCGGAACGCCGCGCTGGGCGACGGTATCGCGGCGCTCCTCGCGAGCCAGGGCGCTGAGGTGACCCGCGAGTACTACTTCAATGACGCCGGACGTCAGATGGACATCCTCGGAGCGTCCGTCCACGCCCGCTACCGGCAGCTCGGGGAACCGGATTTCCCTTTCCCCGAAGAGGGCTACCAGGGAGAGTACATCGCGGAGCTGGCTCGCGAGCTCGCGGCCGAGCGGGGCGACGCTCTGCATCAGATGCCGCTCGAGGCGTGCTTGGCCGAGTTCCGAGCGTTCGCGGGCGACCGGATCAGCGCCGGGATCAGGAGCGACCTCGAGCGGTTCCGAGTGGCGTTCGACGTTTGGTTCAACGAGTCCACGCTCTATCGCGACGGCCGGATGGACAAGACGCTGGACGAGCTCCGCACGATCGGCGCGGCGTACGAGAAGGACGGCGCGATGTGGCTACGCGCTACCGACTATGGCGACACCGAGGACCGCGTGCTGGTCAAGAGCACTGGTCTTCCCACCTACCTGCTTCCGGATCTGGCGTATCATCGGGACAAGCACGAGCGAGGCTTCGATCAGGCGATCGACGTCTGGGGCGCGGACCATCACAGCTACGCGGTGCGGATGCAAGCCGGACTGCGAGCGCTCGGCTATCCGCCGGACTGGCTACGGACCGTGATCTACCAGCAGATCAGCCTGATCGAGGATGGAGAGGAGGTACGGCTGTCGACCCGGCGCAACCGGATGGTCACCTTGAGGGAGCTGCTGGACGACGTGGGGGTGGACGTCACGCGCTGGTTCCTCCTCATGCGGAAGGGCGATACGCACATGACGTTCGATCTCGATCTGGCGCGTCGGCAGTCCGACGAGAACCCGGTCTATTACGTCCAGTACGCGCACGCGCGGATCGCGGGCGTCTTCGAGCGGAACGAGCGACCGGACCTGGATCCCGCGGTGGCAGGCCCCCCAGAGTCGCTGCGTCTGCTCGAAGCGGAGCGGGAGCTCGAGCTCCTGCGAGGGCTCGACGACCTGCCCGACGTCGTATCCGACGCTGCGGACGCGCTCGAGCCGCACCGGCTGACGGACGCCCTCGAGGTGCTTGCGCGGCGCTTCCATCTCTGGTATCACGAGCACCGCATTCTGGTCGAAGACGAGTCGCTCGCCCGCGCTCGCCTGGCCCTCGCGGGGGCGACGCAGACCGCACTCCGTGAAGGACTCTCCCTGCTGGGCGTGAGCGCCCCTGAATCGATGTAGGAGGTCGAGGCGAAATGTCCATTCTCGTGGTTGGATCGGTGGCGCTGGACGACGTGGATACCCCGTTCGGGCAGCGTCGGGGAGCCCTCGGCGGTGCGGCGGTCTATTTCGGCCTCGCCGCTTCGTATTTCACGGACGTGCGTCTGGTCGGCGTCGTGGGCGAGGATTTCCCGGACGAGCACGTCGAGCTGCTGGGTACGCGTGGCATCGACCTCGCGGGGCTCCAGGTCGTCGAGGGCGAGACGTTCCGCTGGGGCGGGAAGTACGGGTACGACTTCAATGCTCGCGAGACCACGTATACGAATCTGGGGGTCTTCGCGAACTTCCAGCCGCAGATTCCCGAGACTTTTCGCCGCACCGCGAACGTGTTTCTCGCGAACATCGCTCCGCAGCTTCAGCTGAGCGTTCTCGAGCAGGTCGAGCGGCCCGCTATGACGGCGCTCGACACGATGAACTACTGGATCGAGCGCACCCCGACGGAGCTGCGCAGTGCGATCGAGAGCGTCGACATCCTGCTGATCAACGACTCGGAGACACGTCAGCTGGCCGGCGAGCCCGTGCTGCGGAAGGCGGCCGCGCGGGTCCTCGAGCACGGTCTCGAGCTCCTCGTGGTGAAGAAGGGGGAGGACGGCGTCGTGACCTTCTCCCGCGAAGGCATCTTCGCGGTGCCGGGTCTCCCGCTCGACTCGATCATCGATCCCACGGGTGCCGGCGACTCGTTCGCCGGGGGGTTCCTCGGGTACCTGGCGGCGACCGGTGACCGCTCCGCCGAGGGGATCCGCCGGGCCACGATCTACGGTTCGGTGATGGGATCGCTCTGCTGCGAGGCGTTCTCGACCGAGAAGCTGGCCGACCTCGAGCCACAGGAGATCGAGGAGCGCTTCCAGGAGTACAAGCGGCTCACGCACTTCGAGTACTCTCCGATCCTGCTGAATGCCTGACATCCATGCCTGAAGGCCGAGACCCGGCGCCCGTCTACCGCGCTGCCGGTGTGAACCTGGATGCCGCGGACCGGTTCAAGTCGCGGCTCGGGGCCATCGTCGCGACCACGCGCGACGGAAGCGTTCTCGGCGAGATCGGCGGGTTCGGAGGGTGCTTCTCGCTGGCGGGAGTGGCGGAGGCGGACCCGGTCCTGGTCGCGTCCGCGGACGGCGTGGGAACGAAGGTGCTGGTCGCGCGCGCCGCCGGGCGGCACGACACCGTGGGCCAGGATCTCGTGAACCACTGCGTCGACGACCTGCTGGCGCAGGGGGCGCGTCCGCTCTTCTTTCTCGACTACATCGCGTCCGGCCGCCTCGACGAGGGCGTCGCGCTCGCGCTGGTCGAGGGGTTCGCCCGCGGCTGTCGCGAGAACCGGATCCCCCTTCTCGGCGGAGAGACGGCGGAGATGCCCGACGTCTACGAGGCGGATGGCTACGACCTCGCAGGGTTCATCGTGGGGGTCGCGCCCAGGGCGCGTCTGGAGCGTCTGGGCGCGGCCGTCGCGCCGGGCGACGTCGTGCTCGGGCTCACCTCGAGCGGACTCCACACGAACGGGTACACGCTGGCCCGCAAGGTCGCGCTCGCCGGGGGACGATCGCTCGGAGATCCGGTCCCGTGGGGCGATGGGTCCTGGGCCGACGTGCTGCTCGCGGTCCATCGCTCGTACCTGGAGGCGGTATTACCGCTCCTCGACGACCCGGCGCTCCACGGATGCGCGCACGTGACCGGCGGCGGGTTCGAGGGGAACCTTCTCCGCCCGCTTCCGGACGGCGTCGGGATCCGGCTCCGCGAGCGAAGCTGGGATCCGCCGCCTGTGTTCGAATTCCTCGCGCGCGAGGGGAACGTCTCGCGCGCCGAGATGGTCCGAGTCTTCAACATGGGGATCGGTTTCTGCCTGTACGTCGCGCGGGACGAGGCGGAACGGGTAGCCGAGGAGTGCGCGCGGCGCGGCGAGCGGCCGATCGCGATCGGGGAGGTGGTCGCGGGGGAGGAGGTGTCATGGGAGTGAGGCCATGGATCGGGCTCGCGGCGCTGACAGCGATCGCGGTGGCGGGTCCGGCGCGCGGGCAGGGGATCTCGGAGGAGCGCGTGCGAGCCGCGATCGACGACGGCACCCGGGGGCTCGGCCAGGCCGTTGCGGGCGGAAGCCCGCTGACCGGACCGGCGAGGACGACAGGGGGCCTGGGCCATTTCCTCGTGTCGGCGGCGATCCACGCCACGAGCGTGGAGATCGAGGACCCGCAGCGCCCCGCGGGCACGCTGGACTTCCTCCTGCCGGGCGTGGGCGTCCGCGGCGCGCTCGGGATCACGGACGGGATCGCGCCGGGGAGCGCACTCGGTGGCTTCGGCGCCGTTGACGTGTTGGGACGCGTCGGATGGCTCGCGGCGCGTGACGAGATCGAGGACGTCACGAGCGTCTACGGGCTCGGGGTCCGGCTGGGGCTCCTGGGCGAGACCGCGCTCTCGCCGGCGCTGAGCGTCTCGCTGGCGCGCGCCTGGACCGGGGAGATCGCGTATGGCGAACCCGACGAGGTGTCGTTCCGCGGGGACGTAGCTGTGACTTCGCTCCGTGCGGACCTCTCGAAGAGCCTCGTCGTCCTCTCCCCCTACGTCGGTGTCGGGATCGATCGCACGCGGATCGAGGCCGACTACACGATCCCCTCCGAGCTTTCCACCTCGGGTGGGGCGGTCGCGGGATCGATCGAACCATCCAGCACCCATCCCACCATCTACGCCGGCCTCGACTTCGCGCTCCTCCTCCTGACCGCTTCCATCGAGGGCGGCGTTCATGACGGCAACGCGTTCGCCGCCGTCGCGGTCCGTGCCGGCCTTTGATCGAACCGGCGCGCGACGAGCGGCTCATGGACCGCGCGATCGCCCTGGCGGAGCGCGGCGGAGGGGGGACCGCGCCGAACCCCATGGTCGGCTGCGTGATCGCGGACGCCGGCGGACGAATCCTGGGAGAGGGTTTCCATCACCGGGCGGGCGAAGCGCACGCGGAGGTCCTCGCGCTCCGAGCCGCCGCCGCCTCCGGCGAAGACGTCCGCGGCGCGACCGCCTTCGTCACCCTCGAGCCGTGCGCCCATCACGGACGCACGCCACCGTGCGTCGACGCGCTCGTCGTTGCCGGAGTGGCTCGGGTGGTCTATGCGGCGGAGGACCCGTACGTGGGGAAGGGGGGAGCGACGCGACTCGCGGAGGCGGGGATCGCGGTCGAAGGCGGTGTCCGGGTCCGCGAGTCTGCGGCCCTGGTCGAGCCCTGGCTCCATTTCGTTCGGACCGGCCGGCCGTTCTTCCATCTCAAGAGCGCGATCACGCTGAACGGCCGCCTGACGCGCGGGGAAGGCGGCGCGCGCTGGATCACGGGCGACATTGCTCGGCGAGCGGTGCACCGGCTCCGCCGCTTGCATCCTGCGACCGTGATCGGGATCGGGACCGCGCTCGCCGACGACCCGCTCCTGACGGTGAGGGATTGGCCACCCGAGGGTGGCGTGCCCGGCGATCCTTCCTCCGCGCCGTGGCCCCGCATCCGGCCGTTGCGCGTGGTCCTGGACTCGCGGCTCCGGCTCCCGCCCGACTCCCGGCTGGCGAAGTCGGCGGCGGAATCGCCCGTCGTCGTCCTGTGTGGCATGGAGGCCCCGCCGGAGCGCGCCGCCGCGCTCGCGGCCCGCGGGGTCGAGGTCGAGCGCGTGCCGACCGGCGCCGGAGGCCTCGATCTGGTGGCCGTGGCCGAGCGCCTCGCCGCGCGGGGAGTGACCGGCGCCCTCGTCGAGCCGGGCCCCACGCTCGCGGCCGCGCTCGTGACGGCGCGGCTGGCGGACCGCTGGACGCTGTTCGTGTCTCCCGACTGGGAGACCGCCCCCGGGGCCCTCCCGCTCTGGGCGGAGGACGGCCCCGCGGGCGCCCTACGGCTTCGCGATCCCGTCTGGGAGACCCACGGTCCGGACGTCTCGGTGAGCGGCCTCCTTTCCTGAATCGGCGAGCGCCCGGCCGGGGCGCTACTTTCTCGCGGATGTTCACCGGCATCATCGACACGATCGGGGTCGTCCAGGCGATCGAGCCTCTCGGAGAGGGGCGGCGGCTCCGGCTGTCGGCTCCCTGGGCCACCGAGCTCGCGACCGGAGAGTCCGTGGCCGTCGCCGGGGTGTGCCTTACGGTCACGGAGGCCGGCGCCGACACGTTCCTGGTCGAGGCCGTCCGGGAGACGATCCGACGCACGACGCTCGGGTCTTTGCAAGTGGGTCGTCGCATCCACCTTGAGCGCGCGCTCGCCGTGGGAGATCGCATCGGCGGGCACTTCGTGCAGGGACACGTGGACTGCGTGGGGACCGTCCGTTCGATGGAACGGCAAGGGGAGAACCGGTACCTTTCCGTGTCCCTGCCGACCGGCCGCGAGCTCGCGGCGCCCCGCGGATCGATCGCCGTCGACGGCGTCAGCCTCACGATCCTCGACGCGGACCCGGGCGGCGTGCGGCTCTCGATCGTCCCCCATACGTGGGGGGCGACGGCCTTCCCGGACCTGACCCCGGGAGACGGAGTGAACGTGGAGTACGACATGATCGCTCGCTACCTGAAGCACCTCGTGGAAGGACAACCCGTGGCCGACCTCGGCGCGAGGACCGGATGATCCAACCCGTCCGCTTCACACCGATCGAGCAGGCCCTCGCCGCGGTTCGAGCCGGACGGATCCTGGTTGTCGTCGACGACGAGGATCGGGAGAACGAGGGCGACTTCGTCATGGCCGCGGAGATGGCGACGGCGGAAGCGGTCAACTTCATGGCCCGTGAAGGCAGAGGGCTGATATGCGCACCGCTCACCCGTGAGCGCGCCGTGCAGCTCCGCCTCGAGCCCATGGTGCTCGAGAACACGGCGCTCCACGAGACCGCATTCACGGTGTCGGTGGACGCGCGGGCGGGAACGACGACGGGGATCAGCGCCTCCGACCGCGCGGCGACGATCCGGGCACTCGTCGATCCCGGCACGCGGCCCGCGGACCTGGCCCGGCCCGGGCACGTGTTCCCGCTGATCGCGATGAACGGCGGCGTTCTCCGTCGGGCGGGACACACCGAGGCGGCCGTGGACCTGGCGCGGCTCGCGGGACTGGCTCCCGCAGGGGTCCTGTGCGAGGTGATCGACGACGACGGCACGATGGCGCGTCTTCCGCGGCTAATCCAGATCGCCCAGCGGCACGACCTGCCGATCATCACGATCGAGGACCTGATCAAGTATCGGCGACTCAAGGAGAAGCTCGTGGTCCGCGAGGCCGAGACCCCGCTCCCGACCGAGTGGGGCGACTTCCGCCTCATCCTCTACGGCTCGACGATCAACGACGAGCATCATGTGGCCCTGGTGAAGGGAGACGTGGCGGGAAAGGACGACGTGCTCGTCCGCGTTCATTCTTCCTGCTTCACGGGTGACGTACTCGGCAGCGTGCGATGCGACTGCGGCGCGCAGCTCCATCACGCGATGCGGCAGGTCGCCGAAGAAGGCGAAGGAGTCGTCCTCTATATGCACCAGGAGGGGCGAGGGATCGGGCTCGTGAACAAGCTCAAGGCGTACATGCTGCAGGATCAGGGGATGGACACCGTCGAGGCCAACGAGCATCTCGGGTTCCGGCCTGATCCGCGCGATTACGGGATCGGGTGCCAGATCCTGGTCGACCTCGGGCTCACGACGCTCCGACTGCTGACGAACAACCCACAGAAGCGCGCCGCGATCGAGGGCTACGGCCTGAGCATCACCGAGCACGTGCCGATCGAGATCCAGCCCGGCCCTCACAACCGTCGCTATCTCGACACGAAACGGGACAAGCTCGGCCACACCCTGCGCCACTGAGAGGCCAAGATGGGCGTCCAACCTTCCCGCCAGGGCGTTACCGGAGCGAATCGCCGCGTCGCGCTGGTCGTCTCGCGGTTCAACGAGGAGATCAGTCGCGAGCTTGCGGCGGGAGCCCGCGAAGCACTCCTCGACGCGGGGGTGGACGAAAAGGACATCTACGAGTACGAGGTGCCCGGGGCGTTCGAGCTGGCGCCGGCATGCCGCCAGGTGGTCGCCGTCGGGCCCGAGGTGGACGCGGTCGTCGCGCTGGGGGCGGTGATCCGGGGCGAGACGCCGCACTTCGAATTCGTGGCCGGGGTTGCCGCCCGCGGGCTCCAGCGACTCGCGGGCGAGATCAACGTGGCGCTCGCGTTCGGCGTCCTGACGACCGACACACTCGAGCAGGCGCAGGAACGCGCCGATCGACGGCGCGGAGACAAGGGCGGCGAAGCGGCGCGATCGGCCCTCGAGCAGGCCCTGCTCTTCGAGCGGCTGCGCGAGGGAGGCAAGCCGACGGTGCGGGGCTTCCGGATCTCGTGAGGCGGCGGCACAAGGCCCGCCGCTGGACGCTCCAGATCCTCTATGCCTGGGAAGTGCGGGGTCGCGAGCGGCCACTCGCCGATGAGGCGGCGGAATTCTTCGCGCGTCGCCAGGTCGGCAGCCAGACCCGCGAGCACGCGGAGCGGCTGGTCGGCGTCCTCGCGGAACGGATGCCGGAGATCGACGACGCCCTCGCCGGGGCGGCGGAGAACTGGGACCTCGAGCGGATGTCGATCATAGACCGGAACGTCCTGCGCATCGCGATCGCGGAGCTCCGCTACGTCGAGGACGTGCCCTGGAAGGTCGCCATCGACGAGGCGGTGACGCTGGCGTCCCGCTACGGAGGCTCCGACTCCCCCCGTTTCGTCAACGGCGTGCTGGACGCGCTCGCCCACAAGCTGAATCTCATCGCTACGTGATCCGTCGGACCGCTTCGCGCTTCGGTCTCGTGGCCGACGTGCACGCGAATCTCCAGGCCCTCGAAGCGGCGCTCGCGCATTTCGAGGCGGAAGGCGTGGTGGAGATCTGGTGCCTGGGGGACGTGGTCGGATACGGGGGCGACCCCGCCGCCTGCGTCGAGCTGATTCGCGAGCGTTGCGCGGGCACGGTACGCGGGAACCACGACGCCGCCGCGGTCGATCCCAGGCTCCGCGACGATTTCAATCCCCATGCCCGCGCCGCGATCGAGCGACAGGCCGAGCTCCTCGACGCGAGCACCCTGGAGTGGCTGGGCAGCCTGCCGCCGACGATCGAGCTCGACGACGTCCTTCTCCTCCACGGAAGCGTGGCGGATCCCGACGGCTTCTCGTACGTGATGGGTTCCTCCGACGCGGACCGGGAGCTGGACGCGCTCGTCGTACGCTGGGGGTTCTACGCCCACACCCACGTCCCCGCGGGCTGGCGGAAGCCACCGGAGGGAGGCGTGCCGCAGCGGGTCGATATCCCCGCCTCGGGGGAGGTCCGGCTGGAGGCGCCAGGCCGCTACCTCGTGAACCCGGGCGCGGTGGGGCAGCCCCGGGACGGCGACCCGCGGGCCGCGTGCGCGGTGTTCGAGCGGGAGGGCGCGCGCCTCCGGATCGCCCGGTTGCGGTACGACGTGGCCGCGGCTCAGGCGGCCATCCGACGCGCCGGCATGCCCGCCTTCGAAGCGGACCGCCTGGAGCACGGACGGTGAGGAGCGCCACGGATCCGTGGAGCCGGTTCTGGTCCGGAAAGCGGGACCTGGATCGGGTGTATCCGTCGAGCCCGGCCGTGATCGAGGCGCTGATCCGGCACCTGGGACCGGCTCCCGCGCGGGTCCTCGAGATCGGCTCCGGAACGGGGCGCGACACGGCGGCGCTCGCGGCGCTCGGGCATCGCGCGCTCGCCCTCGACGCCAGCCTCGAGGCCCTCGGGTTGACCGCCCGCGCCGCGCCCTCCCTGGTCGGTCGCGGGATCGTCGGCGGGGACGCGTTCCACCTGCCGTTCCGCGACGCGACGTTCGACGCGGTGTTCCACCAGGGTGTCCTCGAGCATTTCGGGAATCCCCGGGGATTTCTCGCCGAGAACCTGCGTGTGACCGTGCCCGGCGGTCTGCTGGTCGTCGACGTCCCGCAGCGTTGGCACCCATGGACAGCGATCAAACGCGCCGCGATCCGGGTCGACCGCTGGTTCGCGGGCTGGGAGACCGAGTACTCGATCAACGAGCTCGAGGACCTGGTGGAGGATGCCGGCTATGTCCTCGCGGACTCGTACGGAGACACGATGGTCCCGAGCCTGGCATACCGGCTCGCCCGCGAGGGGGCGAAGCGTGTGTCGCTCGATCTGCCGCTGAGGCCGCGGGCGCCGCGAGCTCTGAGGGAGACACGGGAGCGGTTTCGAGGGCTGCTGCTCCGTCCCCGCGCCGCGCGCTGGGTCGCGCACACGATCGGGGTCGTGGCGCGGAGGCCCGCGTGACCGCGGCCGCGATGCGGATCCTGGTCGTGAATTGGCAGGACTGGACGCATCCCGAAGCAGGCGGCGCCGAGATCCACCTGCGGGAGACGTTCCGCCGGCTCGCCGAACGCGGTCACCGGGTCGATCTGTTGTGCGTCGCTCACGGGGATGCCCCGCCGGAGGAGCGGCTGGACGGGATCAATGTGATTCGGCGAGGCCGCGCGCGCGCGACGTTCAACTTCACGGTCCCGCGCGCCTGGCGGACGTTCCTCTCGCGGAACGCCTACGATGTCGTCGTCGACGATGTGAACAAGGTGCCGTTCTACACGCCGCTATTCGTAAAGCGACCCGTCGTGGCGCTCGTCCACCACCTCTTCGGGAAGACGATCTTCGAAGAGACGAACCCGGTGTTCGGGACGTACCTGTTCCTGTCGGAACGGCCGATCCCGCTCGTGTACTCGCATTGTCCGTTCATCGCCGTCTCGCAGTCGACTGCGCAGGATCTCGAGCGGCGAGGGGTCGATCCGGCGCGGATCCGCGTGATTCCGAACGGCCTCCCCGACGTGCCGGACGAGCGGGCGCTGCTGGCGACAGCCAAGGACCCCGAGCCGCTCTTCGTCTATCTGGGGCGGATCAAGCGCTACAAGCGGATCGATCTCCTGCTCGCGGCGTTCGCGCGGATCGCGCCAGCGCTGCCCGGGGCGCGGCTCGTGATCGCGGGGGATGGGGATCACCGGCCCGAGCTCGAGCGCGAAGCCCGCGCCCTCGAGTTCAGCCCGCGGGTGGAGTTCCCCGGCTGGGTGGGGGAAGAGGAGAAGTGGAAGCTCCTCCGGCGCGCGTGGGCGGTCGGGTACACGAGCCCCAAGGAGGGATGGGGGTTCTCCTCGATCGAGGCCCAGCGCGTGGGGACGATCGCGATCGTGAGCGACGCCCCGGGCCTTCGGGACACGGTAATCGACGGCGAGACGGGGCGCGTCGTGCCGCACGGGGACGTCGCTGCGCTGGCCGGCGCGATGATGGCGGCCGTCACGGACCCGGAAGGTCGGGCGCGGATGGAGACGCGCGCGATCGAGCGCGCGCGCGGGTTCACGTGGGACGCCGCCGCGGTCGCCACCGAGGAAGTGCTGACGGTCGCGGTCGGGGAGGGGGACGGAACGTGAAGCCCGAAGACGTCTTGCGGCCCGCCGGGGGCCCCGGTAGCCTTAGGGCGCCCTTCGATCGCGACTCCCCAGAGAGTGGCCCGGTGGATCCGACGAGTCCCCGCAGTGACTTCGCCGTCATCGTGCCGGCCTTCGACGAGGTCGAGAACGTGCCGGCTCTCTTCGAGGCCCTCGCCCGGACGTGGCGGACGCATGGCCTCACCGGCGAGGTCGTGGTCGTGGACGACGGCTCGACGGACGGGACGGGCGAGGCCGTGAAGGCCGCGGCGGCGGAGTTCCCCGGCCGGGTGCGGATCCGGCGCCACGCGCGGAATCGCGGCAAGACCGAGGCGCTCGTCACGGGGGCCGCCGCAACACCCCGGCGCTGGCTCGTCCTGTTCGACGCCGATCTCCAGCATTCGACCGAAGAGATCCCTCGCTTCCTCGACCACCTCGGCGAAGGTTACGACCTCGTCACGGGGTGGAAGCAGGGACGGTACGAGAAGCAGTTCGTATCGGGAACCTACAACTGGCTCTCCCGACACCTCTTCGACGTGCCGGTGCACGACCTCAACGCGATGAAGGCCTTCCGCCGCGAGGTCCTCGACGAGCTCCCGCTGCGGCACGACTGGCACCGCTTCTTCGTCGTGCTGGCGCACGATCGCGGCTACCGGATCGGCGAAATCCCGATCGAGCTCCATCCGCGGACCCGAGGCCGCCCCAAGTACTCCGGCTGGGGCCGCATCGTCGGCGGATCGCTGGATCTGCTCGCGGTCAAGACCCTGACATCGTTCCTGCGGAAGCCGATGCTCCTGTTCGGCGGCTCGGGCGCGATACTGACGTTCCTCGGGATCCTGACCGGGATCGTCGCGCTCTGGTACCGCTTTGCGCTCGGACAGGGGTACCGGCCGCTCCTGTACCTCGTCACGCTGCTCGTCGTCCTCGGGGTGCTCCTGTTCGCGCTCGGCTTCCTCGCCGAGGCAGTCGCCCAGGTCCGGGACCGGATCGATCAGATGGAGCGGCGATTGACGGCGGGGAGAGACCCCGAGGCAGAGGAGTGAAACGACCCGCCTGGTCGTCGTCTCCGCGCGCCTGGGCCTGGATCGGCGGCGGGGTCGCGATGGCGATCGCGGCGGCGGTCTTCGATCCCTACCTGTTCACGGGCGGCGACAACGTCCGCTACTACGCGCTCGCCAAGGCCCTCGCCACGGGACGGGGGTACGTGGACCTCATCACGCCGGGCACGCCGCCAGAGACCGTCTACCCGCCCGGTTTCGCCCTCCTCCTCGTGCCCTTCTACTGGATCTTCCGCGGCGAGTACGTGGGTCTCAAGGTGGAGTCGCTGGTCGCGGGCGGAGTCGCGCTCTGGGGTCTCTGGTCGCTCGCCCGCCGGGATCCGGCCGTCCCGGCGTGGGCCGCCGCGGCCGCCGTCTGGCTCTTCGGCCTCTACCCGGTGTTTCGCATCTACACCCATTGGGTGCTCTCGGACATGAGCTACGTCGCCGCGACGCTGGTCGCGCTCGCCGCTTACGCGCGCGCCCGCGATGACGAGGGGGATCGGCCGTGGGGCTGGTGGCTCGGGGCTACGCTCATCGCGCTGCTCTCGTTCTACGTCCGGACCGCCGGCGTCGCCCTCCTCGGCGCGGCCGGCCTGGTGGCGCTGATCGAGCGCCGCTGGCGGAGCGCGGCCGTCGTGACGGCGGTCGTCCTGCTGGGGGTCGTTCCGTGGTTCCTCTGGACGACGCGCCGACCGCCGGAGACCGGCGGCTACCTCGAGCAGGTCTCGATCGAGAACCGGCTCGACCCGACCAGCGAGCGGATGGAGGCCACCGGGTACGCCGACCGCGCGGTGTCCAACCTCGATCACTACGCGCGGGCGGATTTCCCCCAGATGTTCTGGCCCCTGCGGCAGCTGCCGGCGGAGGGCCCCGGGATGCGGCCCCCGCCGGCGGTGCGCGTGTTCTCGCTCCTGATCGGCGGGATCCTGCTCGCGTTCGGCGTGGTCGGCGCGGTCCGGAAGCGCGGGTTCACGGTCTGGGACGTCTACGGGCTCGCGACCCTTGCGATCCTCGCGGTCTGGGCGTGGACGGGAGACCGCTTCTTCCTGACGCTCGCGCCGCTCCTCTACCTGTACGTCCTGGTGGGAGCCGAAGCCGTATCGAAGCTCGTGACGCGCTCCGCCCGCCTCGGGCAGACGCTCGTGGTCGCGGTGATCGCGGTGATGGCGGTGGGCTCGCTCCGCGAGGTCCCCTCCCAGTGGCGGTTCACGCGGGCATGGCTCGACGGCGACTGGCTCGCGGGCTATCAGCCCTTCTGGCAGGACTATTTCGAGGTTGCCGACTGGATCGGTCACGAGGCGCCGGACGCCGTGATCGTCGCGCGCAAGCCCACGTTCGCATGGTACTTCAGCGGCAGTCGCCCGAGCTTCGTGTATCCGTTCCACGGCGACCCGGAGGCGACCTGGGCGTCGATCCGCGAAAAAGGCGCGACGCACATCCTGGTCGAGCCTCTGACTCGGGACTTCCTCGCGCGCGCTCTCGCGCCCCATATCGACGAGCTCGAGGTCGTGCACGCGGGACCGAATCGGATCGCGATCGCGGTCCGGATCGCGCCCGAGCCCGTCGCGCCCTCCGCCGGGCCGTGAGGATCCTCCACGTCGTCACTGCCTGGCCGCGCGACCCCCAGGACGTGATCACTCCGTGGCTGGTGACCCTGACGGAGAAGCAAGCGGAGCGCGGCCACGAGGTCGACGTGCTGGCCCCGGCGTGGCGCGGCAAGCCGGGGGCGGAGGCGCGCGGCGTCTCCGTTCGTCGCTTCCGCTATGCCCCGGCACGGTTCGAACGGCTCACCCACGAGGAGACGGTTCCCGACCGGCTGCAACGGCACCCGAGGTACGCGACGCTCGTCCCTGGCTATCTCGCGGCCGGGGTGAGCGCGGCGTGGCGGCTCGGCCGCCGGAGGCGGTACGACGTCGTCCACGTCCACTGGGCCGTGCCGCACGGGCTGGCGGGATGGGCGGCGTCTCGGGGCGCGGGCGCCGGGCTCGTGACGACCTTCTATGGCGCCGAGATCCGCTGGGCCGAGAAACGGTTTCCGCCCGCGCGCCCGTTCCTGCGCTGGTACTGCGCGCGCTCCGCGCTGGTCGCGATTTCGGAGAGCACGCGGGAGATGATCGCGGCCTACGCGAGGGGGCGGCCGATCCGGGTGATCCCCTACGGCGTCCCGCTCCCCGAGGAGGGACCCGCGGGGGATACGCACGCCGGGGTACGAGCCGGGGATGCGTCCGCCGAGGCCCCGCGCATCCTGTTCGTCGGCCGGCTCGTCGCGCGGAAGGGGGTCGACCGGCTCCTCGAGGCGCTGGCCGAGATCGAGGCGTCCCCCTGGCGACTCGAGGTTGTGGGGTTCGGGCCCGAGCGCGGCCCGCTGGAATCGCGCGCGGCGGCCCTCGGGATCTCCGACCGCGTCGACTTCCTGGGCCGCGTGACGACCGAGGAGCTGGTGGCCGCCTATCGGCGAGCGGCGTGCTTCGTTCTTCCGGCGACCCTGGACGAGCGGGAGGACACCGAAGGCCTCGGAGTCGTCCTGCTCGAGGCGATGTCCTACGGGGTGCCGGTCGTCGCCACGCGGCGCGGAGGGATCGTCGACATCGTCGAGGACGGCCGGACGGGGCTTCTGGTCGAGGACGAGCCGGAAGCGCTTGCGCGCGCGATCGCAGCGCTCCTCTCCGATCCCGCGCGACGCCGCACCCTCGGAGACGCGGGGCGCGCGCGCGTGCGTGAGCGGTTCGGCTGGGATAGTATCGTGGACCGTCTCGATGCGGTGTACGCGTCGGCCACGGAGCGGGCGTGAGCGAGGGGACGTTCTACCTGCGCCACGTCACGAGCCCGGGGTACCGCGCCTCCAGGGTGCGGAAGGCGGAGCTCGTATACGCCATGTGCGCCGAGCACCTGGAGTCGGCCACCCGGGTGGTCGATCTGGGCGCCGGGACCGGCATCATGACCCGCGCGCTCGAGGATCTTTCCGGCCGTGCGATCGTGGGCTTCGAGATCGATCGATCCTTCATGGAGGAGACCGAGCGCATGGCCGTCGCCGATCTGGAGGCGCTGCCGGTCGCGGACGGCGCGATCGACTTCGGCATCGCCAACCACGTGTACGAGCACGTCGCGAGCCTGGACCGGTTCTTCGCGGAGCTCGCGCGCGCGCTCGCTCCGGCCGGTCGCGTCTACCTCACGGCCGGTAACCGCTTCGCCCCGATCGAGCCGCACTATCGGATCCCCACGCTGTCCTGGTGGCCGCGGCCGTTCGCCGAGCGGCTCCTCCGCTGGAGCGGCCGGGGCGAGCGGTACGACGACATCCGCTTTACGACCCACGCGAAGCTCCTTCGGGCGGCCGCCAGGCACGGCATCGAGCTAGAGGACGTAACGGACACCGCGCTCGCCACCCAGATCGATCGCTACGACAGCGGTCCCGGCCGCCTCGCAGGGCGCGCGGCGAGACTCCTGCCCGGACCGCTGCGCCGCCGGCTCCTCGACCTCGTCTCGCCGCAATGGTTCTTCTTCGCGCGGCATCGGAGGCAGCCGTGAGCGCGGATCGGAGCCGCGGGGCGAAGTCGAAGTCGCGGAAGTCGAAGCCGCCTGCCGCGAAGACCGGGAAGCCGGCCGCCGCGGGCAGGCGGCGGCCGGCACCGGGCGCGGACCTCGACCGTCAGGAGCTCGATCGGCGGATCCGATGGATCGTCTTCGGCGCCATGGCGCTCGCGACGATCGCCTTCTTCGCGTCGTTCGTCTTCGATTCCGGCGCCATGCTCTTCGGTACCGACATGCTCTCCCAGGCGTACCAGAGCCGCGCCTTCGCC
>JAICNR010000156.1 GCA_025931135.1 Gemmatimonadota bacterium | reverse complement strand
CTACCTCCAGGCGAGCGTCACCTGCCAACCGAGTTGAATGGCCGAGCGAACCGCATCGTCCGTTGGGCAAACCCCGGGACTGCGGACCCGGTTTTCCCAGCCGGGGGTTGACAGCCGAGCGTCCCACGTGCTATAAAAACAGCACCATGCTAAAAATATAGCACAAGGTGCCGGGAACACGGCGAACGCGCACGCTCACGAAGGGACATGCGGCATGTCGAAGAAGGACGATCAATACGGGGACCTGAGCCGCCGGGAGCGCCAGATCATGGACATCGTCTACCGGAGGGGATCGGCCACCGCCACCGAGGTGCGAGAGAGCCTGCCGGATCCGCCCAGCTACTCGGCCGTGCGGGCGATGCTACGGATCCTCGAAGAGAAAGGGCACGTGCGACACGAGCAGGATGGCCCCCGGTACGTGTTCCACGCCACCCTGCCGGTCGAATCGGCACGCCGCTCCGCGCTCCGGCGCATGCTGCAGACCTTTTTCGACAACTCGCTGGAGGAGGCGGTGGCAACCCTTCTCGACGTCGAGTCGTCCAACGTCACGGAGGAGGAGCTCGAGCGCCTCGCCCGGATGATCGAAGCGGCCCGGAAGGAGGGGCGTTGACCCGATGAGCTCCCTGTTGCTCGACATAGCGATCAAAGGCACGCTCGCCCTGCTGGCGACGGTGGCGGCGGTCGCCGCCCTGCGCGGCGCCTCGGCCGCCACCCGGCATGCGGTCTGGACGATGGGACTCGCGAGCGCTCTGGTCCTGCCGATCCTCGCGCGGCTGTTGCCGGGGTGGAGCGTACCGGTGCTCCCGGCGGCACCCGTGACCGTCGCATCGACCGTGGGATCCGCCGCAGCGGCGGGCCCGGGAATCGGACGGCTCCTCGTCCTCGTCTGGGCGGCGGGGGCGGCGATCGTGATCCTCAGCATCGTCGTGGGTCGTTTCCGCATCGCCTGGATCGCCCGCGGCTCAAGGCTGCTCGATCACGGCGAGCTCCCCGCGCTTGTGACCACGCTCTGCGGCAGGATGGGGATCTCGCGTCGGGTATCCGTGCGGATCTGCCCCGACCGCGTGATGCCGATGGTCTGGGGAGTCGTGCGCCCCGTCATCTTGTTGCCTGCCACCGCGACCGAATGGTCTCCAGGGCTCCAGCGAGACGTTCTGCTCCATGAGCTCGCCCACGTCCGCAGGCACGACTATCTGAACCAGCTGGTGGCGCGTCTCGCGTGCGCCGTCCACTGGTTCAATCCGCTGGCGTGGATGGCGGCGCGACGCCTGCGCGCGGAACGCGAGCGCGCATGCGACGACCAGGTGCTCCGTACCGGCGCCTCCGCCTGCGATTACGCCGAGCACCTGATCGCCGTGGCGCGCGGCCTTCGTCCGGTTGCCCGGGGCACGATGGGGATCGCGATGGCCGGCCGCTCGGCGTTCGGGGAGCGGGTGTCCGCGCTGCTCGACGCGCGCTGCTCGCGGGGGATCCTGACGTCCGGGCTCCTCCTCCGTTCGGGTGTCGGGGCCGCCTGCCTGGTCGTTCCGCTCGCGGCGCTCCATCCGGGCGCAAGGACGATCGTCGAGGCTCCGCCCCCGGGACAGATCGTCGGACCCCCGCCGAGCGCGAACGCCCGCGCCGCGGGCGCGCTGCAGGAGGCCGAGAGGAAACGGGCGGCTCCGGACTCCGAGTCCACGAAGGCGCCGCGGCCCGCGGCCCGTGGCTCGGCGCACGGCGAAGTGGCTCCGCGGGCCGACCGCCGGACCGTGACTCTCTACCGTGCGCCCGAGATCCGGGCCGTGATTCACCTCACGGCCGCGCCGATCGGGATTCGGAGCGCGGGGGCCGCCGAGGGCACCGAGTGCGAGGATGATTCGATGACCCCCGCGGAAGGACCGGTCGAGCCCGCTCCGAGTCCGGACCTGGTCTGGATTCCGGTGGGCGGGACGACTCCATAGCTCGAAGGATCGAACAACGCCGATCCGGAAAGTGACATCATGCGCCCGATATTGACAAGTATAATAGTGGCCGGACTGACGTTTGCCGGAGTCGTTCAGGCTCAGCCCGCATCGGAGGTGCAGACCTCCACCCGGCCGCCGGCTGGGAGCGGAGAGCGGGCTCAGGTCGAAGCGGTCCGCCTCCGAAGCGGCACGCCCGACATCGACGGCCACCTCGACGACGAGGTGTGGCAGGGGGCCCGCTGGGTGACGGACTTCATCCAGAAGGAACCCGATCAGGGACAGCCCGCGCGCAATCAGACGGAGATCGCGTTCCTGTTCGACGACGGCGCGCTGTATGTCGGTGCCCGCATGCACAGCGACAACCGGGACCAGATCAGCAACCTGATGACCCGCCATGACGAACCGGGCAACGCGGAGCGGTTGATCGTCTCGCTCGACACCTATCTCGACCGCCGCACCGCGTACACGTTCGTTGTGACCGCCGCAGGCGTGCGAATCGACTATTTCCATCCCTTCGACAACGAGTTCAATCGCGACTTCACGTTCGAGCCGGTCTGGGAAGCGGAAGCGGAAATCGAGGAAGACGGCTGGACGGCAGAGATGCGGATTCCGTTCTCTCAGCTGCGCTTCAACGCCGGGCAGGATCTCGTGTGGGGGGTGAACATCAACCGCTACACGCCCTCCACGAACGAGGACTCCTATCTGGTGCTCATCCCGCGCGAGGAAACCGGATGGTCGTCTCGCTTCGCGGACCTGATCGGCCTTCAATCGATCCCGTCCTCCCGGCGGATCGAGTTCATGCCCTACGTGGCCAGCTCGGCGACGTTCACGAGCGAGGCGCTGTTCGACCAGAACGATCCGTTTCAGGACGGACGGGACATGGACGCCCGGGTAGGCCTGGACTTCAAGATGGGCCTCGGGCCGAATCTCACCCTGGATGCAGCCGTCAATCCCGACTTCGGGCAAGTCGAAGCCGACCCGGCCGAGGTCAACCTGTCGGCCTTCGAGACGTTCTTCGAGGAGCGGCGGCCGTTCTTCACGGCCGGCCAGGACAACTTCACCGGGAATGGGCCGACCTTCTTCTACAGCCGCCGCGTCGGGGCCTCGCCGCACGGTCAGGCAGACGGCGACTTCGTCGACACCCCCCGGACGACCACGATCCTGGCGGCGACCAAGCTGACCGGCCGACTGGCGTCGGGGCTCACCGTGGGCGCGCTGGGCGCCATCACCGACGAGGAGCAGGCGCGGGCCTTCGACCTCTCGACCGGAGAGACGGCGGATGTCCGGGTCGAGCCGCGCACCACCTACGGAGTCCTCCGTCTGCAGCAACAGTTCGGAGAGGACGCCTCCACGGTCGGGCTCACGATGACCGCCATGAAGCGGGACGTCGACCCGGACGATCCGTTGTCGGAGGTTCTGACCGAGAACGCGTTCGCGGGAGGCCTGGACTGGAACAAGCGGTTCAACGGCGGCGAGTACGAGCTCCTCGGCCACGCGGGGTACAGCTGGGTCGGCGGGGACTCGCTGGCGATCGCGAACATCCAGCAGCGGAGCGCCCATTACTTCCAGCGCCCCGACGCGGACCACGTCGACTTCGATCCGTCCCGCACCTCGCTCTCCGGATGGTCGGCCGCCGTGCGCGGCGGGAAGCGAAGCGGGACGTGGATCTGGAACGGGGGCCTGTGGTTCGATTCGCCCGGACTCGAGATCAACGACGTCGGGCAGCTGAACCGGGGGGACGACGTCGCCGGGTGGACGAACGTCAGCTACAACGACACGGAGCCGGGCAAGTTCTTCCGGCGCTGGAACGTCGGGCTGTTCCAGAACGCGAACTGGAACTTCAGCGGCCTGCACCGCTTCCAGAACGTGGGCATCTACACCAACTACACGTTCACCAACTTCTGGAACGGGTTTCTCGAGCACGGACACGATCTCGAGGTCCAGTCGGACAACCTGACGCGCGGTGGTCCGCTGATGACCCAGCCCCATGGCTACTGGGTGGCGGGCGGGATCTTCAGCAACTTCAACGAGCCCACGCGGTACGGATTGCGGTCCTTCACCTGGCAGGACGACCTGGGAGGCTGGGAGTGGCGGATCGACCCCGAGTTCACCACGCAGCCGACGGACCGGCTGACCCTGTCGCTGGAGCCGCGCTACATCCGCAGCCGAGGCGCGCGACAGTTTCTCTCGTCCCGGAGCGGGGGGGGCGAGGTGACGTACGGCGGCCGCTACCTGTTCGGCGTGATCGAGCAGAGCGAGATCGCGGCGCCCATCCGCGTGAACTATTCGTTCACGCCGGAGACCAGCCTCGAGCTCTACGCCGAGCCGTTCGCGGCCTCCGGCCGCTATTCGGACATCGGCGAGCTGGCGGCGCCGGAGACGAACGACCTGCGGGTGTACGGCGAAGCGCCAGGCACCGGGGCCAGCCGGGACGAGGAGACGGGGGACTGGACCTTCACCGACGGCGACGCGGTGATCGAGCTCGCGAACCCCGACTTCAACATCCTGTCCTACCGCACGAACCTGGTCCTGCGGTGGGAGTGGAAGCCGGGCAGCACGTTCTTCCTCGTGTGGCAGCAGAATCGCTCGGGCTTCGACGACGAGGGAGAGTTCGTGGCACCGGAGAACCTGTACGACTCGATGACGGCGGATGGGGAGAATACGTTGGCGGTGAAATTCACCTACTGGCTCCCTATGTGATTCGGTCGATGAAGAGGGCCGATCTGCTGCGTTGCGCTCCTCGTGTCCTCCTGCAGCGTACAAGTCGTACGCCTCGGAGTCCCCTCGTCGCGCGCCTTGCATCTCGACCCTCTTGGTCGACCTCCGGTTGGACTGACTTGGGCTCGGGGCGGTGCCAACCTTGAACTTCTGCTAACCGGCCGCAGGAACGCCCGAGCTCCTTCGATTCGGCCGCGTCGCGGGCTCCCTGATCCCTCCACATCGCCATCGTCCCCCTGCCTGCCCTTGAACTGAAGGGTGGGCGGGGGGCGTCCACGGGAGGCGGCCGCCGTTGACGGCGTGTGCGGGGGGGCTCAGGTTGCAGAGGGGTGCGCCCCCGCCGCTTCCCGTCGCCGGGCGGAATCGCCCATCCCCTACCGTCTCGGAGGAGTCCCATGCGCCGCTCGCTCGCTCTGTTCGTTCTTCCGCTCGCCCTTGCGCTCTCGTTCTCGCGTCCCGCCGTCGCGCAGGAGGAACCCGCGGCCGCGCCGCCCGCGCCCCCGGCGGCGGACCCCGCCGACGTGGAGTCGATCGACGCGATCATCGCCGCGCTGTACGACGTGATCTCGGGACCCGCCGGGGAGCGCGACTGGGACCGCTTCCGGTCCCTGTT
>JAICNR010000141.1 GCA_025931135.1 Gemmatimonadota bacterium | reverse complement strand
GTACGAGCCGCCCATGATCGCGACCTTCTCGGGGTCGGCGATCCCCTGGTCGACCAGCCACTGCACGCCGTCCGAGATGTCGTGCTGCATGGTGCCCGTTCCCCACTGCTCGTTCCCCAGGTTCATGAACTCCTTCCCGTAGCCGGTCGAGCCGCGGAAGTTCGGCATCAGCACCGCGTAGCCGCGATTGGCGAGGAACTGGGCGAAGCCGTCGAAGCCCCAGACGTCGCGTCCCCATGGCCCGCCGTGAGGCATGACTACGACCGCGAGGTTCTTCGGCTCGACGCCCTGGGGAACTGTCAGGTACGCGGGGATCTGGATGCCATCGCGCGCCGTGTAGCGAACCGGCTCCATGCCGGCCATGTGCTCGGTCGGGACCTCGGGCCGAGTTCGATACAGAAGCTCGGCCTCCCCGGTCTCGCGGTCATAGACGTAGGTCGAGCTCGGGTCCACGTCGGAGTCCACGGCCACCAGCACCAGGCGGTCGTCCTCGGTCATGGAGCGGAAGCCGTACTCGCCCTCCGGCAACGCCTCGGCGATCCGCTCGAGGTCGCGCGCGAAGGCGTCGTTCTTGGGGTAGTAGCGCGTCCTGTCGCCGAGATACGACGTCGCGATCAAATCCTCGGTGGCGTTCGAGAAGATCGCTTCGTTGAAGTCGACTTCTCCCTCTGGATCGACCTCCACGAGCTCGGTCGCCCCGGTCTCGACGTCCATCAGCTCGAGCCGGATGAGATCCCCCTCGCCCTTGTTCGTCTGCAGGTAGACGCGTCTGCCGTCCTTGTGGAAGCGGTCGGGGAAGCACGACTCCTGCTCGTTGCAGGTGTAGATCGTCGTCAGCGTGGAGCCGTCGACGCGCAGGATCTCCCAGCCGCCCTCCTCGGTCTGGCGGATGCCGAGCCGCAGGTGGCCGTCGAGATCCGCCGCCCACTGGGCGACGTTCTGATCGTTCTGGAGGACCAGCTCCCGCTCTCCAGTGCCGATGTCGAGGCGGTACACGTCATGGACGGCGGCGTCGCGGTCGTTGAGGCCCACCAGGATGTGCGCGGGATCGTTCTCCGGCACCGCGTAGATGGCGGCGCGAATGTTCTCGAGCGGCGTCAGGTCGCGCGCGGCCGGCACCACGAGGCCCTCGGCGGGCTGAGCCGCGGGATCGACGGCGTAGACGTGGAAGTTCTCGTTTCCGCCCTGGTCCTGGACGAACAGGATGACCCTCGAATCCCGGCTCCAGAAGTATCCCTGCACGGGCCTCAGCGAGTCGGCGGTCATGGGCCGCGCGGCCTCGAACGGCTCGTCGATCGCCTTGACCCAGATGTTGCGAATCCCGTCGAGCGGCTTCACGAACGAGACCCAGCGGCCGTCGGGCGAGAGCTGGCCGCCCGAGATCTCGGGATTCCCGAAGAAGATCTCGCGATCGATCAGGGGTGGAAGCTGATCGAGATACGGAAGCTCCTCGGCGCCCCCGGAAACGGTCGCGACTTCGATCGCCTGGGCGCGAAGGACATCCGGGCGGAGGGTAGCGGATGCGAGCAGGGAAAGGAGCAGTATCAGGATCGGTCGCGGCATCGTTAACCTCGTGGATGGTGGGAGTATGGACGGTCAATCTACCGCGCGGGGCTGGCCAAAGCCGCTCGAAGGGGGTAGACTGTAGGAGCTTTCAGGAAACGGGTTCAAGAGAACGAACGCTCGAATCGACGCGCCGGACTCTCGACGGAACACCGAAGAGAGCGGCGCTTTTTTCATGCGTAGCGCCCGAAGCCCTGGAAGGCCCCGGCAAGTGGCCGGGGACCTCATAGTACACGACAAAGGAAGAACAAAAAGATGGCTAAGGGCAAGGTAAAGTGGTTCAACGACGCGAAGGGCTTCGGCTTCATCGAGCAGGAAAACGGCGGGCCGGACGTCTTCGTCCACTTCTCGGCGATTTCCGCTGAGGGCTTCAAGTCCCTGAGCGACAACGACGAGGTCGAGTACGACGTCGAGCAGGGCCCCAAGGGCGCCCAGGCGACGAACGTCAAGCGCCTTTCGTCGAGCTCGATGTAAAGAGCGACTCCGAGCGGCACTCGCCGCCCGGTTCGAGAGCCCCCGTCGGGAAGCCGGCGGGGGTTTTTCGTTGGGAATGCCAAGCGGGCCTTGACTCCGTAACGGGTCGGGATAAGCTGACATCCGTGGGCTTCACAGGGCGCGCCGCTGTCACCGGTCTCGTGATCCTCGCGGTCACCGCGATCTCCGCTCATGCCCAGCCGGAATCGGGGGACATCGGATCTCCCGCTCCCCTCGACACGATCTCGATCACGACTCGCGAAGGGACGCTGCTCTCCGCGGACCTCTCCCGCGACGGGCGGACGATCGTCTTCGATCTGTTGGGTCAGCTGTGGTCGGTGGACGCGGAGGGTGGGGAGGCGAGTGCCATCACCGACGCCGTGCGGGACACCGCCGAAGACGGCGATCCGTCGCTCTCGCCCGACGGCGGGCAGATCCTGTTCTCGGGAGAGCGGGATGGGCGTCGCGGGCTCTGGCTCCTGGATCGGGCGGGCGGAGCGCCGCGGCTCCTGTCGCGCACACCGGATGGCGAGGGGTTCGACGGTCAGGGCGCGTGGTCGCCTGACGGGCGGACCGTGGCCTTCGCGCGTGCGGTGGTGCGGGTCGAGGGCGAGGAGGTCTCGGGGTGGAGCGAGATTGCGCTCCTCGACGTGGCCTCCGGGGATATCCGATCGATTCCCATCGAGGGGCTGCCGGAGCGCGATGTCCGGGATCCCGCCTGGTCGCCGGACGGCGCGCGAATCGCGTTCGTCAATGCCTGGGCCCAGGACGGCGACGGCGGGCGCGTGTGGAGCGTGGCGGCCGAAGGCGGCACGGCGGCTCCACTCACACCCGAGGGGCTGGGCGCCCTCGCGCCCGCGTTCTCGCCCCAGGGCGAGCGCCTCGCCTTCCTGGCGCGCGATCCCGCGGGTCGCTGGCAGGTCTGGGTTACCGGGACGATTCCCGTGCCGGCGGGCGAGCCCCGGGCCGTGACCGACCACCGGGACCTCGCGCCGACGCGCGTCCGCTGGTCGCCGGACGGAGACGAACTCCTCTACTCCGCCGACGGCGGCCTCTGGCGGGTACCGGCGGCCGGCGGCGAACCCGCGGCGATCCCCTTCGTCGCCAGGCTGTCGTTCACGCGCCCGCGGGTCGAGTTTCCGCCCGTCCGCTTTCCCCCGCCCGGCGTCCAGCAACCGGCGCGGGGTCACATGGGTCTCGCGATCTCGCCGAGCGGCACCCGGATCGGCGCCATCGCGCTCGGCAAGCTCTGGGTCGTGCCGATCGGGGGCGAGCCGCCGGTGTTCGGCGAGCCGCGCGCGATCGCGGAAGCGCCGCACACGGCCCATGGCCTCGCGTGGTCGCCGGACGAAGCGGAGATCGCGTTCGCGGCCGGCCCGCTGGAGCTCGAAGATCTGTACGCGGTCGACGTCGCGACCGGCCAAACGCGCCGCGTGACCGCGCTCGAG
This sequence comes from Gemmatimonadota bacterium, assembly GCA_025931135.1. Taxonomy (GTDB): domain Bacteria; phylum Gemmatimonadota; class Gemmatimonadetes; order JACCXV01; family JAHWKZ01; genus JAICNR01. The sequence goes on along the minus strand of JAICNR010000141.1, from coordinate 2,918 downwards.
GGCGGGGAGCGCGAGCCGCTATGGTCTCCCGACGGCGCGCACCTGGCGTTCGTGCACGCGACCTCCGAAGGCTTCCGACTGCGCGTCGTCGATCCGCATGGTCCTGCCATCGCCGACGTGGAGGAGGCCGCCGACCTCGGGGACGTCCCGGCCACATGGGTCGGCGAGACCGCCGACGCGCCCTCATGGAGCCCGGACTCGCGCTCCCTTCTCGTCCGGCTCGAGCCGCACCCGGTCCTCGGCACGGGCGCCGAGCTCGTTTTTCTGAACGGCGAGCGCCGGCGGCTCGAGCGCTTCGCCGACGCGCCGATCTTCATCCAATGGCCGGCACCCGACGCGATCGTCTTCGCACGTCACGACCGGCTCTGGCGGGCGGAGTTCGACTCCATCCGCGGCGTTGTCGGAGATCCGGTCCCGCTCGGCGACGCCCCCGCGATATACCCGTCGCTCGCCCGCGACGGGACGATTCTCTACCTGTCGGGAGACGGCTGGCGGCTTCGCTCGCCCGCGGGAGACGAGCGCGCCCTGGGCTGGCCGCTACACTACGCACCGCCCAACCCCGCCCCGCTCCTCATCCGCAACGTGCAGCTCGTCGACGGGACCGGCGCCCCGCTGTCGGCCCCGCAGGACCTGCTCGCACGGGACGGCAGGATCGCCCGCATCGAGCCGACCGGCGGCGCGTGGGCGGCGCCCGAGAACCTCGAGCCGGACACGCGAATCCTCGACGCGGATGGGCGCATCGCGATCCCTGGACTCATGGACCTTCACATGCACACCTACGAGCCTGCCCAGCTACCCGGGCGTCTCTACTACGGGGTGACGACGATCCGCGACCAGGGCTCGCGGATCGCCACGCTGGTGGCTACCGGCGAGGCGATCGCGGCCGGCGTCATCCCCGGGCCACGCGTCAGCTACGGCGGGTTCCAGTTCTTCACGGACTGGCCTTACGACGGTGAGGAGTGGCGTGGGATCGAGCCCGAGGCGGACCTAGGACACGTTGAGCGGAGCGTGGACCTGGCCGTCGCCCTGGGCGCTCATCACGTCAAGACCCGCACATTTCGCCGCTGGGACATCAACGCGCGCATCGTCGAGGCCGCCCATCGTCGGGGTCTGCGCGCCACCGGTCACTGCGCGCATCAGCTCCCGCTCGTCGCGGCCGGCATGAACGCCCAGGAGCACGTGGGTGCGTGCACCGGGCGCGGAGACCCGGTCGCGTACGACGACATCCTGCAGCTCTATCGCGCGTCGGGGATTCCAGTGATCCCGACCGTGATCTACTGGGACATGACGGCCCGGGTCGCTCGAGACGGGGGCATCGCTCCCGACGGGGGCCTGGATCCATGGGAGCCCATTGGAGGTCTCGACTGGATGCTGGGGCTCCCCGCCGAGGCCCGAGCGTGGTGGGAGCACAGCGCCACAGCCTCGCGGGAGATGGCGGGGCGCTTCCATCGCGGGGGGATTCGCGTCGGACTGGGAACCGACGTCTGGCAGGTGCCGTGGGGCGCCCACCTGGAGCTCGAGGAACTCGTGCGAGCGGGGTTGACGCCGCTCGAGGCGATTCACGCCGCGACCCGGTCCTCCGCCGAGATCCTCGGCGCCGAGGAGGAACTGGGCACGATCGAGGTGGGAAAGTGGGCGGACCTCGTGATCCTCGACGCGGATCCCCTGGCGGACATCCGCAACACAGGCCGGATCCGCGCGGTCGTAAAGGGCGGGGAGATCGTCGACCGCGGAGAGATCCGGGGGCTCGCGCGGAGGCCCGTACAATGATGCCTCGTTTCGGATCCGAACGTATCGTGAAGCCGAAGATACGCGTGCATACCGACCGCAGAGGAGGCTGGCATGGCATACGTCGACGGATTCCTGGTTCCGGTCCCGCGGAGCAAGGTCGCGGAGTACCGGCGTGTGGCGCAGAAGGCGGGCAAGGTCTGGATGGAGCACGGGGCGCTCGAGTTCCGCGAATGTGTGGGTGACGACCTCGAGGTCGAGATGGGAAGGTCGTTCAAGGACGGGGCTGATCTCAAGCGCGGCGAGACCGTCATGTTCTCGTGGATCGTCTACAAGTCGAAGGTGCATCGCGATCGAGTCAACGCGAAGGTCATGAAGGATCCGAGGATGGCCGGGATGGACGAGAAGACCATGCCTTTCGACGTGAGGCGCATGTGCTACGGGGGCTTCAAGGTTCTGGTCGATCTGTGAGGTCCGTACGCCTGTGGCTGGCCGTCCTCCTGGCCGTTCCGGCCGTCTCCCGCGCTGCGCAGCCCGCGGATCCGCTAGAGGGGACCGTCACTCTCCCGACCGGGATCGAGATGCGCTACGTCGAGCGGGGAGACCCGGATGGCGAGGTCGTCCTGTTCGTGCACGGGTACACGGACACCCACCTTTCCTTTCGCCCCACGATCGAGTCGCTGCTGGCGCGCCGGCCGAATATCCGCGCGCTGGCCGTCGACCTGCGTGGCCACGGAGGCTCCTCCTTGCCACCCGCGGAGGAGTGCGCTCCGGCGCCGGAGCGCTGCTTCACGGTAGGGCTCATGGCCCAGGACGTCCTCGCGTTCATGGACGCTCTCGCTCTCGAGAGCGCGCATTTGGTCGGGCACTCCTGGGGGAGCATGGTGGCCCAGCGGGTTGCGCTGGAGGCCCCCGACAGACTCGAGAGTCTCGTTTTGATCGGCACCGCGGCGCGGATCAAGGGAAATCCGGTGGTCCGGGACTTCGTCCTGGGACAGGTGATCGAAGGAACCTGGAGGCCCGCGCTGGAGTCCAAAGGCCACGGCTGGCCGGATGCCGTGTACGGGCTAACCCCGGTGGATGCCGACGCCGAGGTCGAGACGTGGTTGGTGGCGAACTGGGTGACGGAGGTCTCCGCAGACCCGCGATACCTCGAGGAGCTGGCCGCGAGAACGGCGCGGGTTCCGCTC
>JAICNR010000138.1 GCA_025931135.1 Gemmatimonadota bacterium | reverse complement strand
GAAGTCGTTCCGCACTCCGATCCCCTCCCCTCCGGCTCCCGGACGGTCAAACTCCGATCCGAGCAACGAAGTGAAGAAGGAACGGAAGCGGTACGCGCCGAAACCCCAGTTGAGCCTCTGCTTGAGATTCACGTACATGAAAGCGCCCGTGAACCCGGAGAAGATGTTCGTGCGGCCCGATTGCGCGTTGATCTGCGCCACGAGCAGGTGGTCGCCCATCAGATCGGAGAAGTACATCTGCGCTCCTTGCCCGCGGCTGCCGTCTTCCGCGAAGGCGAGGGCGCCCGAAGCGAAGTCGAGGCCGAACTCACGCTCGTAATCGCGCTGGGCGTACTTCCCGGCTTCGGGGAGGATGTCCTCCCACTTCCAGGCCGGGACCTCCGGATCGACGGACAGCGCCACGGTCTCCGGCATTCCCGTAGGGATGTCGACCCGGTAGATGCCATAGGACTGGTTCTCGAAGGCGCTGAACACGATCTGGTCGCGGCCGTCGAGCTGGGTCCAGCGCGGATGCATGGTTCCCGCGGCGAAGCTCGAGGCCCGGAACCCGCTTCCCTGGCGGTCGATCACGTACAGGTCGAGCGTTCCGGCGCGGTCGGACGCGAACACGACCCGGGAACCATCCGGCGACCAGTCGGGGTCGCGATCCACCCAGCGGCCGAACGTCAGGGGTCGGATCGAGTGGTCAGCGATATCGAGCAAGTACAGGTTCCGCGCGCCTTCCGGCCCGAAGGGCGTGCGGTCCGACGCGAACACGATCTCGTTCCCGGCGGGCGACCAGCGCGGCGTGGATTCCAGGTAGCGGTCGTTCGTCAACCGGTCGAGGCGGTCGGCCGCCACGTCCCAGATGTAGAGGTCGGCGTATCCGGCCCGGGAGAGGCCGACGAAGACGATCCGCCGTCCGTCCGGCGACCAGGCGGGAGAGATGAGGACGACGGGCTCCCGCCAGCGTTTCTGCTCGAGCCGCCGCCCCGACCGCACGTCCGCGACGTAGAGGGCATCCGTGGCGCCGGCCTTGGCGACGAACGTCACCTGCCCGGCCCCGTTCACGTCGAACGTCGACAGGAGCGGATGGAACGTCTCGTAGTCGCCAGATCGGCCAGCCGTCACGACCGTTTCCATGTCCTCGTTCAGTCCGGCGAGATCGGCGGTCTCGATCGTCGTGTAACCGGAGTGTAGCGACATATAGCTCAGCGCCGGGGCCGATCCCAGGACCCCGGCGGGAACGATCGCGGGAGTGAAGTTCAAGCGGCCCTGGGTGACGACCGGCGTGGCGGTGGTCCCGGCCGGCCGCTCCCCCGCCAGCTCGGGGAAATACCGCTCGCGCAGATGACGCTGCCATTCCTCGTTCGCTTCGCTGAGCTGCACTCCGTAGACCTTGTAGAACGTGGTGGAGAAGTTCTTGTACTTCCATTCGCTCTCGAGGAGCTCGACAACCCGCTCTTCCCCGTAGCGCTCCTTCAGGAACTCGAAGGCGTCCTGGCCGAGCTTGTAGATCGCGAACGAGCCGGCGTACCGGTCGAGGCCCTGGAGATCGGGAACAAGGCCGTTCAGGAGCAGGTCCCGCACGACCAGATCTCCCTCCGCGTTCCACGGACCCGACCAGAACTCCGCCAGACCCTCCGTGAACCACAAGGGGGAGTTCCACTCGTAACCGCCGGGATGAAGTCGCTTGAGATGCGCGCCCTTGCGGGCCTGGAAGACGTGCACGAGCTCGTGGCGGATCACGTGGCGGAAATCGGCGTAGCTGCCGTTGAACGGCAGCGCGACGCGCCCTTTCAGGAACTCTGTGAAGCCGGCGACCCCTTCGGGCAGGAAGAAGGGCACGATGTTCGTCTGCTCGAAGTGCTGGTGGCTCGCGAATACGACCATCGGGATGCGGTCCTTGGGCACGTACGAGAACTTCTGACTGAGCGCGTCGAAGCTCTCCTCGGCGTAGTCGAGGGCGATCAGAGCCAGCTCTTCCTCGTCGGGATAGTAGTAGAGGTCGATGTGGTCCGAAGACAGAACCTCCCAGTCGAAGTCCTCGTATTGGATCTTGTTCTTTCCAAAGGTCGAGTACTGGCCGGAGGCCGGAACCGCGGTCAAAGCCAGGGCGACGATCCAGACGGCGGGGAGAGAACGGGCGACGAGACGGTGCACGCGGGTCTCCTGATCGAGTTCGGGCTGGCGCCCATCAGAGTATGAGCCTCGGCCCGCGGGGCGGGCAAGCGGCGGTCCGCAGGGGGCCCGCGCGGGAAAACCCCGCGTCCGGGTTCGCCGTTTATCCGGCAGCGGGACCGCGCTCCAGGAGCGCTCGGACGTCGTCCGGGATTCGCCGCGGCCGGCGCCCGCGGTCGAGCGCGATCAGCGTGGTCTCCGCGGTCGCGATCCGCCGCCCCTCGATCGACAGCTCGTAGGCGAACGCGACCGTGCGGCTCCGCACCTCCAGCACCCGGGTCGCCACCTCCACGCGGTCCCCGTAGCGGGCCGCGCCCGGGTAGCGGCAACGGGCCTCGAGAACCGAGAACAGCAGACCGCGGTCCTCGAGCCGATCGTACGGGATTCCGAGCGCCGACAGGAACGTCGTTCGCCCGATCTCCATCCAGACCAGGAAGTTCGCGTGATACACGACGCCCTGGCGATCGGTCTCCGCGTACCGCACGTCGATCGTGGTGACGATCGCGTCGCCGAACGACGGCATTGTCACTCCCCGCCACCGAAAACCGGGGGTCCAAGCTCGGCGAGAAGCGATGTCACGGTGGCCTCCGCTCCCCACTCGCTCGCCACGACGCGCGCGGCGCGCTCCAGCACGGCGCGATCGACGCCGACGTGCAGGGCCCCTCGCAAATGCGAGGCCAGCTGACGACCGGCGTCGACCGCGATCAGCGCTCCGACCGCGGCCAGCTCCCGGCGCTCGGGTCCCGGTCTGCCGGGCCGGCCCAGCACTTTCCCATAGCCTTCGACGAGCGTCCACTCCGCGAGCTCCGGATGGAGCCGGTTGAGGCGGATCTGGAGCGGCTCGAAGTGGTCGCCGTAGACCCACCGGCACAAGGTTTCACCGCGACGACGAAGGTTCTCGCCCTCTGCCTCCTCGACGCGGCGCCGCCCGCGCGCGCGCCCGTCGCGCGAGGCCCACGCCTGCCAGGTGAAGAACGCGTTGATCGTGCGCGGGAACCCCGCGAACAAGTATGTCTGGAGCAGGAGCTCCTCGATGTCGTCCGCCTGGACGCTGGAGGCGGCATCGAGCGCCGCGCCGAGGCGGCCCGCGTCGCCGCTCGCGGCTGCGGCTCCCAGCCGCACGATCGCGGTCGCCTCCTCGGCACCCACGGGAACCCCGGGCCTGCCCGCGGTCACAGGATGCGCTCCAGCGGCAGCCGGGCGTCGATCCCGCCGACCACCTCCCCCGATCGGTTCCGGACGACGGGACGGGCGTAGACCGCGAGGGTCGAATCCGCGGCGGCGTCGACCAGGCCGAGATCCCCGAGGAACGCGAGCAAGGCCACGTCCTGAGCTCGCTTCCCGCCGTCGATCACCTTGAGCGCCAGCCCCCGCGCGGTGAGAGGTCCATCCGCGCGCAGCGCGGCGCAGAACACGCCTTCCGCGCCCGTCTTCGCGATCACTCGGCTCCCGGCTGTCCTCAGGAGATCGGTGTCCAGGCGTCCGGTTCCGGCCACCAGGTCGGGATGGGATACCATCGCGTCGAGGATCCGCCCGATCGCCCGATCGCGGTCGGACTCCCGGCGGGCGTCGGCGGCCGCCAATCCGGCCCACGCGCGCGCCATCGCGGTCACGGGCAGCGAGAACGTCGGCGCCCCGCAACCGTCCACGGCGACTCCGATCTCGCCCGGATCCGTCGCGCACAGCTCGGCGAGCGTGGCCAGGATCCTGCGCTGGAGCGGGTGGCCGGCATCGAGATAGCTGCCGAGCGGCCACTCCATCGCGCGGCAGACCGCGAGCATCCCCGCGTGCTTGCCCGAGCAGTTGTTGTGGATCGCCGTCGGCTTTTCGCCGCTCTCCCGAAGAGCCTCGGCAGCGGATGGGCCCATCGGCTCGTGCGCTCCGCAGCGCAGATCCTCCTCGCGCAGACCGGCCTTCTCGAGGACCGATCGCACGGCATCGAGGTGGACCGGCTCCGCGTTGTGCGACGCCGACATCACGGCGAGCTCCGCGTCCGTCAAGGAGTACCGCTCCGCGACCCCCTCCTCGACGAGCGGGAGGAGCTGGATCGGCTTCGCGGACGAACGCAGATAGGCGCGCCTCGCCGGATCACCGTGGCGGGCGACCTCCCGGCCGTCTCCGTCCACCACCGACGCGGCAACGGCGTGGAGGGACTCGAGTTCCCCCCCGCGCCAGAGTCGCACTCCGGTGGCTTCCGTCGCTTCGCTCATCGGTGGCTCACAAGTTCGCGGCGGCGACCGGTTCGCGCACGGTGATCCGACGGAGCGTAAGGAAGATCCCGGCGAGGATGAGCGTCCCGCCCACCCACGTCGCGGGTCGCGGCCGCTCGGCCAGAAGCAGCGCGGCCCAGAGCGCGGACCCCACCGGCTCTCCGAGGATCGCCACGTTGACCTGGAACGCGGGCATGTATCGGAGCGCGTAGTTCATCGCCGAGTGCCCCAGGATCGTCGGTCCGATCGCGAGGCCCGCCAGCGCGGCCCACGTCCCACCACTCCACCCTGTGAGCGCGCTGCCGGTGCCGAGCGCTCCGAGGAGCAGCCAGCCGGCAGTCGCCGCATACACCACGATCACATATGGCACGAGGTCCTTCGTCGCGCGGAGGAACCGGGCCAGCACGTAGTAGCCCGAGATCCAGAACGCGCCGAGCAGCGCGAGCAGGTCGCCGAAGAGAGCCCTGCGGTCGAGTGCGAAGTCGGCGCCCGCGATCACGCCGGTCCCCGCCATTGCCAGAGCGATGCCCGCCCATGCGATTCCGGTCGGGCGTTCGCGCAGGAAAGCGCGGCCGAGCACGGCGACGAACACAGGCTGCGTGCTGACGAGGACGCCCGATGCGGCGACCGACGTGTACTCGAGCGAGGAGATCCAGAACGCGAAGTGAAGCGCGAGGAGGAGCGCAGCGCCGGCTCCGGTCCACCAGTCGATCCCGCGCCACGCGCGCCAGAAGCGAACCCGCGCCGCCGCACAGAAGACCGCCAGGCACGCGGTGGCGAGCGCCATCCTCCAGAAGGCGATCGACAGCGGGGGCGCGTCGGCCCAGCGGACGAGGATCGCGGCCCAGGTCAGGGCGAGGACCCCGAGCGCGACGATCGGCCCGGCGCGGTGTCTGCCCGACCCGCTCACCCGCGGACGGTCTCGCGGATCAGCTGCTCCCACCGCGCGCAGCATGCCGCCCGCTCGTAGCGCTCGAGGAAGGCCGCGCGCGCGCGGCTGCCCATTCGCTGCCGGCCGCGGACGTCCTCCCGCAGCTCCCGGAGGGTATCGATCAGCACGTCGGTCGCGGCGTCCCCGTGCTCCGCCGGATCGATCACCCGGCCGATCCGCTCCCGCTCGATCGTGCGAGCGGTCTCCGAGCCTCGCGGTCCCACCATCACGACTGGCCGCGCGGCCGCCATGATCCCGTAGAGCTTGACCGGCACCACGAGGCCCGCCATATCGCCTCGCATCGTGAGGAGATGCACGTCGCCCAGCGAGAGCGAGCGGGCGAGCTCGCCGCGCGGCTGGTAACCCAGGTAACGGAAGTTCCGAACTCCCTCCGCGCGGGCCAGGATCTCGGCCTTCCGCGGGCCGCCGCCGATGAACACGAACTCGAACTCCGGCTCGTCCTTCAATCGCTCGATGGCGCCCAGCACCTCGTCGAATCGGTGCGCCAGACCGGCGTTACCCGAATACATCGCTATGAACTCATCCCGGATTCCGAGCTCGGCGGCCAGGTCGTTGTCCGCCCGCTCGATCGGTTCGAGCTCGTCCTTGCGGCTCCACACCGGAATCGTCCGGATCAGCGTTTCCGGGACACCCTTGTCGACCAGCACGTCCTTCATGCACGCTCCCAGCGCGACCACGAACTTCGCGCGCCCGTAGCTCGCGCGGTCGAACGGGCGTAGGGTGCGCGAGGCGGCTCCCGGCAGGATTCCGAGCGCGACCTCGATCTCGGGATGAACGTCCATCGACCAGATCGCGTAGGGTCGACGGCGCAGCCGCTCGGCCACCCAGCCGGACACGGGGAGCATCGACGGCGTGGTGAGGAGGACGATCAGGTCCCAGCGCGGTCCCGACGCGAGCCGCCCGGCGACCTGCGCCAGGAATGCCGCGTATTCCAGGAGCCGGCCGGAATGCCGCTTGCGTCCGAATCCGGGGGACGGAACGCGGGTCACCTCGACCCCCCGACGGATCTCCCGATCGGGTGCCTCGACGCGGCCCCCTTCGTAACTCCCGCGGCTGCACAGGACGCCCACTCGAAACCCGCTCGCGACCAGGTACTCGGCGAGGTCCGACAGGATCTGACCGGTCGCGGCGACATCCGGCCAGTAGTGCTGGTTGACGAACAGGATCGAGGGTCGGGACTTCACGCGCGCGGCTTCGTGACCAAGAACGGGCCCAGGACGAGCGTGTCCATCTCCGTCCGCAGGAAACAGTCGAGGGCCTCCTCCGGGCGGTTCACGATCGGCTCGTTCTCGTTGAACGAGGTGTTCAGCACCATCGGCACCCCCGTGCGCTCCTCGAACGTGCGGATGAG
>JAICNR010000230.1 GCA_025931135.1 Gemmatimonadota bacterium | reverse complement strand
TGTGTGATATAGAACGGCTGGGCATGGATCTCGTCGTACGTCTCGGCCATCGCGTCATAAACGCTCGCGACGTCGCGATGAGAAGAGATCCGGGAAGCGGGGCGATCGCTCAGACGGACGGCCTCAGAACAGCCAGTGGATCGAGACCTGCGGGGCAGGGATGAGATCCCCGCTGTCGGTCCAGTACGTGAACACTCCCTCCAGCGATGCGGACGCGCTGGTGCCGAGGGGTAGCTCCACCCCGGCGCCGAGCCCGAGCGCTCCGCTGTCGTCGATGTCGTCGAAGACCCGCTCGCTGATCAGGTTTCCGTCCTCGTCGAACTCGAGCTCGGTCTCCTCCTCCGACCGCCGCCACCAGCCGATCGAGCCCAGCAGGTACACCCTCCGACGGCCGTCGTCGGAGAGGACTCGGAGACCCGAGATACCGACATCGACGAACGAACCGTCTCCCTTCTTCCAGGCGAGCACGACGGCGCGATACCCGAGCGCGGACGGAAGGATCTCCTGATACGAGATGCCCGTGCCAGAGGCGAGGCCGACCGTGGCCCCCACGCCCTGATTCCGGCTGGTGTCGAATGGAATCTGGGCGTGCGCGGATCGGACGAGCGCGCAGGCGAGAACAATGAGCGCGAAGGACCGCATGCGGGGCTGGTATATACTCGCGTGGCGCCGCCCCTCACAAGGGTGGGCGGCCGAGGTACGGTCATGAATTCCAGACTCCTGGCTGGCGCTCGTGCCGCCGGCCGTTCGCGACTCTGCTGTCGTGAGCGAGTGCTCGGACCCCGCGCTGATCAGCGCCACGATGAATGCCACCGGTCACGACGGGAACCCGGACCGGTCGTCGGGGCTGCGGGTCCAACCGCGGATTTCGACGCGCTGAGTCGTTGCTCGGACAGAGGAGCGACGGAGGGCGATCCGAGTGGTGGGCCCCGTGGGATTCGAACCCACAACTCTCGGCTTAAAAGGCCGATACTCTACCGTTGAGTTAGGGGCCCGATAGGAAGCTAGACCCCGAGTCCACCCACAGCAACGCGATCACTGTGGCCCTCTCCGGGCCGCCCCCTTATCGTGACCGCCCCGCGCGTCCGCGCGCGACGGCCATGAGCCCTGACGTCGGATCGAACATCCAGGAGCGCGCTTGACGACCCACTCGATCGGCTTGGAACGGCTCGGACTCGAGCCGCGACGGGAAGTCCACCACAACCTTTCTGTCCCCGCGCTCGTCGAGCACGCGATCCGCCGCGGGGAGGGCCATCTGGTGCGCTCGGGGGCGCTGGCGACGAGAACCGGCGCCCGGACAGGCCGTTCGCCGGACGCGAAATTCGTAGTCGACGAGCCCGAGATCCACGACGAGATCTGGTGGGGTCCGGTCAACAAGCCGATGCCGCCGGAGACGTTCGATCGCCTGCACCGCAAGGTGGCCGAGTATCTCTCCGACCGGGAGCTGTTCGTCTTCGATGGCTATGCGGGAGCGGATCCGGAGCATCGGTTGGCGGTTCGCGTCGTCAACCAGCAGGCGTGGCACAACCTCTTCGCCCACCAGCTGTTCCTGCGTCCCGGCCGCACCGAGATCGCCGGACATTCACCCGAATTCACGATCCTGCACGCGCCCGATCTCGAGGCCGATCCGGCAACGGACGGAACTGGTTCCACCGCCTTCGTTCTCCTCTCGCTCGCGCGCGGGCTGATCCTGATCGGCGGGACCCAGTACGCCGGAGAGATGAAGAAGTCGATTTTCAGCGTGATGAACTGGCTCATGCCGCGACGGGGCGTGCTCCCCATGCACTGCTCTGCCAATGTGGGCAGGGACGGCGACACCGCGCTGTTCTTCGGCCTCTCGGGTACCGGCAAGACGACTCTCTCGGCGGACCCCGCGCGCCGTCTGATCGGAGACGACGAGCACGGATGGTCGGATGACGGAGTGTTCAACTTCGAGGGCGGCTGTTACGCGAAATGCATCCACCTGTCCCAGGAGAAGGAGCCCGAGATCTGGTCCGCGATCCGCTTCGGCTCAGTGGTCGAGA
>JAICNR010000126.1 GCA_025931135.1 Gemmatimonadota bacterium | reverse complement strand
GATGGGAGGATCGATCACGCCGGAAGGCGAGTTCGTGGGGTACAACGCCGGGGAGCGCCAGGTCCTCGCGCTCGTCAACGGCGCGATCGCCACCACGGCGGTGACGGTCGCCGAGCCGTCGATCCAGGAGATCGTCCTGTTCACTCCGATCCCGGGCCGGCTGGTTGCCGGAAGCCGTCTCCCCCTCCAGTACGACGCGCTCACGTCGATCCACCGCTGGAACCTGGACCCCGAGGTCTCGATCACGTCGAGCGCGCCGTCGGTCGTCGAGGTCGAAGGCGACGCGATCGTCGCTCTCGCGCCCGGACGCGCCACCGTGACGCTCGCAGCGGGCGACGCGTCCGAGACGTACGATGTCGAGGTCGTCGCGGCGCGGGACGACTTTCGGATCGCCGGCGCGCCGACCTCGACCGTTCGCACCGGCCAGGTCGTCACGCTCGGCACTTCCATCCCCGACGCCCGGCCCACGTGGTCGGTGGCCGGCTCGGGCGCCGAGATCGGATCCGACGGCGCCTTCGTCGCCGAGAAACCGGGTAGCTACCGCGTCCTGGCCTCGCTCGGCGACCGGGTCGACGGGGTCACGATCGAGGTCGAGCCGCGCGGACTGTCCGGCCGCGTGAACATCCTCGGCCACGGCGCGAACCCGACCATGTTCACGGCCGACATCTGGCCCCAGAACGACTATGTGTATCTGGGCACCCACCAGGCGAACCAGATCCGAACGTACGACGTGTCCGACCCCGCGACGCCGGTCCTGACCGACTCGATCGAAGTCGACGCTCGGGTGATCAACAGCGTGAAGGTCTCCGAGGACGGGAAGTGGCTGGCCGCCACCCGCGAGGGCGCGGCGAACCGCCGGAACGGGATCGTGTTCTTCTCGCTCGAGGATCCCGCGCATCCGCGGCTCGTCAGCGAGTACACGGAGACCGTGACATCGGGCGTCCACAACGTCTTCTGGGTCGGGAACCTCGTGTACGCCACCAACGACGGCACCGGAGACATGCACATCCTGGATCTCAGCGATCCGGCGGATCCGAAGGAGATCGGCCGCTGGGGCTTGCCGGTCGTCGGCAAGTCGCTCCACGACATCTGGGCGCAGGACGGCGTTCTATGGATGTCCTACATGATGGACGGGCTCGTGATCCTCGACATCGGCGGCGCGGGCAAGGGAGGGACACCCGAGAAGCCCGTTCTCGTCAGCCGGATCTTCTATCCCGAGGGCCCGACCCACAACGCGTACCGAAACGGCGACTACCTGTTCGTCGGCGACGAGGACTTCAGCCTGAACACGACCAAGCCCGGGATCGCGGGGCTGGGCTCCACCGACCCCCGCGGCGCCGTCCATGTTATCGACATCAGCGACCTCGAGCACCCGCGCTACGCGGCGCGGTTCGAGGTCCCCGAGGCGGGCGCGCACAACCTGTGGATCCAGGACGACGTGATGTACGTCGGGTACTACCAGGGCGGGATCCGCGTCGTCGACGTCAGCGGCGAGCTGCGCGGCGACCTGTACCGCCAGGGCCGCGAGATCGCGCACTTCCTGCCGCAGGCCGGTCCCGAGGAGGCGAAGCTCCCGTACTCGCCGATGACGTGGGGCATCTACCCGATGTTCCAGAACGGGTGGCGGCCGACCGGAAACGTCCTGTTCGCGACGGACTACAACTCCGGGCTGTGGTCGTTCACGGTCGAGCGACCCGAGGAGGAGCGCCCGATCTCGTAGCGGAACGCGGTGGCGCGCGGCGAGCCGGGATCTACCCCGGCTCGCGGCGCTCCTCCCCCCCTTCGACGACCGTCGCCGCGTGGCCGGCCACGTGGTGACTCTCCGCCGCGACCGCGTCCACTGCCGCGCCGTCGATCCAGCCTTGCTCGGCGGCGTGGCGAGCCGCGGCGAGCGTGTCGTCCGCCAGGACGAGCGCGCTCCCGGCCGCGCTGACCTCGTCCGCGAGCTCGGCGATCTCGCGCTTGCGAAGCGGATCGCGCGAGACGTCCCGGATGTAGACCGCCGGCACGCGGGAAGGAAACTCGCGCACGAGATCCCGATAGATCTCCGGGTCGCGCTCCCCCGAGTCGCCGATCAGCAGCAGCGGCAGATCATCGAGCGTCTGGAAGATCCTGCGGATCGACTCGAGCTTGTGCTCGTAGCGTCCCTCGCGTCGGACCTCCTTCCACGGAGACGCCCAGTCCCGGAGCTCGATCGGCCCGAAGGGGATTCCGCGCAGCTCCAGGAAGTGCTCGATCACGTCGTACAGGTTCCAGGGACCGTTCGAGACGTAGAAGACGGGGTTCGGCGCGCGGCCCGTCCCGGTGTGGAGAGAGCGGAAGAACGCCGCCACGCCCGGGAACGGCTCGCGCGTGTGGGCGCTGCCGAACGCGACCGCGGCGACCATCGATGCGAGCCGGGCGACGTCCGATCGAATCACGGTGTCGTCGAGGTCGCTGACGACGCCGAAGCGCGCGCCCGCGCCCGGCACGAGGACCGCGGCTATCCCGCGCCCCTCCCCGGACGCCGGCGGGTGCACGACCTCGAGCTCGGCCGTGTGCCACAGACGATCGGTCAGGGGGGCGGCCCCGGGCACGATCCAGGTGTGTACATGTCCCTCCCGATCCGCCACGGCCTCGGCCTCCGCGCCCTGGAAGCGCACCCGGACGCGGGCGTGCGGCACCTCCCGGCTTCGCATCCGCCGCCATGTCCCGCGCAGGTTCCGCAACCAGCGGTCCCCCGGCTCGGATCGGACGTGCCCGGCATCCGCCAGCACGCGGCCGCGCACGAACGCGAGCCGCCCCGTGCCGTAGCTCCGATACGCCTCGACGCGGATCGGCCGCGCGCGGCGGCTCAACGGATCCCGACGATACCCTTCGTCGACTGGAGCAGCTTCGGCGCGTCGTAGCCGAGACCGTCCTTGAACACTAGCGTGACGTTCCGGATCTCGGCGGGACGCGCGATCGGGTCGCCGTCGACGACGACGAGCTCGGCCAGCTTTCCGGGCTCGATCGACCCGTAACGCTCGTACTCGCCCAATACCCGGGCGCCGTTGGCCGTCATGATCTCGATCGCCTCGACCGGTGTGAACCCGGCCTCGACCAGGAGCTCGAGGTTCCGCTGGTCGCCGAGCCCCGCCAGCGCGCCGCCGATCCCGGTCGGATCGACCCCCGCCGCGAGCAGGCCGCCGGCCTCGACGAACGCCTTCTCGTACGCCTTCGCCCGCTCGAAGAGTCCGGGCCACGCGGAGGAGTCGGCGGTGGCCGCGATCTCCTCGCGCGTCGCGAGGTACTCCGCGCGGACCTCGGGCGCCATGAGCTCGAGCACCCGCTCCTCGAGCGGCGGGCGGTTGGGGACGAACGTCTCGTAGATCGCGAGGGTTGACGTCATCGCGACGTCGTGTTCGATCATGTCCCGGAAGGTCGCCTGGACCTCCGGCCCATCGAGGTCGACTTCCAGGAGCCGCGCCTGGAGGTCGCCCGGGCACTCGTCCGGCTGCTTGTCGGGAGAGTAGTCGGAGTTGGTGAAGAAGCCGTGCTCGAGGTTGTCGATCCCGAGCTCCACCGCTTCGCGGAACGAAACCGAGCAGATGTGTCCCGTGACCTTGAGCCCCCGGCTGTGCGCCTCGTCGATCACCGCCGCCAGATCGGCGCGCGAGATCCGCGTGTAGACCTTGAACCAGGTCGCCCCCTCGTCGGCCCAGTAGCCGACGACCCGCCGCGCCTCCTCGGGATCGTTCACGATCGTCATGTAGCCCGACACGCCACCCGTCAGATACGGCCCAGTGACGTGCACACGCGGCCCCGGAAGCTCGCCGGCCTCGATCGCGCGCTTGAGGTTGAGCTCCGAGTACGGGTGGTAGCTCCCGGTCGAGCGGATCGTCGTGACCCCGGCGCCTAGGTAGAGCTTGGGCGCGGTTTCGTGGAGCTGCACGCGCCGCCCGGCCGTCGTGTAGAACGTGTGGTCGTGGAGCCCGACGATCCCGGGGAGCACGGTGTGGCCCGCGAGATCGAGCACCTCGGCGCCGGCGGGGATCTCCACGTCGGCGCCGACCGCCTCGATCACGCCGTCCCGGATCACGATCGTCGCGCCCGCCATCGGCGCCGCGCCGGTGCCGTCCACGACCTGGACATTCGTCAGCGCCACGAGCGGCGCGTTCACCGTCACGTACTCCGCCACCGCTTCGGGGAGCTCTCGCCCCGTTTGCGCGCCGGCGGGCGCGGCGATCGCGGTCGCGAGCGCCAGCGCGGCGTGCGCGTACCTCCGTCCTCTCATGGTGTCCTCCTCTTCTCGGGTACATGCCCGCGAGCGGGCGTCAGCGGATTCCCACGATCCCCTGCCGTCGCGACTATCCGACAGCTCATTTGCGTCCTCCTGCTTCGGATTGACCCCGCTCGACCGAAAACACGGTGTGCATTCCCGCCTCCAGGTGCTCCGCCGTGTGGCAATGGAGCATCCAGTCGCCAGGGTTCGACATCTCGACCAGGAGATCCACCGACCCGCCCGCCGGGACCACAACCGTGTCCTTCCACGCCCGGTTCGCGATCGGCGCCCCGTTCACCGCTGCGACGAGAAATCGCTGGCCGTGGAGATGGATCGGATGGTGCATCGCGTGGAAGGCATCCCGGTCGCTCACGAGCCGCAGTCTCACGGTCTCGCCCTGCAGGAAACGCCAACCGATCGCGTGGTCGCGGCGCCCGGTCGCCGGATCCTCCAGCGCCCAGTGAACGCGCCGTCCCGTCGTGACCCAGTTCATCTCGGGCATCGTCCCCGCCCACTCCAGCGGCGGAAAGTACGTTCGCTCGCCGGCGAGGATCGGCCCCAGCGGAAACGGTAGCGGATCGACGTCGACTGTGAGGACGAGCGTCCGAGCGGTGGGATCGTCGAGCCGGCCGCGAAACCGGGCGACGTCCGCGATCACCTCCGGCGTCTCCGCCAGGACCTCGAACGCCCGCCCGATCGCTCCGCCCGAATCCACGGCGGGGTCGGACCCGACCCGGACCACCCCCAGCGTGTCCTCCTCCTGGACGTAGTTCCCGTATACCGTGTCGATCCCGCGCGCGCGGTGGAGCAGCGGCACTTCGCCGGGTGAGTCGAAGCGCGCCTCGACGACGTAGCGCTCGGCGGGGGCGATCGCCACGTTCTCGACCCACTCCTCGCGCTCGAACCGACCGACGTCCGTGGCCACGACCTTCATCCGAGCGCCGGGGAGCGAGACGTTCCAGGTGCGCGCGTTCGAGACGTTCGTGAGGTAGAGGCGTACGACCTCGCCGCGCGCCACGTCGAGCTCCCAGCGCGGCTCGCCGTTCACGAGCGGGAAATTCCCGAAGCGGCCCATCAGCGCGTGGGTCGCGGCCTCCGCCCCCCACGGAACGAGCCCCACGTCCGCCACGAGCAGGTCGTCGAGGACGAGCGCGGCCTCGCGGTGGACGGGCGCGAATGCGCCGGGGGCGTCGACCAGCAGGTTTCCATAGAGGCCGAGGTCCTGGAGCACGTCTTCGCGGTGGTGCGGATGGTACCAGTAGATCCCGCCATCCGGGAACCGCACGCGGTAGACGAACGTCCCACCCGGCGGGACCTCTTCCTGCGTCACGCCCGGGACGCCGTCGAACCGGTTCTCGAGCCGGATCCCGTGCCAGTGGACGGCGGCCGGCAGGTCGGTGCGGTTCTCGAACATGACGACGATCTCGGCTCCCCGTGGGACTCGGATCATGGGGCCCGGGATCTGGCCGTTGAACGCGTACATCGTGACGTCCCTTCCCTTGACCGATTTCCTCACGGGGCCGGCCACGAGCGACAGCGTATCGCCATTGGCGAGCGGAACGATCTCCGTAGGACGGGCCCGTGGCGCCGCGGCGGCATCCGCGGGCACCCACGGCGCAACGTCCGGGCGGAGCCGATCGAGGCCCTCCACCATCGGGACCGCCGGGTGCATGGGGGGCGCGATCCATCCGTCCGCGGCCGCCCCGTCGCCGTCGTGCGCGTGGCCGCCCGACCCCTCGGGCGCGACCGCCGCGGACATGCTGGCCGCGAGGAGCGCGGGCAGCTCGTGCGGCTGGAGCCGCATGCTGGGGGACGTCCCGCGCAGCAGGACGGGACCGGTCCACCCGGCGTCTCCGTCCGCCGGCGGCGACGCCGCGTGTTCCGCCGATCCGGTCTCCCGCGTCACGACGATCAGGAACTTGTCGAGCGCGACGGTGGCCCGGAGCGGGGCGCCGCCGACGACCTCGCCCAGGCGCAGGACCGGCGCCAGGGACGGCGGCGCGGCCCAGGCCACGTACCGCGATCCCGCCGGGAGCGGAGACAGTCCCTCGACCTCGATCGAAACGGCGTAGATCGCGGTCCCGTCCGCCGCGACCGAGATCCCGAACGGCGAGCCGGCTGGTGAGAGGACGGCCGCGCCACGGGCGGACTCGGCCCGCGCGGTCGGGAGAAGGTCCAGGCACCAGAGGTCGGACGCCTGGCCTCCCGCCAGAAGGCCGCGCGGACATGACGTCGGACCCGAGGTCTGACTCGAGGCCGGCGACGCGACGAGCGCGATCGCCAGGAGCGCAGCGCCGGGACCGAGGTGACGTGTGGAGGTGGGAATGGGGAGCATCGGTGGCGCGGCTATATTATCCGCCCGGCACCTTCCACGCGAACCCGCGGACACGAGCCACGCTGTGAACGACGATTCCCGTCCCTCGGCGAACCCCCGGCCCCCGGCCGCCGATCCGCACTCCGGCGCGCGGGTCCTCCACGCGGGCGCCCCGCTCCACGAGGCGGGCGCCGCCGTCGTCCTCGTCCACGGCCGCGGCGGATCCGCGGAGGGGATGCTCGACCTCGCCCCGGCGATCGGGGGCCGGGACGTCGCCTGGCTCGCTCCCCAGGCCACCGGCGGCTCCTGGTATCCACATTCGTTCCTGGCTCCGATCGAGTCGAACGAGCCCTGGCTGTCGTCGGCGCTGAGCTTGCTCGACGCGCTCCTGGCCCGGGCGGGCCAGGCCGGCCTCCCGCCGGAACGGGTCGCGCTCGCCGGCTTCAGCCAGGGCGCGTGTCTGTCGGCGGAGTTCGCGGCCGGTCGCGCGCGTCGCTACGGCGGGCTCGTCCTGTTCTCCGGCGGCCTGATCGGGCCGCCCGGAACGCCGCGCGAATACCCGGGCACTCTCTCGGGAACCCCGGCGTTCCTGGGCTGCTCGGACGTCGATCCCCACATCCCGGTCGAGCGCGTGCACGAGACCGCAAGCGTGCTCGGGAAGCTGGGCGCCGAAGTCGAGGAGCGGATCTATCCGGGTCTCGGCCACACCGTGATCGAGGACGAGATCGCGGCCGCGCGGGCGATCGTCGAGACGCTCGCCTCCGGAGGTCGGAG
>JAICNR010000063.1 GCA_025931135.1 Gemmatimonadota bacterium | reverse complement strand
GATGCGCCGGCACTGGAGCGCCTCCGAGGACGCTCTGCTCCTGCCCGGAGTGCCCCAGGACACGCTCGACTTCACGTCGTTCACGATGAACCTGGGCTCGAAGCTCGTCCTCGACTGCACGAGCCCGGCGGGCGGGATCTCCGGAGACGATGCTCCGCCGGACGACGCCATCGGCACCGGGTTCGCGGAGTTGCCGGGGGGTGCGGACGCCCCGTTCCGATCCCCAGGAGAGCAACACCCGCGTGTGGTCGATTGGCGCGCATACGCCGACGCGCTTCTCGTGGCCCGGGTTCGCGAGCGGGACGGCCGGACCGGCCGCGAAGTGGCCGAGACGCTCGCCGAAAGTCCCGAGCTGGGGAGGTACAAGTGGGTGGCGGTCGTCTCGGACGACGTGCCGCTGGACGACCGGACGCTCCTTCTCTGGGGGATCTTCACGCGCTTCGACGCGGCGCGGGATGTCGTCTTCAGCCGCGCGCGTCTCGAGGGGTCCTGGCCCCGGTACTCGGGCCGCATGGCAATCGACGCCACGTGGAAGCCCGGGTATCCCGAGCCCATCGTCATGGATCCCGCGATCGTCCGGAAGGTCGACAGCCGCTGGGGAGAGTATGGACTGGGCTGACCGGTAAGGCACAAGACAGCCATCGCCAAGCACCTCAGGTGAGAATGGTCCACGACACACTCGAACCCTGGCCTGGAGGCGAGATGGCGATCGAGATCCGGCACGACATGGACGACAACCGGTTCGTGGCCGAAACCGGGCACGGAGAGGCGGTGCTCGAATACTCACGCGCGGACACGGACACGCTGGACTATCGGAGGACGTTCGTGCCCGAAGCGGACCGGGGCGAGGGGATCGGTGAGGCGCTCGTGGTTCACGCGCTTGACTGGGCGGAAGAGAACGGGTTCGAGGTCCTCCCGAGCTGCCCGTTCGTACGACGAGTCATGGAAATGCACCCGGAGAGGATCCGAGCCCGAGTTTCCTGATCCGTCGAGGTTGCCGGGGCAGCGGTCGGGGACGAACTTCGCGGTGTGAATCCCCTGACCGAACTCGCATCCTCATCGCGCCCGGCGCCCGCCGTGATCGAGCGGCCGGAGATTGCGTTCCGCGATCCCGAGCTGGAGCGCGTCTGGGGGCGGGTCGCGAGGGGCGAGCGTCTCGACCGGGCCGACGGGCTGGCGATCCTGGGGACGTGGGACCTCGCGGCCCTGGGGCGAATGGCAGACCACGTCGCCCGCGCGCGCCACGGCGAGCGGGTGTATTTCACGCTCAATCGCCAGCTCAACCCCACGAACATCTGCGTTCTGGACTGTGCCTTCTGCGATTTCGCCGCGCGCCCCAGGAACGATCCCAAAGCGTACGAGATGGACTGGGACGAAATCCTGGCTCACGTCACCGACGACATCACGGAGATCCATATCGTGGGCGGGCTCCATCACAAGTGGCGCTACGACCGCTACGTCGAGATCGTGCGGCGGATCCGGGAGAAGTCTCCGGGAATCACGATCAAGGCCTGGACGGCGGTGGAGATCGATTTCTTCGCGAAGATCGGGAAGCGCTCCGTCGAGCAGGTGCTGGCGGATATGGTCGAGGCCGGGCTGGACGCGCTCCCCGGAGGTGGGGCGGAAGTGTTCAGCGAGCGGGTGCGGGAAGCCCTGTTCAAGCACAAGATCGGTGAGCGGGAGTGGTTCGCCGTACACGATGCCGCGCACCGCATGGGAATACCGACGAACTGCACGCTGCTCTACGGGCACATCGAGACGTACGAAGAACGGGTCGACCACGTCCTCAAGTTGCGCGATCAGCAGGACCGAACCGGGGGGTTCCAGGCGTTCATCCCGCTCGAGTATCAGGTGGGTACGACCAATCTCGTAGAGCGGCAGGCGTCGGCGGTCGAGGACCTGCGCACGATCGCGATGAGCCGGTTGGTCTTCGACAATATCCCGCACGTGAAGTCGTACTGGGTCATGCTCGGAGAACAGACCGCGGAGTTGGCGCTCAACTTCGGGGCCACCGACCTGGACGGTACGATCGGCATCGAAAAGATCGCGCACTATGCCCTGGCGGCGAGCGAGGCCGGGCATACCCGTGAGCATCTGCTGCGAATGATCCGCGCCGCAGGAAAGGTTCCGGTCGAGCGCGACGCGCTCTATCGGGAGCTTGCCGTCTACTAGTCGGCGCTCCCTGGCCGCCCGATGAAAGTCGCACGCATTCCCTACGTGAACGCCGAACCTTTCTATTCGGGCTGGGGGGACGACCCCCCGTTCGAGTGCGTCTCCATGGTCCCGCGCGAGCTGGGGGCGGCCGCGCGCGACGGGGTGATCGACGCGGGCCTCATGGCGGTTGCCGACTGGTTCCGCGTCGACGGGACCTTCGATCTGATCGAGCCCATGCTCGGCATCGCGGCCCAGAAGGACGTGCGGAGCGTGGTGCTGTTCTCGCACGCCGGCGCGCGCGGGCTGGACGGCGGTCGCGTGATCGTCACCCGCGAAAGCTCGACCTCCAGGAGGCTGGCTCAGCTCCTCGCGGTCGCGCACTGGAAGGTCGAGATCGAATGGGTCCCGGAGGACGAAGCGCAGGGTGACGTCCACGAAGCGGCCGGGCTGCTCCTGATCGGCGACCGGGCGCTGGCGCAGATGGCGCGGCCGGACCGGGGTGGCTGGGAGCGGCCGATCGACCTTGCGTCCGAGTGGTGGACCTGGCAGGGCGTCCCGTTCGTCTTCGCGATCTGGGCCGTGCGTTCGGCGCTACCTCGCCGGGAGCGGGAGCGGTTCGGAGGGTTCCTGAGCGGGTCGCTGGCGCTCGGCAGCGAACGCCTCGGCGAGATCGCCGAAGCGCACGCCGGGCCCATGGGTGACGCGCAGTCGCTCCGCGCGTACCTGGAGGGGATCACGTACCGTCTGGGGTCCGAAGAGCTCGACGGGCTGCAGCGCTTCCGCGACCTATTGGCGGATCACGACATCCAGGAATACGAGGACGCGCGCGCCTAGGCGCGCGCGATCTGCGGGTTCCGCCGCCGGAACAGCCAGACGAGCGCGAATCCCGCGACGAAGCCGCCCACGTGAGCCGCGTACGCCACGCCTCCCGTCTCGGCTGTCTGCGCCAGCTGGCCGAGCCCGTTGACGAACTGCAGCACGATCCACAAGCCGATCACCGCAATCGCGGGCATCTGGGTCACCATCCGTCCCACCAGCACGCGCACGCGCTGGTGCGGGAACATGACGATATAGGCGCCCAGCACTCCGCTGATCGCGCCGCTGGCGCCCAGACTCGGGATCTCGCTCGACGGCCCCGTCAGGATGTGCGCCAGAGTCGCAACGATCCCGCACAACAGGTAGAACACGAGAAACCGGAAGCCGCCCATCGCCTGCTCGACGTTGTCGCCGAAGATCCATAGGAAAAGCATGTTCCCCAGCAAGTGCATCCACCCGCCATGCATGAACATCGACGTCAACGTGGTGATCCAGAACGGCCCCGGATGCGTCGGTGCGATGTCCGTCGAACGGGAATACTCGACCGGGATCACGGACCAGGTCTGGAAGAACCCCTCGATGTTCCCATGGGTGAGCTGATACAGGAAGACGAGGACGTTCACCGCAATGAGGCCGAAGGTGATGATCGGGGTGATGTGGATCTGCGAGTCGTCGTCTCCTAACGGCATCACCATGGGGGCCTCGCGCGAAGGGGTCGGCGCCGGCGTTGTGCCTGGCGCGGGATCATGGTAGTCGGTGGAAGCTCCGAGGTCACACCCCGAGGCGCGCCCGCGTCCGCTCGCCGATCTGGAGCATGGCTCCGTACTCGTCCACGAGCTTTTCGTCCTGCAGCCAGGAGATCCCGGTTCGCTCTCCGATCTCGCGCGCCGCGGCGAGGTCGCCCCAGCCTCGGAGCAGTGGTTCCCCGGGAGCCTTGCGGGCGCCCACGGCGTCGGCCGAGAGGTCAACCAGCTCGAGGTTGATCTTCAGCTGTTCGCGGCCGGCCTCGATCCGCCGCCGCGTCCGCTCCGGGATCCTGAGATCGCGGTCTACCCAGCTCCGCAGGTGTCCGCGGGACTCGATCAGGCCGATCGCCGTCGCCGGGGGCAGGATGCGCGGGATCCCGTCAGCGACGTCACCCGCGAGCGCGAGGAAGTCCACGACGTAGGCCGGCCCGACCCCGAGGAGCTCGCGGACCTGGCGGAAGTGTACCGTGCCCCGGACGCGTCCCTCCATCCATGTCGACCCGGACAACAGCTGCATGAAGTCCTTGTCGTCGCTTCGGATTACGATCTCTTCCTGACCTTCGAAGCGATGGACGAGGGCGGCCAGAGCTTCGTCGGCCTCGAGACGGAGTGTGCGGTACTGGACGACTCCGAGCGCGGTCAGAACCTCCAGCATGGCGCCGAAGTCCTCGCGGCCCGCTTCGTCCCAGATCTCGGGCCGGTCCCGGTAGGCCGGCCAGAGCCCGCGCTTCCAGAGTCGCTCCCCGTTCCAGCAGACGATCCACGTATCGGACGCCTCCGCGAGGAGCCGTTTGAGCATCCGTGGGACCTGAAACGTGAGCGGCCAGGCGACCTTGCCCTTGAGCGCGTGCCAGGCCGCGAACGCGACCATTCCGCCGTCGACGATCCGCACCGTCAGCCTCTCCGGATAAGCCCGTTCATACGCCGGCGTGACCCCAGAGATCGTCCAGTCGCGCTTTGCGTCCACAATTGAACTTGTAGAAGCGGTAACGAACGGGGTTCTTCCGGTAGTAATCCTGGTGGTAGCTCTCGGCGTCCCAGAAGGTCGTGGCGGCCAGGATCGGGGTGAGGATCGGGAACGGTCGGGCCTCCGCCAGCGCTTCCTTCGAGGCCTCGGCCAGCCTTCGCTGGCGCTCGTTTCGGACGTAGACGACGCTCACATACTGGGGCCCGCGATCGCAGAACTGGCCGCCGTCATCGGTCGGATCCACGTTCCGCCAGAAAGCGTCCAGGAGCCGCGCGTAGGAGACGACCGCCGGGTCGAAGATCACCTGGACGGCCTCGACATGACCGGTGTCGCCCCCCGATACCTGCTCGTAGGTCGGGCTCTCGAGGCGGCCGCCCGTGTAGCCCGAGGTGGTGGAGACCACGCCCGGGACCTCGTCGAAGGCTTCCTCCATGCACCAGAAGCAGCCGCCGGCGAACGTCGCTACCTCGAGCGTGTCGGCAACCTCACGCGCGGACGCCGGGCCGGAAACGGCAAGCGCGCCAGCCAGCGCGGCGAGCATCGCGAATCGGTGGGTCATGCGGGCCCTCCTGGGGGACGGAACAAGCCGGCAGCCTCCATCGTATACTCCATGGACCATCGCGAGCGCCACCCGATATCCGCCGAAAGGGACCGGGCCATGCGGACGTTCCCCTCCGTCCCGAGGATCTGCGCAACGGCCCTTGGCATGCTGCTGTCCGTCGCCGGTGCGGCATGCGGCCAGGAATCCACTGCCGCCCGTTCCCCGCGCCCGGACGACAATGCCCTGCGCGAAAGACTGACCCCGCTCCAATACCGTGTGACCCAGGAGGACGCCACCGAGCCGCCCTTCCGGAACGAGTATTGGGACGAGCACCGGGCCGGCATCTACGTGGATGTGGTATCCGGGGAGCCGCTCTTCAGCTCCAGAGACAAGTACGACTCCGGCACCGGGTGGCCGAGTTTCACTCGTCCGCTCGAACCCGGCAACCTCGTCATGCACACGGACAGCCAGCTCGGCTATCCGCGCATGGAGGTCCGCTCGAAAGGAGCGGACAGCCACCTGGGCCACGTCTTCGAGGACGGCCCGCCTCCGACCGGGCTCCGCTACTGCATGAACTCGGCTGCGCTGCGGTTCGTACCCGTCGAGCGGCTGGAGGCGGAGGGGTATGGGAAGTACCTGCCATTGTTCGCCATCGGGGACTGATCGAGGAACCCCGGTGGTGGACGCATCCGCCGGGCGCCGCGAGATTCCCCCTTCATGCTCGAGCCCATCCGCACGAAGCTGGCCGCCGGAGAGCGGCTCACGCCCTCCGAGGGGGAGTGGCTGCTCGCGTCCGCACCCCTGACGGCGCTCGGAGAGCTGGCCGCGGCCGAGCGCTTCCGCCGCCACCCCGCGCGCGAAGTCACGTACGTCATCGACTCGAATCCCAACTACACGAACGTCTGCGACGTGGATTGCGTGTTCTGCGCCTTCTACCGTCATGCCGACGACCCGGACGCGTACACGCACACGGTCGAAGAGGTGCTGGAACGGGTCGCCTGGGCGGTGGAGCAGGGCGCCACGACGGTCCTGCTCCAGGGAGGCGTGAACGCCGAGCTCCCGCTCGAGTACTACCTCGAGATCGTACGCGAGACCGTGCGCCGGTTCCCCGGCGTGACTCCGCACTACTGGAGCGCGGTCGAGATCCAGCGCATGGCGGTGGTCTCGGGGAACTCGCTCCCCGAGGTGCTCGAAGCCCTCTGGGATGCCGGCCAGCGGACGATCCCCGGCGGGGGCGCCGAGATCCTCGCTCCGCGCGTGCGGAGGAAGCTCGGGGCCAGGAAAGGGGGACCCGAGGCGTGGCTCGAGGTTCACGAGGCCGCGCACCGGATCGGGTTCCGCACGACCGCTACGATGATGTACGGGTCGATCGAGACGCCGGCCGAGATCGTGGCGCACCTCGACCTCGTGCGCTCGGCCCAGGACCGCTCGCTCGCCCTCGAGTCGGCGACGCGCGGCGGGCAACCGGGGAGCTTCACCGCCTTCATCCCGTGGTCGTTCAAGCCCGGAAACACCCCGCTCGAGAAGGTTCGCCCCGCGGCGGAGGGCCCCGCGACGTACCTGCGGATGATCGCGCTCTCGCGGCTCTTTCTCGACAACGTCGATCACGTGCAGGCGTCTTGGTTCTCGGAAGGGAAGAAGACAGGCCAGATCGCGCTCCATTGGGGAGCCGATGACTTCGGCGGGACTCTGTTCGAGGAGTCCGTCCACGCCGAGGCGGATCACGTCGCAACCTCCAGCGTCGCCGAGATCCGGGAGCTGATCCGCGAAGCCGGGTTCGACCCTGTCCAGCGGACGACCGTGTACGAGCGGCTCCCGGAAACCCCGCTCGATCGGCTGGCCGTCCGCGCCCCGCGACGCGGCGGACGCCTCGATCCTCTCGCCCTCCCGGTCATCGACTGACCGCTTCGTGACGGGGCCGACCCCCGCGGTCGTGTCGTGCGCGAACTGCGGCCGTTCGTTCGCGGGCCGCTACTGCCCGGACTGCGGGCAGGAGGTCCAGGACATCCGGCGTCCGTTCGGGGAGCTGGTGCGCGAGTTTCTGGGAGACTTCCTCGCCTTCGACGCCCGGATCTGGCGCACGCTCGTCCCGCTCGTGACCCGCCCGGGCCTGGTCACCCGCGACACGATCGATGGAAGGCGCGCGCGCTACGTGCCGGCGTTCCGCCTCTACGTGTTCGCGGGCTTCGTGTACTTCACGGTCATGGCGTTGACGGGAGGCGGTCTGTTCGCGCCTCGAATCACCAGCGACGAGGGGAGAACCGTGATCTCCTTCCGTGGCGCGGCGATCCAGACCGGCCTGACGACCGGTGACGTCGCGGATCGTGACGAGGTCCCCGAGTCCCCGGAGGAGCCCGGCCTGACGACGCGCTTCGACGAGCGCGCGTCGGCCGCCGCGCGGGACCGGCAAGCATTCGCCCGCGCGCTGATCGGGAGCCTGTCCTACGGCCACTTCCTCCTCATGCCGATCTTCGCGCTCCTCCTCGAAGGGCTCTACCGGCGCCGGTTCTTCGCCGAGCATCTGGTCTTCTCGCTTCACTTCCACGCCTTCGTCCTGCTGCCGGGCGCGGCCCTGGTCGCGGCCTCGGTGCTGATCCCGGGCGCGTCCAGCGACGGGGCGACGCGCGCGATCATCTCCGCATGGACGCTCGTCCTCGTCGCGTACCTGTTCCGATCGTTGCGCCGCGTCTATGGGGAGTCCCGGCTCCGGACTGCGCTCAAGTTGATGCTCCTCGGCCTCGGCTACGGAATCATCGTGGGCGTCGTGATCCTGGGGGTCGCCGTGGCGACCGTGTGGTTCTACTGACGAGACCCGCTTCTCCTTTCGCCGCTGCTCCGAGGTAGGCTTGCTGCACCTCACGAACGGCGATATCGCCGCAGGGAGGATCTCCGCCGCCGGTCTTCCCGGAGACGTCTTACCCTGGCGGGACGTGCTCCACGAGGGGCCGGTGCCCGCCGGCCTCGACGACGACGCGCTCCGCGCGGCGCGCGCGGAGTTCCTGAGCGGGGACTCGCGGTCTCGCCGTTCCGTTTTCCGCGGGTTGAGCGAGCGGGACGCGCGGCTGAGCGCGGCGTCCGTAGAGGATGAAGTGGTGCTGTGGTTCGAGCCGGATCTCTACGACCAGCTCCAGCTCGTTCAGATCCTGGAGCGCCTCTCGCGGCCCGATCTCGAGCGCGTGTCCGTCACCGCGGTGGAATCGGTGGAGGAGATCGGAGGACTGGAGGAGTCGGCTGCGCAGGCCCTCCACGCCGGGCGCTCGCCGCTCCCTTCCGGCGCGCGCGCGCTCGGCCGCCGCGCCTGGGCACGCTTCCGCGAGCCGGAGCCTCTCGGGCTCGAGGAGCTCGCGCGCGAGCCGTCCCCGGAGCTTCCGTTCCTAGCCGCGGCCGTCCTCCGGCACCTCGAGGAGCTGCCCTGGACCACCGACGGCCTCTCGCGCACGGAGAGGCAGGCGCTCGAGGCCGTCGAGGCCGCTCCGCTTCCCGCCCTGCAGGCGTTCCTCGCGGCACACCACGCCCGCGAACCGCTCGTGTTCCTGGGGGACTCGGTGTTCTATTCGATCCTGGATCGGCTCGCCGCCGGCGAGCGGTCTCTCGTCGGGCTGAACCCCGCACCGGCAAATGCGGACTCCCGGGTGGAGATCACGGAGGACGGGCGCGCCGTCCTGGGTCGTCGCGCGGACTGGATCCGCCTGGTCGTCGCGGACCGCTGGCTGGGCGGGGTCCACCTGAACGGCGCCGAAGCGGAATGGCGCTGGGATCCGTCCGCCCGGCGGGTCACTCGCAGTCCAGGGTCTCCTCCCGATCGAGGAAACGCGCGCTGACGTTCGGCTGGCGCTCGACCGCGACCGCCGCCGCGGGGGCTGTCAGGGCCTGAGTCGTCACGCAACCCGCTCCCGGAACGACCGACGTCACCTCGACCCACAGCGTGTCGCCCGCATAGCTCACCCGGTCGATCCGGATCGCGTGGCCCCCCGTGGAACGGGTACCCATCGCCGCCACGACGACTACGCGCTCCGAGAAGTCGATCTCCGGCGGCGCGGGGATCGGAATCCGATTCGCTGCCAGCCGCGCCCAGAGGTCCCGCCATTCGGCTTGGGAGCGCACGAGCGCGCGCATCGGCTCATCGAGGCCGGTGGAGGAGCCGTCGATCGCGATCGGAGAGGCGGAGACCTCGACACTCCCCGCGGGCGGATCCGACGACGGCGGCGCGGCCGCCGTGCACGCCGAGACGCAGATGGCGCCCAGCGCCGCGAGGCGAACGGGCCGGCTCACACGAGCTCGATCGCAGCGACGGGCTCGATCAGGCCGGCCGCCGCGCCGCGCTCGAACAAGACCTCGAGCGCGCGACGACCTTCGGCGCCCATGTCCCGCGTGTACTCGTTCACGTACATCTTCACGAAGGTGCGCGCCCGCTCGGTGTCCAGCCCCCTGCCGTAGTCGAGCGCATAGGCGACGGCCTCGTCCTCGTGGTCGAACGCATAACGGATCGATTCGGCCAACCCGCGGCTGATCTCGGTCGCGAGCTCCCGGCCGAGGTCCTTCCGCACGACGTCGAGGCCGAGGGGAAGCGGCAGCCCCGTGTCCGCGAGCCACGC
Source organism: Gemmatimonadota bacterium (assembly GCA_025931135.1). Classification (GTDB taxonomy): domain Bacteria; phylum Gemmatimonadota; class Gemmatimonadetes; order JACCXV01; family JAHWKZ01; genus JAICNR01. The sequence continues at coordinate 3,154 of JAICNR010000063.1, read as the reverse complement.
CTCGCCCAGGTCGCCGAGCTTGAAGAGTCCCTGGTCCGCGTACGTGATCTGACCTTCGTGGATCACGAGGCCCGCGTCCACCTCGCGTTCTGCGACCGCGCGGGGAATGTCGTCGAAGGGATGGACCACCGCCTCGAACGGCGGCAGATAGAGCTGCGCGACGAGGTAGGCGGTCGTGAGAGGTCCGGGAATGGCGACCCGGGTTCCGGCCAGCGCGTCCAGGGAAGCCGGGCCCTCCGGTCGCGCGACCAGGATCGGCCCGTAGCCGATCCCCATCGAGGCGCCGCAGCGCATGATCCAGTAACGGTCGGCGACCGACGGGTACGCATGCGCGCTGATGGCCGTGATCTCGATCGCGCCCGACATCGCCATTTCGTTCAGCGTCTGAATGTCGTGGAGCGCGTGCTCGACGCGGAAGTCGCGGATCCGCACGGCGCCGCGGGCCAGGCCGAAGAACATGAACGCGTCGTCGGGATCCGGGCTGTGCCCGAATCGGAGGATTCCGGCCGCGCTGGTCGTCGCGTCGCCCATGCGGCGGCACAACGTACCGGGGGGTTCCCGCGCCCGCAACGCGTTGACACGCCGGGGGCGCCCCGCCTACGATACCTCGGTCCGGGAACAGATCGAACCACGACCCGTCGGGGTACCCCTCCCAGCATGACCACGCTCCGCCACATCGCCATCGAAGGCGCCATCGGCGCCGGGAAGACGTCCCTCGTCCATCGCCTGCATGGCGAATGGGGCGGAACCCGGTTCCTCGAGGTTGTCGAGGGGAATCCGTTCCTGACGGGGGGGTTCTACCAGGACATGGAGGGCTACGCGTTCGACACCGAGATGTTCTTCCTGCTCTCCCGCTTCCGGCAGCAGCGTTCGATCGCCACCGCCGTCGAAGCGGCGCGCGTGCCGGCCTTGGCCGATTACGTATTCGAGAAGAACCGGATCTTCGCCGAGCTCACGCTCTCCGGGCGCGACCTCGCGATCTGGCGGCGGCTGTTCGACGCCATCGCTCCGGAGGCGTGCCGGCCGGACCTCACCGTGTTCCTGAAGGCCGACGTAGACGTGCTGATGGATCGCGTGCGGATCCGGAACCGGCCGTTCGAGCGCGACCTCGAACGCGATTACATGGCCCGCCTGGTGGCGGCGTATGACCGCTTCTTCGCGGAGTGGCCCGGCCGGTTGCTCGTCATCGACGTCTCACAGCTGGACTTCGTGGGCAGCGAGGCCGACTACGCCGCCGTCCGGGCCCTGGTCGAGCATCGCGCGGCGGAGATCGAGGCGGGGCAGCGGGAGCTGGCGCTCGAGCCCGCGCGCAAGCGGCCCGCATGACGGACGGCAGCCGCACCTTCTGCGCCGTCGCGGGGAACATCGGGTCGGGGAAGTCCACGCTGACGTCTCTGCTCGCGGAACGCTTCGCGTGGCGCCCGTACTACGAGCATGTCGACGGGAACCCGTACCTGGCGGACTTCTACTCCGACATGCAACGGTGGGCGTTCCACCTGCAGGTCTATTTCCTCTCCAAGCGATTCCAGCACCATCAGGAGATCCTGGCCTCGCCCGAATCGGTGATCCAGGACCGGACGATCTACGAGGACGCGGAGATCTTCGCCCGGAACCTGTACGAGAACGGCCACATCGACGAACGCGATCACGGGAACTACCGCGAGCTGTTCGACACGATGATCCAGTTCCTCGCTCCTCCAGACCTGTTGATCTACCTGCGCACCTCGGTCCCCATCCTAGCCGAGCGAATCCGATCACGAGGTCGCGAGTATGAACAGGCGATTCCGGTCGAGTACCTGGCGCAGCTCCACCGCCACTACGAAGACTGGATCGCACGCTACGACCTGTCTCCCGTGCTCGTGGTGGAGACCGACGCGTGCAACCTCGTCCTCGAGGAGGCGGAGCTGATCGCGGTCGCCGACCGCGTCCAGCGACGGCTCGAAGCGACCCGGGGGTACAGCCTTCCGCTCTGACCCGAAGGCCGGTGGGAGGCATCGGGAACCGTCGCCGTTGGCGCCGGTATGATCCTGTGGTCGCCCGGAAGGAGCTTCGTGGCCCGCATCGCGATCGTCTTGCTGGTCCTGTCGGCGCTGCTCGGCCCAGGGCACGATCTGGTTGCCCAGTCGCGCGGGGACGATCCGGTCACGCTGGGCGACCGCCTCCTGGCCGAGTTCCAGACCGAGGCGGCAATCGAGGCTTATCGGTCCGGGCTCGCGACCGCGCCGGATGACGTCGAGCTCCTCTGGAAGACCGCGCGCGCTCTCTCGAACCTGGCCGACGAGACCCCGGGGGACGCTGGCGACGAGACACGCATGGAGGAAGCGGTCGAGCTGTCGCGGCGCGCCGTCCGCGCCGGTCCTTCGATCTCCCGTGCGCACACGACGTTGGCCGCTTCCCTCGGAAAGCTCGCCCTGTTCCGGGGCGGCAAACGCAAGGTGGAGCTCGCGCGCGAGGTCGGACGCGAAGCCCGGCGCGCCGCCGAGCTCGACCCGCGGGACTTCGCGCCCTTCACGGTGCTGGGTGTGCTCGAGCGCGAGCTCGCGACCCTGAACCCCGTGCTCCGTGGATTCGCCGGGGCGCTGTTCGGTGGCGTTCCCGACGCTTCGCTCGAGCGCAGCGCGGCGCTCCTGAGGCGCGCCACCGGGCTTGCTCCCGGGTATATCGCGCCTCACGTGGAGCTCGCACGGACGTACCTGGAGATGGATCGCGATGCGCAGGCCCGGGCGGAGCTCGAGAAGGCGCTCGCGCTCCCCCCCAGGGAGCAACTGGATCGTCTGCTCCAGGAGCAGGCGCGGGCCCTGCTTCGCGACCTGAGCTGAGCGTGCGCCTTCCTGAGCGGGCGGTCGGCGCAATCCTTCTCACGATCGCCTTGCCGACCTCGTTCCACGCACAGTCCGCCGACGCGCCCAGGGCGATCGCCCGGGGGGACAGTCTGATGGCCGCGCTCGACACGCCCGCCGCGATCGAGGCATACAGGAGCGGATTGTCCTCGAACCCGGAGGACGTCGAGCTCCTCTGGAAGCTCGCTCGCGCCCTGTCGAACCGGACGGCGGAATCGGCAGGACCGGAGGGCGATCGACCGCTCCATGAGGAGGCGGTCGAGGTCGCGCGTCGCGCGGTCGCGGCGGAGCCCGGCTCTGCCCGGACGCAAACG
>JAICNR010000170.1 GCA_025931135.1 Gemmatimonadota bacterium | reverse complement strand
TCCATGTGCGGGTGCGGCGAATAGGGGCACAGGCAGGACGAGCACGCGTTCCAGCCGAAGTGGTGGAGCTCGTCGCCCACCTCGGGCATGTCGACCTTGCCGACCAGCGACCCGTAGGTCGCCGAATCGGGATCGACGTCGATCACGCCGATCGCGTCGGAGCGCCCCTCGCGGGTGGGGTTCATCAGCGCCAGGTAGGCGAGCCGCTCGGGCGCGGCCTCCAGGGCCATCGTCGGCGACGGGTAGAACGTGGGATCGGGAGTGAAGCGGGCCATCGGTTCCTCCATGGGTGTGTGTACGATGCGTTCCTCGGACGTGCCCATTGTCGGGCATCGAGGCCCCGCAGGTCTTGGAGGAACCTTGGAGATTCTCTGGAGGTTCTCTCGAACTTCCGCCGCCCGGGTCCGCCGCGTGTGGGCGGGCGCGCGGGGGCGGGGTTAAGATGCGGTCCATGGCCCCGACAACCGCATCGGCACGCATCCTCGTCGTCGACGACGAGCCCGGGATCCGCCAGGCCCTGCGCCAGATGCTGGAGTACGAGGGGTACGAGGTGCGGGACGCGAAGGACGGCGCCTCCGCGCTCGCGGCGTACGCCGAGAACCCGCCCGACCTCGTCCTCCTCGACATCAAGATGGCGTCGATGGACGGGCTCGAGGTGCTCGAGCGGCTGCGCCAACAGGATCCCGACGCGGTCGTCGTCATGATCAGCGGGCACGGGAGCGTGGAGACGGCCGTCGAGGCGCTGAAGCGGGGGGCGTTCGACTTCCTCGAGAAGCCACCCGACCGCGGCGTGGTGCTGCGGCGGATCGCCAACGCGCTCGCCGAGCGCGACCTGGAGCGCGAGAACGCCGAGCTCCGGAAGGCGCAGGACGCGGCGCGCGGCGGCACGATCGTGGGCGAGAGCCGGCTCCTCCAGGAGGTGCTCGACAAGGTCGCGCGGATCGCGCCGACCCGCGCGTACGTCTTGATCACGGGCGAGAACGGGACCGGCAAGGAGCTGGTCGCGCGCGAGATCCACCGGCTGTCCGAACGCGCGAGGGGGCCGTTCATCGAGGTGAACTGCGCGGCCATCCCGCACGAGCTGATCGAGTCCGAGCTCTTCGGGCACGAGAAGGGCGCGTTCACCGGCGCGCACGCGCGGCGGACCGGGAAGTTCGAGCTCGCCGACGGGGGGACGCTCTTCCTCGACGAGGTCGGCGACATGAGCCTGGCCGCCCAGGCGAAGGTGCTGCGCGCGCTTCAGGACGGCGTCATCCAGCGGGTGGGCGGCTCGACGGCGATCGAGGTCGACGTGCGGGTCCTGGCTGCCACGAACAAGGACGTTGAGGCCGAGATCGAGGCCGGGCGCTTCCGCGAAGACCTCTACTACCGGCTGAACGTCGTCCCGCTCCACGTGCCGTCGCTCTCGCGCCGCAAGGAGGACATCCCGATCCTCGTCCAGCACTTCGCGCGGGTCTACTGCGCGGAGAACGGCATCCCCTGCAAGGCGTTCGATCCGGACGCGATCGCGGTCCTGACGGAGCGGCCGTGGCCGGGGAACGTGCGCGAGCTCAAGAACACGATCGAGCGCCTCGAGATCCTCGCGACCGGCGAGACGATCACGGCGGCCGACGTCGAGGCGCTATCGGGGCCGCGGACGACGACCCTGCCGGGCGGGACCGCCGACCTGATCGAGCGGCACTCGTCGTTCACCGACTACCGCGACGCCGCCGAGAAGGCGTTCCTGCTGGCGAAGCTCGACGAGAACGAATGGAACGTGTCCGAGACCGCGCGGAAGCTCGGCATGCAGCGCTCCCACCTGTATAAGAAGATCGAGAAGCACGGGCTGTCGCGGGATGGGAGCGGATAGCCGGCGGGACGCCGCGCCAGCCGGGCATCTGGCTGGACATCAGATCCAGGAACTGGGATACTGGTCATATGGCTCGATTTGGTCTCCCGCGAAATCTTGCAATCGCACTGATCGTCACGGCCATCGGCTCGTGCACCTCCGAAAATGGCGAACTGACCGGCATAGACGAGCCCAAAGGGATCATCCGCGTAGGGGTCACGAGCAGCCCCGCGGGCGATTTCGGGATCACGGTCGCTCTGACCGGACCTGAAGGATTTTCGGCACGGACGGCGACGATGAGCCTGGGGGAGACCTCAGCGTTCGCCGACCTGGATCCGGGATCCTACACCCTCTCCACGGCGCTCTTCGGGTTCGACTGCCCGTCGGTGAGCGTCACCGTGCGGGGGAATCAGACTACGATTGCCGAGATCGTTTGTACCCGAAGGGCGGGCGCGATCACGGGCGTTGTCCTCGGAAATGTCTCGAGCGGCGACCTGCCGATCAGCGGCGCCTCCGTCGAGCTGTCCGCTCCCGGTGTGAACCTGACCCGACACAGTAGTGCGAACGGAAACGTATCGTTCGTCGGGGTCGAGGCTGGCGAGTACACCGTGACCGTTTTCCATCAACACTTCATCTGCCCGACCCAGACCATAATCGTCGATCCCTCTCAGAGTACTTCGTTTACCATCTCGTGCACCCCGAAGACCACAGGGGTGATCGTCGGGTCGGTCATCTTCGGCGTCGAGACGGGGTCGCCAATATCCGACGCCACAGTCGATTTGACCGGGCCTGCCAGCCGTACCGCAACCTCGAGTTCGAACGGCTCGTTCACGTTCGACGAATTGCAACCCGGGACCTACACGCTGACCGCGACCTTCCCCTTCATGAACTGTCAGGCGGTGAGCGCCGACGTCGGAGCGGCCCGGACTACGACGGTTCAAGTCGGCTGCACGTTCCGATTTCCACTTGGAGGCGAAATCGCGGGCGCCTGGGCGTACGATCGACTGCTCCGCGCTCAAACGGGGACGTGTCCTGCACCCCTGCCCGACGTCGGGATCGGATCCATGACATTCAATTCCGCTAGCGGCACGATCGAGATTGTTGGATTGGATCCCGCCCTCACGATCCGTGGGACCTATGACAACGAAACGGGGATCTATACCGGGACGGGAACCGCGGCAGCGGGTGACGGCTCTTCGATCCAGACCGACGTAATCCTAAATTTTGACATCAATGCCTGGGACTTCTTCCCACCCGCGCCCGTTTTCTTCACGGATGCCACGCCGACCAGTGTCTGGACACGACGGCATCGCGATCCGGCGGGGAGCCTGGTCTGTACGGAAGTCTACGGGGCGCAAGGCTTCCGACTGGACTGAGTTATTCCCGCTCGAGGCCCCGCCGCATCAGCGGGATTCCCCTGTTTCAAGGACCTCTCGCGCCCGCGCGAACACGGCGTCGAGCATCGCCTCGGTGAGGACGCCGGTGAAGGTGTTCTGCTGGGAGGGGTGGTAGGAGGCGAGGAGGACGGGCGCGGCGGTGGCGAGGGAGCCATCGCCGAGCGCGACCTCGACTCCGTGCCCGAACCGCGGCTTCGGCCGCGGCCCCGCGTGGCCGCGGTCGCGCCAGACCCGGAGCGCGTGGTCGAAGGCGAAGCCCCCCAGCGCCACGACGACGGCGATCCGCGGCAACATGTCGATCTCGCCCTCGAGCCACGGGCGGCAGCTCGCGCGCTCCGCCGGCGTCGGCTTGTTGTCGGGCGGCGCGCAGCGGACCCCGGCGGTCACGAAGCAGTCGACGAGCTCGAGGCCGTCGCCCTTCCGCTCGCTCTCCGGCTGATTCGCGAACCCCGAGCGCCACAGGGCGCGGTAAAGCCAGCGGCCCGACTCGTCCCCCGTGAACGCGCGCCCGGTCCGGTTCCCGCCGTGGGCGGCGGGCGCGAGGCCGAGGACGAGGAGGCGGGCGGCCGGGTCGCCCCAGCCGGGGACCGGCCGCCCCCAGTACTCCTCGCCCGCGAAGGCGCGCCGCTTCTCGCGCGCGACCTTCTCCCGCCAGGCGACCAGCCGCGGGCACTTCCGGCAGCGGGTGACCTCGCGCTCGAGCGCCCGGAGCCCGGGCGTGAGCGCCGACTCCATCGGGAGCGTCTCATCCATCAGGAGCCGGGCGGTGTAAGCCACGCCACAGACCCGAGGGGCGAAAAACTACTAGTATGGTGCGCATGCGGTTCATCCCTTGACATCGTTTCGACGTTTTCCTCTGGAATGGAGGTCGTCGCCCGCATGGAACGGCCACCCGTGACGGCGCGCGAGCGCGCGGCCGACCGTCGTTTCCCGGCACCGGAGATGCCCATGACCACGATGACCAACGTCGCTCCCTCGCTCTCTGATCTCGTGTGGCGCCTGATTCTAGCGTCGCTCCTCCTCGCGGCGCTCCCCGTGGCCGCCCAGGCCCAGTACTTCGGCCGCAACAAGATCCAGTACGAGGAGTTCGACTGGTACGTGCTGGAGACCGAGCGCTTCGACTTCCACGCGTACGAGTCGGAGAACGACACGCTGATCACCAATACCGCCCGGATGGCCGAGCGCTGGTAC
>JAICNR010000167.1 GCA_025931135.1 Gemmatimonadota bacterium | reverse complement strand
TCCCCCTCATCCCCTGTATCTTGTCCTCGGATCGCGGAACGCGCCACGCATCGGAGAAAGGACCTCATGCGTCACGACAGCTTCGAAACGCTGGACACACTGGAGCTCGGCGGGAAGACGATCGAATTCCGAAGCCTACCGAGGCTCGCAGCCCAAGGCCACCGGGTGGAGCGTTTACCATGGTCACTCCGCATCCTGCTAGAGAACTTGCTCCGCCACGAGGACGGCGTGTCTGTCACACCGCGCGACATCGAGGCCGTCGCGACCTGGGATCCCGCGGCCGAGCCGTCCCACGAGATCGCGTTCCGCCCGGCGCGCGTCCTCCTCCAGGACTTCACCGGCGTCCCGGCACTCGTGGACCTCGCCGCCATGCGCGATGCGATGGCGGAGATGGGCGGCGACGCGGCGCGGATCAATCCCCTAATCCCGGCTGAGCTCGTGATCGATCACAGCGTCCAGGTCGACGCCTACGGCCGCGAGGCCGCGTTCCTGATCAACGCCGAGCGCGAGTACGAGCGGAACCGGGAGCGCTACGCATTCCTGCGCTGGGGCCAGGAGGCCTTCGACGACTTCAAGGTCGTGCCTCCGGACACCGGTATCGTCCATCAGGTGAACCTGGAGTACCTCGCACGCGTGGTCTTCGGCCTGGAAGGCGGGGTCGCGTATCCCGACACGCTCGTGGGCACGGACAGCCACACGACGATGATCAACGGCCTGGGCGTTCTCGGCTGGGGGGTGGGCGGGATCGAGGCCGAGGCGGCGATGCTCGGCCAGCCGATCTCGATGCTGATCCCGCAGGTCGTGGGGTTCCGGCTCCACGGGACGCTCCCGGAGGGAGCCACCGCCACCGACCTCGTCCTGCGCGTGACCGAGATGCTCCGCAAGAAGGGGGTCGTCGGGAAGTTCGTCGAGTTCCACGGCCCGGGGATCGCGAGCCTCACGCTCGCCGACCGCGCGACCATCGGCAACATGTCGCCCGAGTACGGCGCCACGTGCGCGATCTTCCCCGTCGACGAGGAGACGCTCGAGTACCTGAGGTTCACGGGGCGCGACGAAGCCCGGGTGGCATTGGTCGAGTCGTACATGAAAGCCCAAGGGCTATTCCACGCAGCGGACTTCCCGGAGGCCGAGTACTCCGACTCGCTCGAGCTCGACCTCGGCACCGTCGTGCCGAGCGTGGCCGGACCCAAGCTGCCGCAGCGCCGGATTCCGCTGACCGGGGCAAAGGGCATCTTCCACGACGATCTCGTCGACCTGTTCGGCCGCCCGCGGCCCGAGGAGCAACCAAGCGAACGCGTGATGCACCGCTGGGAAGCCGAGGGCGGAAACCCGAACGGCGCGATCTCGACCGCGGTCGCGCACCCCGGCGTCGCCGTGCGCCTCGAGTCCGAGGAGCCCGACGGCACGCCGGTGGAGTTCGAGCTGCGGAACGGGTCGGTCGTCATCGCGGCGATCACGAGCTGCACGAACACCTCGAACCCGACGGTCATGATCGGCGCCGGTCTCCTGGCCCGGAAGGCCGTGGAGAAGGGCCTCCTCAGCAAGCCCTGGGTCAAGACGAGCCTGGCTCCAGGCTCGATGGTCGTGACCGAGTACCTCGAGGAGGCGGGCCTCATGGACGACCTCGAGGCACTGGGCTTCCACCTGGTCGGATACGGCTGCACGACGTGCATCGGCAACAGCGGCCCGTTGCGACCGGAGATCTCGGCCGCGATCGAGCAGCACGATCTGGTGGCCTGCTCGGTGCTGTCGGGCAACCGGAACTTCGAGGGCCGCATCAACCCCGACACGCGCGCGAACTACCTCGCGTCGCCGCCGCTGGTCGTGGCGTATGCGCTCGCCGGACGCATGGACATCGACCTGTCCTCGGAGCCGCTCGGCACGGGGATCAACGGCGAGGACGTCTACCTCAAGGACATCTGGCCCGCGCAGGAGGAGATCCGGGACGCGATCCGCGCCGCGGTCAAGACCGAACAGTTCGTCCGCAAGTACGCGGAGATCTACACCGGGGACGAGCGCTGGCACGCGCTGGAGGTCCCCGAGGGCGACCGCTTCGACTGGCCCGAGGACTCGACCTACATCCGGCGGCCGACGTTCCTGACCGGCATCCTGGTCGATCCTCGCGAGGTCTCGGACATCGAGAACGCCCGCGTTCTCGCCCTCCTCGGCGATTCGGTCACGACCGATCACATCTCGCCCGCCGGGTCGATCAAAAAGGACTCGCCGGCGGGTCGCTACCTCGTCGAGCACGGCGTGGAGCCCAGGGACTTCAACTCCTACGGCTCGCGCCGCGGGAACCACGAGGTCATGGTGCGCGGGACGTTCGCCAACATCCGCCTCCGAAACCTGCTCGCCCCCGGGACCGAGGGTGGGGTCACGCGCCATCTCCCGGACGGCGCGGCGATGACGATCTACGACGCGGCGATGAAGTACGCAGCGGAGGGCGTCCCGCTCGTCGTGATCGCCGGCAAGGAGTACGGATCGGGCTCCTCGCGCGACTGGGCCGCCAAGGGCACCCTCATGCTCGGCGTTCGTGCGGTCCTGGCCCAGAGCTACGAACGGATCCATCGCTCGAACCTGATCGGCATGGGCGTTCTCCCCCTCGAGTTCGAGTCGGGCGAGAGTCGGGACACGCTCGGCCTGACGGGCGAGGAGACGATCTCGATACGCGGGATCTCGGCCGGGCTGGACATCGGCTCGCGCGTGGAGATCGCGGCCCGCACCCCCGACGGCCGCGAGATCGCGTTCCGCGCGCTCGCGCGGATCGACACCCCGGTCGAGCTCGATTACTACCGCCACGGGGGGATCCTTCCGTACGTGCTCCGCCAGCTCCGGGGGCGGTAGCCCGCTCTCCCCTCGCAACAGCGGGGGAGCCGACTGATCGGAACGAGATCATCTGGAGAAGTCGCAGTGCGCGTGTTACTTCACGAACCGGAATCTCTGCGTGCTCCCTTGGCGCTGGCGCTGGTGATCATGACGTCGGGGAGCGCCTTCTCTCAGCGCACGGATGTCGCCACCCTCGCCAACGGGGACCGGATCACCGGGGAGGTGATGCGTCTCGATCGCGGTCGGCTCGAGTTCAAGACCGACGACGCGGGCACGATGTACCTGGAGTGGGATGCGCTGGCGAGCGTCGTCACGATGCGGATCGTCGAAGTGGTGTCGGAAGATGGCACGCGGCGCGTCGGCAGTCTGGTCGCTGCACAGGATCGGCACATCGGCGTGTCGTTCCCCGGGGGAACGGACTCGCTCCCGATGGCCGTGGTCACCCACATCGCACCCGTCGGCCGGAGCTTCTGGAGACAACTCGAGGGATCGATCGAGACGGGATTCAGCTACACCAGATCGAGCGGCGTGGCGCAGCTCAACGTCAATTCGAACACCGTGTATCGCAGGCCCGCATTCCAGAGCCGTCTGACCGCGGCCATGACCTATACGCGGCAGAGGGATGAATCGGAGCGCGACGATCGCGGCTCGATCGAGCTCGCCTACGTGCGGTTCCGGTGGCCGCGCGCGTTCGTGGGGGCGATGGCTCGGTTCGAGACCAACGAGAGCGTGGGGCTCGAGCTGCGCTCGCAGGTCGCGGCTGCCATTGGACCTCGTCTGATCAACAGCAATCGCTCGCAGATGTTCGCGGGCGCCGGGCTGGCGTTCAACGACGAGCGAGGCGTCGACGTCGAGCCGACTCAGAACATGGAGGCGTTGCTGCTGTTTGGATTGTCGTACTACACGTACGATCAACCGAGCACGAATGTGGACATCGGATTGTCGTACTACCCGAGCCGCGGCCGCCATCGCGCTCAGCTGGACGCCGGAGTGAGGCGGGAGATCTGGAGGGATTTCTTCGCGGCGGTGAATCTCTACAACACCTACGACAGCGAACCGCCGAACCCTGAGGCGAACACGAACGACGTCGGCGTCGTGCTTTCGATCGGGTGGAATTACTGACCGGTAACTCCCCGGGGGGCAGGTACAGGGGCCCCGTGCAGCTCCATTCGTTGTCATAGCTGGTCATTTGTTGTCGATTTCGCTACGATCCCCGCGTGACGGCCGCCGAGTCGAGCCCCCTCGTCCTGCCCCACATCCTGTTCGCCCTTGCCGCGGTCGTCCTCCTCGGCCGCGTGCTCGGCCTGATCCTCCGTCCGCTCCACCAGCCGCCCGTGATCGGCGAGGTGCTGGCCGGGATCCTGCTCGGGCCTTCGCTCCTGGGCACCGCGCTCGCCGCGCGGATCCTGCCCCCCGAGGCCGCCTCCTCGCTCGAGATCGTGGCGCAGCTCGGCGTCATCCTGTTCATGTTCCTCGTCGGCCTCGAGCTGGATCTCGGATTCCTCCGGCGGCGGGCCCGTGCCACGGTTGTGATCTCGAACGCCGGGATCCTGGCACCGTTCCTCCTCGGCGCTGGGCTCGCCATCTGGCTCTATCCGCGGCTCGCGCCGGAGGGCGTCCGGCTCTCGACGTTCGCGTTGTTCCTCGGCGCCGC
>JAICNR010000152.1 GCA_025931135.1 Gemmatimonadota bacterium | reverse complement strand
GTCAGCACGGTCGAGTTCCGCATCCCGAACTGCTTGATCTGCTCCCGCAAGTCGTCCGGCAAGGCCTGGATGAACCTCGACTGCGACACCCCGTCCCACGAGAACAGCGGGTACGCTCCCTTCTCCCGCGCCAGGTCGATCGATGTCTGGTACGCGGCGCGGCAGATCGTCTCCATCATCTGATCGACCGCCTCGAGCGCCTCGTCGGTGTCGTACTTCACACCCATACGCGCGAGGGCGTCGGCGAGGCCCGTGATGCCGAGCCCGATCCTGCGATCGGACGCCACCGCCTCCTTGATCTTGTCGAGCGCGTGGGCGTCCATATTGTAGTCGATGACATCGTCCAGGAAGCGCGTCGCCGTCCGCGCGACCTCCGCGAGCTCCTCATAGTCGAAGACGCCCCCGGCATCCACGAACTTCGAGAGGTTGATGGATCCCAGGTTGCACGCGGTGTACGCGGCGAGGGGCTGTTCGCCGCAAGGGTTCGTGGAGACGAGCGGGTTGGCGTACTCGACGTTGTGGTACTCCCGCATCGTGTCCCAGAAGATGATCCCCGGCTCGGCGGAGGCGTGCGCGTTCTCGATGATCTTTCGCCAGAGCTCGCGGGCGCGGACGGTCTTGAATGTGCGGCCGTTCCAGCGCAGTTCGAAATCCGTGTCGTCCATGACCGCGCGCATGAACTCGTGCGTGATCAGACACGAGATGTTGGCGTACTGGACCTTGCGCCGGCTGTGGTCGTTCTTGATGGTGACGAAGTCTTCGATGTCGGGATGGTCGACGCGCATCGTCAGCATGAGCGCTCCACGGCGGCCCGCCTGGCTGACGGTGTTGGTGGACTCCGAGAGCAGGTTCATGAAGGACGTCGAGCCCGGCGAGCCTGCCACGGTGGCGTTCACCGCGGCGCCCTTGGGGCGCAGGATCGAAAGGTCGGTGCCGACGCCGCCGCCGGTGCGGTACACCATCGCGCTCTCGGTCAGGCAGCCGTAGATCCCGTCGAGGCTGTCTTCGGTGATCGGGATGACGTAGCAGTTCGACAGCGTTGGCCTGCGGCGCGCGTCTTCGCGGCCGGCCCCGTGCATCACCCGACCCCCGGGAACGAACCGGAAGTCGAACAGAATCCCGAAGAACTCCTCGTACCAGTATTCGGAGTCCTGCTCCACGCCAGCCAGGGCACGCGCGACCCGCTCCCACAGGTCGAGCGGTCCCTCCTCGCCAGGGGCGAGGTATTTGCTGCGGAGCACGTCCGCGGCCAGGGTGTCCGGATAGTACGTGTCGGTTCGGCGGGCCCGATCGAGGATTTCGGCGGCGTCGGGCTCGGCGAGGAACGTCAAGTAGCGGTCGCGCGGGGTGTCGGACATGAGGGACCCGTTCCTTCCTGAGCAAGCTGCGGCCTGGCGGCCTGGAGACTGGTCGATCGGTCGCGACGACAGGGGCAGAAGCCCGCAGACGGGGCCGGCGCGAACGCGCGTCTTTGAGTCTTTCATGTTGCGGGACGAGGCAACGACGAGTGTATCAAAGCCCGTTTCCGATGTCAAGAAATATGCACAATATACGGGGGGTGTGTCCGGCACGGGCCCTAGATATGGTGGACAGACGGGGGAGAACGCGTGGGCGGTCTGGGGACTCCTGTGGACAGGCATCGGTTGACCCCGCCGGGAAGCCCGCGGTACCTTGGAATCTGCGCCGGGGTAGCTCCCGGTGAAGGGATCTCGCATTTATCCACATGGAGGACCGATGGCGGAAGTCGCCGACATGAAAGACCAGGATACGATCATCGAAGCCACGCCGGCGGCGACCTCGAAGATCCGCGAGCTGCGGGACCGGGAAGGCCTGACCGACAAGGGTCTCCGCGTCCGCGTGGTGGGCGGTGGCTGTCATGGCTTCTCGTACGCGCTCGGCTTCGACGAGCGAAAGGACGGCGACACGATCCAGCAGATCGACGGCGTCGACTTCCTGGTCGACAAGTTCAGTGCCCCTTATCTGATGGGCGCACACGTCGATTTCGTCGACGGGCTGAACGGGGCCGGCTTCAAGATCGGGAACCCGAACGCCAAGTCGACCTGCGGCTGTGGAGAGTCGTTCACGGCGTAGCAAGACGTCCGGCCGTCCAGGCGCCATCCGTATCGAGATTTCGACGCTCCCTCCGTGCTCGGAGGGAGCGTTTTTTCTGTTCTCGATGGGGACGCGATCTTCCCGGGCGGCTCGGTCCGCCCGGTAGCCTGTCCGCTGGTTCGACCGGCGGATCGTCTCACCACTTCGAAAGGACGCCGTGCCGCGCGAATCCCGACCGCTGAGTCCCAGGACCCGCCGCGTCGCGGCGGTCGCGGGAACGCTCCTGCTGGTTGTCGTGGTGGGGTGGGTCGTCACGTTGCCGATGCGGCAGACGCGTTTCCAGGTCGTCGAGCATCGCTTGGAAGGCGCCGGAGGGACGATCGAGGTGCAGGGTCGGCTCCGAAACCGGGGCGACGAGGCGCGCGGAGTCCTGGTGGAGGCGTATCTCTACGACGACGAGAACCGCTGGCTCGGGACGGCGCAGGGAACGCTCGTTCGCGCGCCCGCCGACTCCGTGATCCCGTTCGCGATCCCGATCGACCCGGGGCTCGCCCGGGCGGTCGAGCGCTACTCCCTGTACGCGGGCCTCGAGCCGAACCCCTTCGCCCCCGGGGACTGAGCGAGGGAGCTGGCGGTTCGTTCAGGCGCTCTGCACCGCCTCGAGCACCTCGTCCGCGTGGCCCTCGACCTTCACTTTGGGGAACACCTTCGCGATCCGGCCCCGGCTGTCGATGACGAACGTCGTTCGCGCGATCCCCATATGGGTCCGGCCGTACATCGACTTCTCCTTCCAGACTCCGTACCGCTCGCAGACGTCGGAGTTCTCGTCGGACAGGAGGTCGAAGGTGAGGCCTTCCTTCTCGCGGAACCGGTGGTGGCTCGCGACGGAGTCCTTCGAGACGCCGAGAATCACCGTGTTCTCGGCCTCGAAGTCGGGCAGGGACTCCTGGAACGCGCACGACTCGGCGGTGCAGCCGGAGGTCATGTCCTTCGGATAGAAGTAGAGGACGACCCGCTTCCCGGCCAGGTCGCGGAGCCGGACGTTCTTGCCGGAGGTGGACGGCAGGTCGAAGTCGGGAGCGGCGTCGCCGGGAGCGAGTTCGGACATGGAGAGTCTCCTGGGGTCGGGGTCCGGAGGGCGCGGGGTACCAAGGTACCGTACCTTGACGGCGTGCACCGCTCCCCTCGATCTCCAGCTCGTCGGACGCGCACCGCCCGCCTGTCCGCCGGCGCCGTCGCGGCCCTCGTCGTGGCGGCCGCCTGCTCGGACGGCGCCTCGGGGAGCTCGGCCGATCCCGAAGGTGCGGAGACGGCGCGACCCGACCTCCGGGGAACCGTTCTCGAGCCGTCCTGGGAGAAACCGGACGTCACGTTGACCGACACCGAGGGGCGGCCGTTCGCGTTCCGCGCCGAGACCGACGGCATCGTGACCCTCCTCTTCTTCGGTTACACCCACTGCCCCGACGTCTGTCCCGTCCACATGGGAAACATCGCGGCCGTCCTCAGAGATCTCCCGTACGCGGTTCGGGAGCGGATCCGGGTCGTCTTCGTGACGACCGACCCGGAGCGGGACACTCCCGCGCGGATGCGGAATTGGCTCGACCGATTCGATCGCTCGTTCGTGGGGCTCTCCGGGACCGAGGCGGAGGTGGGTGCCTTCCAGGCGGCGCTCCGGCTTCCGGCCGCCGTGCGCCAGCCCACGCGCCCGGGGCCGCTCCCCGGCGCCTACGCGGTCGGACACGCCGCGCAGGTCATCGCCTTCACGGCCGACAACCGGGCGCGGGTCGTCTACCCGTTCGGAACCCGGCAGGCGGACTGGGCCCACGATCTGCCCCGGCTCGTGGAGGCGGACCCCTGGCCCTCCGAGGGGTCACCCGAACCGCGCGAGCGCTGAGGCGTGCAATGGTGGTGCTCCGCCCAGGGCCTCGCGTGGTCCTGGACCTGGCGGCCGTACCTCGGCGTCTGGGTCATGGTCGCGATCCTGGTCGCGGCGTACGTGGGCCTCGCGCGCCGTTCGGGAGGAGCTCCGCCATCCCGCGCCGGTTCGTTCGCCGCCGCAGTGGCGTGCCTGTGGGTCGCCCTCGACTGGCCCGTCGGCGCGCTGGCGGCGGGCTACTTGGCGAGCGTCCACATGGTGCAGTTCCTGCTCGTGGCCCTGATCGCGCCGCCCCTCCTCCTGTATTCGATCCCGGTCGGGGCCTGGCAGCGGCTCGCGAGTCACCGCCGGCTGGTACGCGTGCTCCGGACGGCGACCCGCCCCCTCGTGGCGAGCGTCGTCTTCAATGTGCTGGTCTGGCTGACCCACTGGCCGCGGATCGTGGACGGGCTCATGGGCTACCAGGCGGGGTCGTTCCTCATCGACATGCTTTGGATCGCCGCGGGGCTCGTCTTCTGGTGGCCGGTCGTGGCCCCGGTCCCCGCGCGGCCGCGGTTCGGCTACCCGTTCAAGGTCGCCTACCTGATCTTCGCCACAGTCGCGAACACCGGCGTGTTCATCTATCTCACCTTCACCCACCTGCCGGTCTACGCGACGTACGAGCTTGCCCCGCCGATCCCCTGGATCACCGCCCGCGAGGACCAGCAGGTGGCCGGGCTCCTCATGAAGATGGGCGGAGGGGTCGTCCTCTGGACCGCGATCGGGGTGCTGTTCGTGCGCTGGTTCCGGGCCGAGCAGGCCTGATGGAGGCGCGCCACTCGGTTGTATCCGCCCCGGGGCCCCGCTACCTTCGGCGTGGTGTCCGGGACCCCCAATCGCCTGATCCTCTTCGACATCGACGGGACTCTGCTGACCGCAGGCGGGGCGCCGCGACGGGCGTTCCGGCGGGCGCTGATCGCGCACTTCGGGACGGACGGGGACGAGGCCCGCATGGACTTCAGCGGGAAGACCGACCCCGAGATCGTCTACGAGCTCATGGGCAGGGCCGGCTTCGCGGACGAACGGATCGAGGAGCGGATCGCCGACCTGTTCGACCACTACCTGGACGGGCTGGAGCGGGAGCTGGAAACCGATGCGGGGCATCGGCTCCTTCCCGGCGTGGCGGAGCTGGTCGACGCGCTGGCCGCGGATCGGCGCGTCGTCCTGGGGCTCGTGACCGGCAACGTTGAGCGTGGGGCCAGGCTAAAGCTCGAGCGCTTCGACTTGTGGCGGAGCTTCGCCGTGGGCGCCTTCGGCTCGGACGATCGGGAACGGGATCGCCTCCCGGCGGTCGCGATCGAGCGTGCCCGCCGGCTCACGGGCCGGCCGTTCGAGGGCCGCGACGCGGTCGTGATCGGCGACACACCCGCGGACATCCGTTGCGCGCGCGCGGCCGGCGCGCTCGCGGTCGCCGTAGCCACCGGACGCCCGACGCGCGCGGAGCTCGAGGCCTCCGGCCCGGATCTCCTGCTGGATACCCTGGAAGAATGGCCGAGGCTCCTCGACGAGCTGGGGCTGGCGCTGGACTGCATCCCCTCGTAAAGATCGCGAACGGAGGAAAACCGTGGAGTCGATCAGCGTTCTGCCCGTAGTCATCGTGTTCGTGGTCGTCGTGCTCCTGAGCGCGGTACGCGTTCTCAAGGAGTATGAGCGCGGCGTCGGGTTCCGGCTCGGGCGATTGGTAGCAGCCAAGGGGCCGGGGCTCATCCTGCT
>JAICNR010000016.1 GCA_025931135.1 Gemmatimonadota bacterium | reverse complement strand
GGGATCGTCACCCCTCCGCGGGTCGAGTCCCACGGCCCCGGCGACTGGCTGATCTCGTTCTACAGCTGGCACCCGCAGATCGGCGAGTTGAAGCGCTGGGAGGTCCGGTTCGCGAACCGGCAGTTCGTCTCGCTCAAGGATCAGACCGTCGAGAAGTGGGTCTCGTTCACGGTCGAGAACTTCTGATTCGATCCATCCGCTTGTTCGCGGTGCCGATCTTCGCGGCCGCCCTGGCCTGCGGCGGCGCCGACGGTCCCGCTCCCGTTCTTCCCGACTCCACCCTGCCCGATGTCGCGCCGGCCGCGGGCGAGGCCGCCCCGGACTCCGCCGCCACGCTCGTCGGCATCCTGCCCGAGGGAGGTCCCATGCCCGAGGCGGAGAGCGCCGGCGGGATCCCGCCCTACCCGGGCGCGGCCGTCCGGACCGCGCGCAAGCAGACCCCGGAGATGCGCTCGTTCGAGGCGTACACCCCCGACGAGTGGACGCGGGTCGTGGCGTGGTTCGACTCGCAGCTGGGCCCGCCCGCGTGGAGCCGGAAGCAGGCCGAGGACATGGTGATCTACGAGAAGGGCGACGAGGCGGCGATCACGGTATCGCCGTGGCAGCCCGAGCTGCTGCGGCCCGGCGCCCCGGAGTACATGCAGGGGGCGCAGACCGCGATCGGCGCGGCGTGGCGGCCCTGATCAGGGCAGCAGGCGGGTGATCTCGACGATCGGCGTGCCGGTCAGCGCGCTCTGTCCGGTCCGCACGGTTCCTTCGATGCGCAACGTCCGGAACGGGCTCATCCCGCGAAACTCCTCGACCAGCCGCTCGGGAAGCACGAGGTAGACGTAGCGGCCCTCGACGCCGGGGACGCGGGCCAGGTCATACCATTCCCCCGCCTCGAAGTCCGGGCGCCAGGGATCCGCCTGCTGTAGCGCGACGTGCTCCAGGGTCCAGCGCACGGTGCGGCCGATGAACGTCCCCGGGGGCGCCGCCGCGACGACGTCGGGCCCGACCTCGCCGAGAGAACCGGCGCGGACGGAAGAGGACGGCACCCACCCGTCGACACGAACCCGGGTCCATCCCCCGCGTGACTCGAGGACGCGGATCGGCGTCTCGGCGGGGATCGGCGCGATCACCCCTCCCTGGGGCGCGTTCCGCAACTCCACTCCGCGCGAGAGGGTGCCCATCGCGCTGACCGGAACGGATTCGGGCGCGGGGGCCTCGCGCGCGGGAGGCGCGGCTGGCGCGGGGGTCGAGTCGACGACCGCTTCGGCCGGCGTAGCGGCGGCGGAGGCCGAGGACACCGACGACTCGGGGAGCCACCCGACCAACTCGATCTCGAGCCACCGGCCTTCGCCGCCTGTCCGACGAACGCCGACCCCACGCACGAGCTGGCCCAGGACGCGGCCTCCCGGACCGGCGCGCAGGTTCTCCGTTTCCGGCACGACCCGGTATGCCGCCCCGGCGGGCTCGAGCGACGCCGACCACATCCATCCGCGGACGCCGACCCGCGCCCAGCCCGATCGGCCCCCCAGCCGCTGAAGCTCGACGCCGCGCTCGAGCCGCCCTAGCAGTCGTCCCGTCGAGCTCCAGCGGACGTCCGCCCGATCGACGGAGACGCGGAGCTCCGACGCGGGCTGCGCGCCGAGCGGAGAGCCCGCCGTCAGCGCCAACGCCGCCGAGAGCGCGCCGATCGCAGGAGCCAGTCGGAGGAGACGGAAGGAGCGCATCGTACGCGCGGGATGTATGCCCCCCGGCAGGAGAATGTCAAGCGCGGCGGCGGCATGCGCCGCCCGATTAGATTCCGCGTCATGCACGTCGTGCTCGTCGAGCCGCTCATCCCGCAGAACACGGGGACGATCGGCCGACTCTGCGTGGCGGCCGACGCCGTGCTCCATCTCGTCGGCCCGCTCGGCTTCGATCTCGACGACCGGCGGCGGCGACGGGCGGGACTGGACTACTGGCCTCACCTGCGCTGGAAGAGCTACGACGACCTGGCGGACTTCCTCGTCCGGGCGGCGCCCCCCGCCGACCGCTCCTGGTACACCACCACCAGACCCGGCATCCGCTACGCGGACGCCCGCTACCGGTCCGGCGACTGGCTCTTCTTCGGAAAGGAGACGTCGGGGCTGCCCGATGCGGTGCTCGACGGGCATCCCGACCGCTGGCTGACGATCCCGATGCGCCCCGAGGCGCGCTCGATCAACCTCGCGATCGCTGTCGGAATCGTCCTTTACGAGGCCATGCGACAGACCGGTTGGCCGGCGAGCGGCGCGGCGGAGTTCTCGTGATCCCGGGCACGCGGGCGGGGGTTTGGAGCGCCTGTACGGGGGTGTTATGTTCGATGGCCGACGCGCTGAGCGCGCTCCGCCGGAGCTCCGCGATCGATCCGGCCGCGCGCGTCTCCGGACCTCGTACCCCGACCCCGCCGCCCATGCCTCGCACGTGCAGACCGATCCTGCCGCTCGCCGCTCTGTTGGCGCTCGGCCTCGCCGCCGCCTGCCAGAAGGGCCCCGCGTTCGGCTCCGACAACGCGATCATCGCGGTGATCGACCCCGACCTCGATCCGGCCGTGGAGGCGCGGGTCCGGGAGGCGCTCGAGCGCGAGGTGTACACGACGCGCTCGGAGCGCGTGTTCGAGGTGACCGTCACGACGCCCGCGACGATCGGCGACTTCCGCAAGTGGCGCCGGCTCGTCGTGATCGAGTCCCTGCCCGACGCGGAGCTGGTGCCCGACCTGGCGGGGGATGCCGACGGCGAGCTGTTCGCGCGCGTGGAGGACGAGTGGGCGCGCGACCAGACGATCTGGGTGATCGCCGCGCCGGGCGCGGAGGCTACCGCGGCGCTCGTCGACGCACGGATCGACTCGGTGTACAGAGACCTCCACGAAGGGTGGGTCGACCACCAGATGGAGCGCATGTGGGCGAGCGGCGCGGACTCCGCGTCCGCGGAGCGAATGCTGGAGGAGCTCGGCTTCTCGCTGGTCGTCCCCGAGGTGTACCGGCCCGGGACCGCCTCTGCGCCCCCGGACACGCGCACCTGGTACAACGAGGAACCCCGCCGGATCGTCTCGCTCTACTGGGCGCCCGCCGCCGGCAGCCTCTCGGCCGAACGGGTGCTCGAGGGGCGCCGGACCTGGGGACGGCTCCTGTTCGAGGGCGACGAGATCGAGGGAGCGCTTCCCGGCGACTCCGCGGCCGCCGGAGACTCCGCGGCCATCGACCCCGACGCCCCGCCGGACTCGGTCGCGCCGGCGGCGGCCCCTCTCCAGGTCAGCTCGACGACGCTCGCCGGCCTTCCCGCGGTCCGGCTCCAGGGGACGTGGCGGAACCCCTCCGACCTGACGGGCGGCCTGTTCCTCACCTACGGGGTGATCTGCGGCGACCGCCTCGTCCTCCTCGACGGGAACCTCTACGCGCCCGAGCGGGACAAGTATGCTTTCCTGCTCCAGTTCGAGCGCATCTTCGAGACCTTCCGCTGCGAGGCCGGGGCGTGAGCTTCGTCCACCTGCACACCCATTCCCAATACTCGCTCCTCGACGGCGCGAACCGGTTCGACGCCCTCGTGCGCACCGCCGGAGAGATGGGAATGGGCGCGCTGGCCCTGACCGATCACGGGAACCTGTTCGGCGCCATCGAGTTCTACGAGACGGCGCGCCAAGCCGGCATCAAGCCCATCCTCGGCATGGAGGCGTACGTGGCGCCCGGCGATCGCCGCGACCGCGGAGGCCGCGGGGGGAACTACTTCCATCTGGTGCTCCTGGCCGAGAACCTGGCCGGCTGGCGGAATCTGATCCGGCTGAGCTCGATCGGATATCTCGAAGGCTTCTACTACAAGCCGCGGATCGACCACGAATCGCTCGCGGCCCATGCCGAGGGACTGATCGGCCTGAGCGCGTGCCTGAAGGGGGAGGTCGCCACGTTCCTCGACCGCGAGCGGTACGACACCGCGCGCGAATGCGCCACCCGGATGGCGCGCGTGTTCGGCCCCGACCGCTTCTTCCTCGAGCTCCAGGACCATGGCATCCCCGAGCAGCGCGCGGTGAACGCGGGCGTCCTCGAGCTGGCCGCAGAGCTCGGCCTGCCGCTCGTGGCCACGAACGACGTTCATTACGAGACGCGCGCCGACGCCTCCTCGCACGACGTGCTGCTCTGTATCCAGACCGGGAAGCTCGTCGACCAGGCCGACCGGATGCGGTTCCACTCGGACGAGTTCTACTTCAAGAGCCCACGCGAAATGGAAGCCGCGTTCCCGGGGCACGCGGAGGCGCTCTCGAACACGGGCTGGATCGCGGAACGCTGCGAGGTCGAACTCGACTTCCACACTCCGCACCTACCGGCGTTCCCGCTGCCTCCCGCTCACGCGTCGCTCGAGGACCTGCTCGAAGCCGAGGCCCGGGCCGGGCTCGACAAGCGCTACGACCCGGTCCCCGCGGAGGCCAGGGAGCGGCTCGACTACGAAGTGGACGTCATCCGGAAGACGGGCTACGCGGGCTACTTTTTGATCGTGGCGGACTTCATCCGGCACGCGCGCGAGCGGGGCATCGCTGTCGGCCCGGGGCGCGGCTCGGCGGCCGGCAGCCTGGTCGCCTACTGCCTGGGGATCACGAACCTCGACCCGCTGCGGTACGGGCTGCTGTTCGAGCGATTCCTGAACCCGGAGCGGATCTCGATGCCCGACATCGACATCGACTTCCGGGACGACCGCCGCGGGGAGATCATCGAGTACGTCAAGGAGAAGTACGGCGACCAGTCGGTTGCCCAGATCATCACGTTCGGCACGATGAAGTCGAAGGCCGCCGTGCGCGACGTCGGGCGGGTCCTCCAGCTTCCGCTCGCCGAGGCCGACCGTCTCGCCAAGCTGATCCCCAACGCACCCGGCTCGCCTCAACCGGTCCGAATCGAGGAAGCGATCGAGCAGGTGCCCGAAATCGCGGAGGCCTACCGGACGAACGATCGCACGCGTCGCCTCCTCGACGACGCGCGGAAGCTCCAAGGTCTCGCCCGACATGCCTCGGTTCACGCGGCGGGCATCGTGATCGCGCCGGATCGTCTGGTCGATCACGTGCCGCTCTACCGTTCGGAAAAGGGCGAGCTCACGACCCAGTGGGACATGACGAGCGTCGAGAAGGTAGGGCTCCTCAAGATCGATCTGCTGGGGCTCAAGACCCTGACCGTGATCGACGACGCCGTGGCGGCGATCGTCGCGGCGGGCGGCCAGCCCATCGACATCGATCGGATTCCGCTCGACGACCCGGCGCCCTACCGGCTCCTCGCCGAGGGTCGCACGGAGGGCATCTTCCAGTTCGAGTCTTCGCTGGCCGCCGACGTGTGCCAGCGCATGCAGCCGGACCGCTTCGAGGATCTCATCGCGATCAACGCGTTGATCCGGCCGGGCCCGCTCGACACCAGGATGACCGAGCGATACATCCTCCGGAAGCGGGGCGAAGAGCCGGTCGACGCCTACCATCCCGACATCGCCGAGCTGCTGGCGGACACCTACGGGGTGATCGTCTATCAGGAGCAGGTGATGCAGATCGCCAACCGTGTGGCGGGGTTCTCGCTCGCGGAGGCCGATGTCCTGCGGAAGGCGATGGGCAAGAAGATCCAGTCGTTGATCGAGGAGCAGCTCGAGCGGTTCCGCACCGGTGCCCTGGAGCGCGGATACCGGCGCGACTTGGTGGAGCGACTAGCCAACGACATCGTGACGTTCGGCCGCTACGGGTTCAACAAGTCGCACTCGGCGGCCTACGCGCTCCTGTCCTATCAGACGGCGTGGCTCAAGGCCCACCACCCGGGTCCGTTCATGGCCGCGCTCCTGACCAGCGAGATGGGAAACAGCGACAAGGTCGTGCGCTACATCGACGCTGGGCGCCGGATGGGGATCGAGATCCTGTCGCCGGACGTCAACGAGTCGGGCTGGTCGTTCACCACCGTCCCGGGCGGGATCCGCTTCGGCCTCGGCGCGATCAAGAACGTCGGCCGCGGAGCGGTGGACTCGGTTCTCCTCGCCCGCGAGCGCCATGGGCGGTTCGGGAACCTGTTCGAGCTCGCCGAGCGGGTCGACCTGCGGCAGTCGAACAAGCGGGTGCTGGAGAGCCTGGTGGCCGCGGGCGCCTGCGACGGCCTCGAAGGGCACCGCGCGCAGCAGATCGCGCTCCTCGACCTCGCGATCGCCCACGGCCAGCGCAAGGCCGACGAGCGCGAGCGCGGCCAGTTCACGCTCTTCTCCGGGGCCCCGGAGAACTCCAGCCGCACACTTCCGCCCATGCCCGCGATCGACCCCTGGCAGCCCGGCGACCGCCTCCGGCAGGAGAAGGAGGTGCTCGGCTTCTACATCTCGGGGCACCCCCTGGACAAGGTGCGCGCCCAGCTGGCCGCGTTCGCCCGCCACACGGCCGCCGAGGTGGCCGCGGCCCCGACGGGGAGCGACGTTTGCCTGGGCGGCGTCGTGACCGCCATCCAGGGGAAGCGCGACCGGCGCGGCGAGGAGATGGCCTTTTTCACGCTGGAGGATTACAGCGGAACAGTGGAAGCGATCGCGTTCAGCTCGGTCTACGAGGTTTCCCGGGCCCTGATCCAGTCGGACACGCCGCTGCTGATCCATGGGCGCGTGGACCGTCGCGACGAGGAGCCCGGCAAGGTCATCGTGTCGAGTGTGGTCCCGCTGGCCGAGGCGGCTCTCGCGGGGAACCACCGACTCGAGGTCCGCGTCCCGCGCGCCAAGTGCGACGGCGAGACGCTGGCCGCGATCCGCGGGCTCCTGGTCCAGAACTCGGGGTCGATGCCGGTCCGGATCATGATCGACACGGGCAGCAGCGTTGCCGAGCTCGCGACGGGCATCGCGGTCGCACTCAGCGACCAGCTCCTCGACACGCTGAACGGGCTTCTCGGCGAAGGCAGCGTGCGTCTCGCGGAGGCCAACGGATCGACCCGCCGGCCCGCCGGTGCCGCCAACGGCAGTCGGGGGCGCTGACGATGGCGAACGGCGTCTATCTCGACTTCGAGCGCCCGATCGTCGAGCTGGAGGAGAAGATCGAGGAGATGGAGACCCTCGCCGAAGAGCGGGGGATCGACGTCAGCACGGAGCTCTCCACGCTTCAGGCCAAGCTGGCGCGGCTCAAGGAGGACATCTTCTCCCACCTGACGCCGATCCAGCGGGTGCAGCTCGCCCGCCACCCACGGCGCCCCTACCCGCTCGACTTCGTCGAGCGCTGTTTCACGGATTGGCTGGAGCTCCACGGCGACCGCGCTTATGCCGACGACCACGCGATGATCGGCGGCATGGCCCGGTTCGACGGCCAGCCCGTGATCGTGATCGGGCAACAGAAGGGTCGCGACACGAAGGAGAACCTGCGGCGGAACTTCGGCATGCCGCATCCCGAGGGCTATCGCAAGGCCCTCCGTCTCATGAAGACCGCCGAGAAGTTCGGCCATCCCGTGATCGCGTTGATCGACACGCCCGGCGCGTACCCCGGGATCGGGGCCGAGGAGCGCGGCCAGGCGGAGGCGATCGCGCGGAACCTGCGGGAGATGGCCGCACTCGAGATCCCCACGATCTCCGTCGTTACCGGCGAGGGGGCATCGGGCGGGGCGCTCGGGATCGGGGTCACCGACCGTATCCTGATCCTCGAGAACGCCTTCTATTCCGTCATCAGCCCGGAGGGCTGCGCCGCGATCCTGTGGAAGGACGGCGAGAAGCGGGAGCTCGCCGCGCGCGCGATGAAGATCACGGCCGAGGACCTGAGACGGCTGGGGGTCGTCGACGAGATCGTGCCCGAGCCGCTGGGCGGCGCGCACACCGACTACCCCGCCACCGCGCGCGCGATCGAGGACGCGATCCGCCGCCACCTCGGGGAGGTCTCTGTCTGGGGCCCCGACGAGCGCATCCGCCGACGACGGGAGAAGTATCGCGCGATGGGCGCGTGGAAGGGGCCCGACTCCGCCCCCGCGGCCGCCGCCGTTCCTGCCGGCGGAGCCGACGGGAGGGCGTGACCGGTCCCACTCATCTCGACGCGGCGGGCCGCGCGCGGATGGTCGACGTGTCGGGGAAGGCGCCGTCCCGCCGAACCGCTCTCGCCAGCGGCGCGATCCGCATGAGCGTCGAGGCGCTGGAGGCCCTGGTCCGCGGCGAGCTTCCCAAGGGCGACGCGTTCGCCGTCGCGCGGGTGGCGGGAATCCAGGCCGCCAAGCGGACGCCGGAGCTCGTCCCCCTCTGCCATCCCCTGGCGCTCGATCACGTCGCGGTCGACGTCGAGCCCGATCCCGCGCTGCCCGGTGTACGGGCCCGCGCGGAGGTCGTCGTCACGGCGCGGACGGGGGCCGAGATGGAGGCCCTGGTCGCCGTGGCCGGCGCGCTCCTGTCCATCTACGACATGGCGAAGTCGATCGACCGCGGCATGTCGATCGAAGCGGTGCGGCTCGAATCGAAGGCGGGTGGCAGGAGCGGCGAGTGGAGCCGCGTGGTGGAACCCGCGAGCCCCGACCCCGGGAACCGGTGACGGCGACATTCCCGCCCCGCGCGGCCTTTGCGCTCCTGCTGTTGTCCGCGGGCTGCACCGAGGACGCCGCTGAGCGGGAGTCCGTTCCTGCGGCTGGTGCGCCGAACCTGGCCGGCGCCCCGCTGGCCGACGATCCCCGCTCTGTCGCCGACACCCAGCGGATTCTGGACTCGCTCGGAAACGAGCTCATGATCGTCTCCAAGCGCACCGCGCACCTGCTCCCGCGGGAGATCCATCCGCGGGTCGGGGCCGGCGACCCCGCCGCGCCCGACGCGTGGCGCGTCCTAGATCCGTCGACGGCGCGCTCGCTCATGCAGGCCGCGCGGCCGCCGTGGTACGTGCTCGACGTCCGGGATTCGCGCGCCTACGCGACGCGCGGCCACCTCTCGGGCGCGGTGCTCGTCCCGCTCGACGCCCTGGAGGCGAACGTCGAGGACCTCCACGTCCGCGACGACCAGATCGTCCTCGTGTACGCCGACGACGAGTCGCGGGCGGTCGCCGGAGCGCGGATCCTCGCCGGATACGGCTTTCCCCATCTCCGCGTCCTGGGAGGCGGGCTCGATGCGTGGGCCCGCGAGGGGCTGCCCGTGGAGGGGCGATGAGCGACGAGGCGCCCTCCGAGTGTTGTCGATGCGGCGTGCGCGAAGATCTCGTCGAGGACGCAAACGTGCCGGGGCTGTACACGTGCCGCGGCTGCCTCGAGCGGGTCGCGTCCCAGAACGAGCGCATCCGTGAGGGCCTCGAGGATGAGCCGGAAGCCGAGCTCTAGAGCCGCCCGGGCGCTGACCGCGGGGCTTCTCGCGTGGGCCGCCGCGACCGGCGTCGGATGCCGCCTGGACGAGAGCATCCCGTTCAGGGTCGAGGACCGCCTGGGGGCGATCGACCCGCGCCGGATCGTGGCGATCGGCGACGACTTCGTGGCCGGCGCCGCCGACGGCGCGCTGTACGCCGACGCGCAGACGCTGTCATTGCCCGCGCTCCTCGCCGCGCACCTCGGAGGCGAGCCGATCTTCCAGCCGCTCGTCTCTGAGCCCGGGCTATCGCTGGACGGGACCGACGCGGGCCGCTTGAGGCTCGTCGCTCTCCGACCGATCGAGCTCGTTCGCGAAGAGGCGGGGACTCCGCTCGTCCCGTCGCCGGGGCAACCGTTCGACAACCTGGGCGTGCCGGGTGCGCTCGTCAGCGAGGCGCTGGTGGCCGAGAGCTCGGCAACGTCGTCCCTGGGGAATCCTTTCTACGATCTCGTCCTCGGCGGGCGGGGGACGTTCGCGGAACAGGCCGCCGAGCTCGACCCCACGCTCGTCCTCCTCTGGATCGGAACGAGCGACGTGCTGCGCTTCGTCGCGGCGGGAGGCGACGGGGACCTCGCGCCGGGACTCCCGACTCCCGTCGGCACGTTCGCGAACACGTACGAGGCGCTCCTCGACGCGGTGCTCGCGATCACCGACCAGGTCGTCCTGTTCACGATCCCCGACCCGCGGTCGATGCCGATCACCCGGGCGGTCCCGGGGATCGTTCTCGATCCGGACACCGGCCTGCCCGTCATCATCACGGTGATCGAGCCCGTGATCGACCCCATAACCGGGGAGCCGGTCCTCGACCCGGTGACAGGCGACACGCTCCTCGCGCAGCGACAGTCCACGGTCCCGCTCATCGGCCCGGCCGGGCCGCTCGCCCCCGGCGACCTCGTCCTTCTCGACGCGTTGCCGCTCCTCGAAGACGGGATCGGGATCCCCGCGTTCGTTGGGGGAACCGGGGAGCTTCTTCCCGACCGCGCCGTCCTCGACGCCGCGGAGCAGATCGACGTCGGCGCGGCCGTGGCGGGCTACAACCAGGCGATCGCCGCCCTCGCCGCCGATCGCGACCTGCCGCTGGTCGACGTCCACGCGCTGGTCGAGACGCTCGCTGACGGGGAATTGATCTCGGACGGGGTGCTGCTCGACGCGGACTACGCCGTCGGGCAGGCGTTCAGCCTCGACGGCGCCAGCTTCACGCCCAAGGGGTATGGCGTCGTCGCGAACCTCGTGATCGACGCGCTCGACCTGCGCTACCGGGCCGACGTTCCGCACCTCCGGACCGCGAACCTCCCGGGGAACTCGCTCCTCGACCTGCCGTGACGCGGGGAGCGGCCGTCGCCCTCTTGGCCGTGGGCTGCGTGACGCTCGGCTGTGGAGGCGACTCGCCCATCGGGCCGACCGGGGAGGCCGTCGACCTCTCGCGCTACGTCGCGATCGGGAACAGCCTGACCGCCGGGTACATGAACGGGGCGCTCGGCATCGAAGGGCAATCGTGCTCGTATCCGCGGCTCGTGGCTGGGCAAGCCGGCGCGGGCGGCGGGTTCTCTCAGCCGCTGGTCTCCGCTCCCGGGATCTCCGAGCCCGGCTCGGACGAAGGGCGGATCG
This sequence comes from Gemmatimonadota bacterium, assembly GCA_025931135.1. Lineage (GTDB taxonomy): Bacteria > Gemmatimonadota > Gemmatimonadetes > JACCXV01 > JAHWKZ01 > JAICNR01. The sequence goes on along the minus strand of JAICNR010000016.1, from coordinate 13,970 downwards.
AGCTCCTCAGCCTCACGCCGATCACCATCGAACGTGCTCGACCCGCTGGCGCGGTCCTCGATCCCAACCCCCCCGGCCCTTTCAGCAACCTCGGCGTTCCCGGCGCGCTCGGGGCCGAGGCGCTGGAGGCGCGGAACCGCGCCACTTCCCGGACCGGCAACGCGTTCTTCGACCTCGTCCTCCGGGGCAGGGGGACGTGGGCGGACCAGGTGGCCGAGCGGGATGCGTCGTTCGTGACCGTGTGGCTCGGGAACAACGACGTCCTCGGATACGTCGTCGCGGGCGGCGAGAGCACCGAGTTCCCGACTCCCGCCGCGGAGTTCGCGGCAACCTACGACGCGCTCGTCGAGCGGCTGCTCGAGACCACCGACCGGATCGTGCTGCTGAACGTCCCGCCCGTCACCGTCGCCCCCTATCTGGCGTTCGTCCCCCGGGTCGTCGTGGATCCGGCCACGCTCGAGCCCGTTCCGGGCCCGGGCGGCGCGCCGGTCCCGCTCCTCGGCCCCGACGGGCCGCTCGCAGCCGCGGATTTGGTGACGTTCGACGCGATCGAGCGGATCCTCGACGGCGACGGGATCCCGGTCGAGATGGGGGGAAGCGGCGAACCGCTGCCGGCCGACGTCGTCCTGGACACCGGCGAGCAGGCCGTGGCGCGGTCCGCGATCGCGGCATACAACGGCGCGATCGCCGCCACCGCGGCGCGGCACGGTCTCGCGGTCGTCGACGTCCACTCGATCGTGACCGGGATCGCCGACGAGGGGCTTCCGGTGGGCGGAGAGACGCTCACGACCGCGTTCCTTACCGGCGGCCTCTTCAGCCTGGACGGGATCCACCCGACCTGCAAGGGTCAGGGGGTCGTGGCGAACGCCCTGCTCGACGCGATCGAGTCGCGCTACGGCGTGGCATTCCCCCGCGTGTCGATCGCGGGGCTGCCGGGAGTCACCCTGACGGCCGCGGGAAACCTCGCGCCGGCTGGCGCGGGGCGCGGGCTCCCGCGATTCCGTCGGGCGACGCGTCCTTGAGTGCTACCGCGCGGGATCGCTTCTCCTCCATCGGCAGCCCGCGGAAGGCCCGGAGCTCCGCCAGCTGCCGACGCGGACCGACCGCTTCCAGCCGGTCGACGAACGCGGAGGCGAGGCGGGCCGCACCGCCGTAGCGCTCGGCAAGCCGCGGGTCGTCGTAGGTCACATCCCAGCGCGTGAGCGCCTGGTGACGGACCCAGGCCAGGTCCGCTCTCGCGAGCGGCGCAGCCAGCGAGCGCACGAAGTGGCGCAGGAGGAGGTACGCGTCGATCCGCGCCATGAGCTCGAGCTCGGCCAGGAACTCTTCCCCCGATACCCGCTCGGGCCCTCCGTCCCCGAAGGCGAACGTCGTATGGAGCGCGTGGCTCGCCTCCTCGGCGAATACGAGGAACGGCAGCACGTTCGACTCGGAGAGCGCCCGCCGCGGGTCGCGCCGCTCGAGCGTCTCGATCATCTCGTCGGCGTAGAACAGCGCGAGACGGAGGTTCGCGTCCTCGACGTAGTAGAAGAACCGCGCCCAGTCCGACATCTCCGCGTGAGCGTCACCGCTGCGGGCCGCGAGCTCGGCGCAGCGGCGCGGGCCGACGACGCAGGACTCGAGCTCGATCCCCGCGTCGCGGCCGTATGTCCGCTCGTACAGCCGCTGGACGTCTCCCAGGAACGCCATCAGCCGCCCGCGCGATAGAGCGCCTGGCGGCAGAGCCGGTCGACCGAATCGGGTCTGGGCGCGAGGTGGAGATGCTCGTCGACGAGGTCGTTGAGAGCCTGTCGGAGAGCGACGAAGGCGTCGGCCAGGAGTCCCAGCACCTCGTCGAGGTCGTAGCGCGCGGCCGCTTCCTGGCGGGCGGCGGCCGCGTAGTACCGGCGGCCCATGTCCTCGTACCAGTCGAGGTCCACGGGTCGACGTCCGAACCGATAGCGGTGGTAGATCCGGTCGGGGAAGACGCCCGCCAGATAGAGCGCCCGATCCCCCACCTCGGCTTGAAGCGAGAACGCGTGCTCGGAAGAACGCGCCTCGGCGACCCGACGGACGAGATCGACGAGATACACCCCCGGCTCGCGAGCTGCGTTCCCCCGGACGAACTGGGACAGGAGCGCGCCCACGTAGTCCGCCACGCGGCGATCGTCGATCCCGTGATCGAGGAACGCGCGCCGGACGGCCACGTAGTAGAAGAAGTACGGCGAAACGTCGAGCAGTCTGGGCGCCTCGAGGAGTCGCTCGAAAAGGAGCGGGTGATCGAGCAATCGATCGAGGCCGTCCGGGTCCTGCGCCAGGGAGCGGAGCGAGGCGCGCGGCCCCTCGTTCGTGGCGAGCGCGTCGATCAGGAACTCGAGATCCTCGCGTGTCATCCGGGTCCGGCAGCTCGCCGCGATCATGGCGCTTCACCTCCCCTCGTTCGGTTCCTCCGCGGCCGCGTTCTCGCGCCACTCCGACCCGTCCGCGAAGACTTCCTTCTTCCAGACGGGCAGGCCAGCCTTCAGGCGCTCGATCCCGTGCGCGCACGCCGCCAGCGCGTCGCGCCGGTGCGGCGCCGAAACGACGACCGCCACGCTCGTCTCGCCGATCTCCACCCGTCCCACCCGGTGGGCGATCGCGATCCCCGTCACCGAGGGCCACCGTTCGGCAATTTCCGTACCGATCCGCCTCATCTCGCGTTCCGCCATCGGGGCGTAGGCCTCGTACTCGAGATGGTCCACCGCGCGTCCCTGAAACGAGTTGCGGGTCATGCCCAGGAACGAGGCGAGGGCTCCCGCGGCGGGGTCGACCACCGCATTGCGGAGCCTCTCGGGGTCGATCGGGTGCTCGGTGATCTGATAGTGGGTCTTCATGATCCTCGGTTTTCCGCCGTCAGCAGGCGGTACGCCCGGCTGCCACCGCTCCCCGCGTCATCCGCCGCCCACGGGCGGCACGATCGCGATCTCGTCGCCCGGGGCGAGGCGGGTCCCGGCGTCTACGTAGGCGAGGTTCACCGCCACCCGCGAACGGGGGAGGAGTCCCGCCAGGTCCGGATGCGCCGCGGCGAGCGCGGCGAGCGCGGCGGCTGCCGTCGCCCCGGCCGGCAAATCGACCGCCACCTGGTCCGCCCCCACCACCTCCCGGGCCGGCCCGAACAGCCGCACCACGACCCGACCTCCGCTCATGCAGGACCCACGCGGGGATTCGGCGTCCTCATGGCTCCCTCAGGTTATCCGAGAAGAAGGCGGCGACACGTTCACAATACCCCTCTCGATCCACGAAGTACGCCCCGCAGTGGAGTGCGCCCTCGACTACCCAGGACTCCTTGGGCTCCGGCGCCGCGGCGAGGAGAGCCTCCGACTGTTCGAGCGGGATCCAGCGGTCCCGGCTGCCGTGGATGAACAGGAGCGGCGTTCCGGCCAGGGCGGAGAGCCGTTCGATGGGGGCGATCTCGTCGAAACCCGGCCTCCCGCTTCGCCGGTGCCACCACTCCATCGCCGGCAGGAACGCCGCGCCCCGAACCAGGCGACCGAAGGCTCGGCGCGCGTCCCGCTCGGCCGCGTGCAAGAGCACGTCCCGCTGTCGACCGAACGCACTGTCCGCGACGATCGCCCGCACCCGTTCGTCGGCGCCTCCGAGAAGCGCCACGACCGCTCCCATCGAGTAGCCGAGCAGGCCCACGCGCGCGCCCTCTACACGGTTCGAGATCCAGTCCAGCGCGGCCGCGAGATCGGCGGTCTCCCAGAGACCCATGGAGAACGGCGCGCGGGCGCTCCGGCCGCGGCCGCGGAAGTCGAACAGGAGCACACCGAAGCCCGCGCGCCACAGCGCCGTCGACATTCCGAGGACGTCGGACATCTCCCCTCGGTAGCCGTGCATGACGACGATCACGCGTCGCTCACCCTCGTGTTTCAGGAACCAACCGCGCAGCGTGACGCCGTCCGCGCTCTCGAACTCGACGGGCTCGTGAGCCGCGTCGGTCTCCCAGGGAGTGAAGGTGAAGTCGGGAGGGCGAGGGGAGCCGGGAGGACGGTTGAGGCGCCAGTGGCCAAACCAGCCGATCGCGAGCCACGCGAGCGCGCCGAGGAGCGCCAGCGCGATCAGGGCCGCCGCGAGCCAGCCCGCCGGGCTCACTCGTGGGACTGCCGGCCCTCGAAGGTGATCGTCCGGTCCCGCCCGCCGCGCTTCGCGGTGTACAGGGCCTGGTCCGCCCAGCTGATCAGCGCATCCTGACGCTGGCGTGGAACCGCGAACGCCTCGGTCGCGAACGGCAGGCAGGCCACCCCGCAGGAGATCGTCAGCGGTTTCCCCATCAGGGCCTCGAAGTAATGCGCCTTGACCTGCCGCCGCAAGCGCTCGGCTTGCTGGTAGGTCCCGGCCAGGTTCGTCTCCGGAAGCAGAACGGCGAATTCCTCGCCGCCGTAGCGGGCCAGCAGGTCGGTCTCGCGGATCGTCCGGTGCAGGACCGCGGCGAGCTCGCGTAGGACGGCGTCACCCTGCTGGTGTCCGTAGGTGTCGTTGACCTGCTTGAAGTGGTCGATGTCGAGGAGGATCAGCGACAGGTCCGAACCGTAGCGGTCGGCGCGCTTGAACTCCTCCTCCAGCCGCTGATAGAAGTAGCGGTGGTTGTAGAGCCCGGTCTGGTCGTCCGTGTTGGCCAGCCGGGTGAGTCGCTGGTTGTCGATCTCGGCCTGCTCGTAGAGCGCCGCGTTCGCGAGGCCGTTCGCGGCCGCGTTCGCCACCACGCGCGCGAACTTGATCTCGTGCTCCGTGTAGGGCCAGTAGCGCCGCGAGGACTGGAGCACGTACTCGCCCAGGTCGGCGCGCTGGACGCGAAGCGGCACGATCATGATCGACTTCCGCGCCGGAAGCGTGTGGAGGACCGGCCCGATGAGGGGGTCGGTGTGCGTGTCGTCGACGACGACCACGTCCCCCTCCGCCGACGCCTTCTGGATCTCCGGGTACCCGTCCAGGTCGATGCTCAGGTTGTGGAGGTTCGGGTCGTCCTGCGTCGCGACGACGTAGCCCGTGTGCCGGTCGACGATCTTGATCAGCGAGGCGCGGTCTGACTGGACGACCTGGGCGAGCTCGCTGACGATCGTGTACAGCACCTTCTCGATCTCGAGCGACGAGGACACGGCCTGCGAGATCCGCAGCATCGCCGCCAGGTCGTCGTGGTAGCGCTTGACCTCGAGGTTGGTATGGACCCGCGCGACGAGCTCGTCGATGTAGAACGGCTTCGTGACGTAGTCGCTCGCCCCAGCCTCGAGCGCCTGGACGACATCCTTGCGGCCGTCGCGGGCGGTCAGCATGAGGACCCGCACGTCGGCCAGCCGGGGGTCGGCCTGGAACTCGCGGCACACCGCGAGACCATCCATCTCCGGCATCATGAGGTCCAGGAGAACCAGATCGGGCGGATCGCCGCGGGCGATCTTCAAGGCGTTCGGCCCCGTGTGGGCAACCTCGGTGCGGTACCCCTTGAATTGCAACATCGTGGCCAGCGTGTCGCAAATCGAAGGATCGTCGTCGACGACGAGGATGTACCCGTCCGAGGCCGCCCGGGGCGGCCGGGGTTCGACGCTGACCTTCAGATCGGTGGTCACTCCTCTTCGGAGGGCAGCTCCAGCTGTTCGTCCTCCGCCTGGGGGGCGGATTCCTCCCCTGCGGGCTCGGCTCCCTCCCCCTCCTCTTCTAGCACGACTCGTGCCACGTCGCCGACCTTGTGCCCCGTCTCGAGGTTGATCAGGCGGACGCCCTGGGTGGCGCGACCCATGACCCGAATCCCCTGGATCGGGAGCCGGATGATGATCCCGCCGGTCGTGACGATCATCAGCTCGTCCTGCTCCACCACCTCTTTGACCGCCACCAGCGGCCCGGTTTTGGCGGTGGGGTTCAGGGTCTTGATGCCCTTGCCGCCGCGGTGCGTCACGCGATAGTCGGAGATCAGGGTACGCTTTCCGTAGCCGTTCTCGGTCACCGAGAGCAGCGCGTTGCTCTCGTTCTTGACCACCACCATGTCGAGCACGCCGTCGTCCTTGCCCTGCAGCGTGATGCCGCGGACACCCATCGTGTCCCGGCCCATGTCGCGCACCTCGTCCTCGGAGAATCGGATCGCCTGGCCCTTGCGGGTCGCCAGCACGATGTCGTTGCTGCCATCGGTGAGCTGGGCACTGATCACGCGGTCGCCGGCGTCGAGCTTCATCCCGATGATCCCGCCCCTGCGGGGGTTGCTGTAGGCCGACATGACGGTCTTCTTTACCTGTCCCTGCTGGCTGGCCGTGATGAGGTAGTGCTGATCGTCGAATTCCCGCACCGGGATGACGTCCGCGACCTGGTCGTTGGCGTCCGTCTCGAGGACGTTGACGATCGGCCGGCCCCGACTGGCGCGCCCGCCCTGTGGGATGTCGTACACCTTCAGCCAGTGACACTGGCCCTGCTCCGTGAGCACGAGCAGATAGTCGTGAGTGCTGGCGACATAGAGGCGCTCGATCCAGTCGTCCTCCTTGGTCCCCATCCCCGTAATGCCCCGGCCCCCCCGCCGCTGCCTGCGATACGTCGAGGCCGCGATCCGCTTGATGTAGCCGGTATGGCTGATCGTCACGACCATGTCCTCTTCGGCGATCAGATCCTCGATCGAGATGTCGGCGCCCCCGGGCAGGATCTCCGTCCGCCGCGCGTCGCCGTACTTCTCGGAGATCTCGCGCAGCTCCTCCTTGATCTTCTCCATCCTCAACCGCCGCGATCCCAGCAGCTCCTGGAGGCCGGCGATCGTCTGCAGCAGCGTCCGGTACTCCTCCTCGAGCTTGTCCCGCTCGAGGCTCGTGAGCCGCGCGAGCCGCATGTCGAGGATCGCCTGCGCCTGCCGCTCGGAGAGGTCGAACCGCTCCATCAGTCCCGTGCGCGCGGTGTCCGTGTCGCCGCTCTGACGGATCAGCTGGACCACTTCGTCGATGTTGTCGACCGCGATCCGCAGCCCTTCGACGATGTGCAGGCGCTCCTCGGCCTGGGCCAGCTCGAACTTCGAGCGTCGCACCACGACCTCGTGGCGATGCTCGAGGAACCGCTCGAGCATCTCCTTGAGCGGCATCTCCTTGGGCACGTTGTCGACCAGCGCCAGGTTGATGATCCCGAACGTCTGCTGGAGCTGGGTGTGGCTGTAGAGCTGGTTTAGCACGACCTCGGCGTTCTGGGCCGTCGTCTTGAGCTCGATCACCACTCGCATCCCGTCGCGGTCGGATTCGTCGCGCAGATCCGAGATGTCGGTGATCTTCTTGTTCCGTACCAGGTCGGCGATCTGCTCGATGACCCGGGTCTTGTTCACCTGGTAGGGGATCTCGGTGATGATGATCCGCTCGCGGCCGTTGTCCTTGGTCTCGGTGCTGGCTCGAGCGCGCATGATCACCTTACCGCGGCCGGTCTCGTACGCCTCACGGATCCCGTCGGTGCCGTAGATGTAGCCGCCGGTCGGGAAGTCCGGGCCCTTGATGTGCTTGCGGAGGGTCGCGAGGTCCGTCTCCGGATCGTCGATCAAGGCGACGAGGCCGCCGACGACCTCGCGGAGGTTGTGAGGCGGGATGTTCGTGGCCATACCGACCGCGATCCCGCTGGCTCCGTTGACGAGCAGGTTCGGGATCCGCGCGGGGAGCACCGAGGGCTCCTGAAGGCGGTCGTCATAGTTCGGGACGTAATCGACCGTGTCCTTGTCGATGTCGGCGAGCATCTCGGAGGCGATCGGGGCCATGCGCGCCTCCGTGTACCGGTACGCCGCTGCGGAATCCCCGTCGATCGAACCGAAGTTCCCCTGCCCGTCTACAAGCGGGTACCGAAGCGAGAACGGCTGTACCATTCGCACCATCGCGTCGTACACCGCCGTATCGCCGTGCGGGTGATACTTGCCCAGCACGTCGCCGACGACCGTGGCGCTCTTCTTGTACGGCCGGCCGGGACCGAGCCCGATCTCGGACATAGAGTACAGGATGCGGCGGTGCACGGGCTTCAATCCGTCGCGCACGTCCGGCAACGCTCGCGCGACGATGACGCTCATCGAATAGTCGATGAACGACTCCTTCATCTCGTCGACGATCTGCCGCTCGACGATCCGCTCCCGCCCCTGCTCAATAGCCATCTAGAGTTCCTCTCGTTGATCTGGGGATCGATGAAAACGGCCCATCTGCTGCGTTGCGCTCCTCGTCTCTTCCTGCGGCGTACCGATCAGTACGCCTCGGAATCCACTCGTCGCGCGCCTTGCATCTGGACCGTTTTGATCGATCCTCGCCATTTCCATGCTCGTCGTCAGGATGGGATACGCGATCGATCTAGACGTCCAAGTTTCTTACGTATTTCGCGTTCCGCTCGATGAATTCCCGCCGCGGCTCCACGTCGTCCCCCATCAGCGTCTGGAACAGCTCGTACGCCTCGGTGTGGTCCTCCATGTGGACCTTCAGGATCGTGCGGCTCTCGGGGTCCATCGTCGTCTTCCAGAGTTGCTCCGGGTTCATCTCGCCGAGCCCCTTGTAGCGCTGGACGTTGACGCCGTTTCCGCCGAGGCGCTCGAACGCCTTCTCCCGCTCCTCCTCGTCGAAGCAGTAGAACTCCTTGGACCCCTTCCACACGCGATACAGCGGCGGCTGCGCGATGTAGATCTTCCCCGCGTCGATCAGCTCCCGCATCCATTGGAAGAAGAACGTCAGGAGCAGGGTCCGGATGTGGGCCCCGTCGACGTCCGCGTCGCACATGATGATGATCTTGCCATACCGGCTCAGCTCGAGCTTGAACTCGTCCTCGCCGAAGCCGGTCCCGATCGCGGTGATGATCGTCCGGATCTCCTCGTTCGAGAGAACCTTATCCACGCGCGCCCGGATCGTGTTGAGGATCTTCCCGCGGAGCGGCAGGATGGCCTGGAAGTTCCTGTCGCGACCCTGCTTCGCCGACCCGCCCGCCGAGTCGCCCTCCACCAGGTACAGCTCGGACAGCATCGGGTCGTCGATCGAGCAGTCCGCGAGCTTGCCCGGGAGGATCCCACCCTCCAGCGCGGACTTCTTCCGCGTGAGGTCACGGGCCTTGCGCGCGGCCTCGCGGGCGCGCGCCGCCTGCATCGCCTTTTCGACGACCGTCTTGGCGCCGCCGGGGTTCTCCTGCATCCACGAGCTCAGCGCCTCGTTGAGGATCGATTCGACGATCCCCCGGACCTCGGAGTTCCCGAGCTTCGTCTTCGTCTGCCCTTCGAACTGGGGCTCCATGACCTTGACCGACAGAACGGCGGTCAGCCCCTCGCGGACGTCGTCTCCCGAGAGCGTGAACTCCGCCTTCTTGAACAAGCCCCGCTCATTCGCGTAGGCGTTGATCGTGCGGGTCAGGGCGGCCTTGAAGCCCGACAGGTGGGTTCCGCCCTCGTGCGTGTTGATGTTGTTCACGAACGTGAACAGCGTCTCCGTGTAGCTGTCGTTGTACTGGATCGCGCACTGTACCTCGACGTCGTCCTTCGTGGCTTCCACGTACACCGGCTTTGCGTGGAGCGGCTTGCGGGCCTTGTTCAGGTGATTCACGAACTCGACGAGCCCGCCGTCGTAGCGGTACACGTCCGATTGCGGGGTTTCGGCGCGCGCGTCCTGGAATTCGATCTGGACGCCCCGGTTGAGGAACGCGAGCTCGCGCAGCCGGGTGGCCAGCGTCTCGTACTGGAAATCGAGCTCGGGGAAGATCTCGGGATCCGGACGGAAGCGGACGATGGTCCCGGTCGCCTCGGCCTTGCCGATCACCTCCAGCTCGGAGGCTTTCCCGCCGCGCTCGTAGCGCTGGTGATACCGCTTGCCGTCGCGCATGACTTCGACCTCGAGCCATTCCGACAGCGCGTTGACGACCGACACCCCGACCCCGTGCAGCCCGCCGGATACCTTGTAGGACCCGTGATCGAACTTTCCGCCGGCGTGCAAGGTCGTCATCGCGACCTCGACACCGGGCTTCTTCTCGGTGGGGTGGATGTCGACCGGGAATCCGCGGCCGTTGTCCTCGACGCGGATCGCGTTGTCGGGCTCGATGGTGACGGAGATCTCGTCGCAGAAGCCCGCCATCGCCTCGTCCACCGCGTTGTCGACGACCTCGTACACGAGATGGTGCAGGCCGCGCGGGCCGGTCGACCCGATGTACATGCCCGGTCGCTTGCGCACCGCCTGGAGGCCCTGCAGGACTTGGATCTTCTCGGCGCTGTACTCCCGGGCCGCCTGGGCGTTGCGCTCGGGGTTTCCGTTCTTCGTCTTCGTCTTGGCCATGCGTTTCGTTACCCCTTCGCTTCGGGATCGAGTCGAAATACCAGCCGCTGGATCCTGCTCCGGCTGCGTCCGGCGTTGAGCCGGCGCAGGAGCTCTCCCTGCCGGAGCGAGAGCTCGTTCAGCCAGGCCGAGGTCGTCACCCGCACGATCAGCGTGTCGCCGTCGACGCGGTGCGGGTGGGCCGCGCGGGCGATCTCCGGACCCAGGCGCTCCTCCCACTCGCGGAACACCCCGTGTCGCTCGACGGCCTGCGCGAGACCGAGACGGTCGAGGACCGAGTCGAGGGCCGAATCCAGGCGCCGCGGAGCCTTCATCCGGCGGCGATGGCCGTCATGGCCTCGATCCGTCCCTCCGCGACCGTCCAGCGCGCCAGGCCGTCGGCGAGCCACGGTACCGGGCGCGGGCTGGTCACGAACCGCTGGTGGCGCTCGCCAAGACACTCGAGCAGCCGTTCCGAGCGCCCCTCGTCCAGCTCCGAGAACACGTCGTCGAGGAGCAGGACCGGGCGCTGGCCGGTGTCGGCCTCGAGCACCTCGGCTTCCATGAGGCGCAGCGCCACCGCCGCCGTCCGGCGTTCTCCCTGGGAGCCGTAGCGCGCGAGGTCGCGGCCGCCCTGCCGGATCGAGAGGTCGTCCCGGTGCGGCCCTACCGTGGTCCAGCCGCGCGCCCGGTCGACCTCGTACCGCTCGACGAGGGCGCGCGACCAAGCCCCGCGCACCGTCTCCTCGCATCCGGTCGACGCCGGATCCACAGGCACCGACGGAGCGTACTCGACCTCGTACTCCCCGGCCTCGCCGTCGGCGGCGACGCGCGCGGCGGTCGCCGCGAAGCGATCCGCCAGCCGATCCACGAGTCGCGCGCGCGCGACGACGAGCCCCGCGCCCGCTGCGATCAGCGCCTCGTCCCACGCTTCGATCTGCGTGAGCGAGGCGCCGGCGCCTCGGAGAAGCTCGTTCCTCTGCCGCAGCACGCGGTCGTACTGCGAGAGAGCGCGCCGGTACGGACGGCAGGCCAGCGCCAGGAGCTCGTCCACATACGCGCGGCGCGCCTCGGGGGAGCCCGAGACGAGCTCGAGATCCTCGGGTCGCAGGGTCACTGCCAGGAGCGTGCCGGCCACTTCCTGCGGACGCGACACCACTGCGCCGTCCACCGTCACCCGCCGTCGGTCTCCGTCCGCGGCGACCGCCACGGCATGCGAGCGGCCGTCCCGGTAGCGGACGCCGCCCTCGACGCGGAAGTGGCCGGCCCCGAACGCAATCGCGTCCCCGTGACGCGTTCCACGGAAGGAGCGGAATCGCGAAAGGAAGTGGATCGCCTCCAGGAAATTCGTCTTTCCCTGGCCGTTCGCGCCCACCAGAATCGCGCCCTCGACCGGCACCTCGAGGCTCGTCGTCGCGAGGTTCCGGAACCCGTTGATCCGGACTTCCGTCAGTCGCACGACGGGCACCGATGGAGGGCCTTCGCGAACACCCTTAAAAGTAGTTTCCACAAAGGCTTCCGGCAACGATTTTCGGTCTTTTTTCGACTAGCGCATCCATGGTCAAATCTACCGCGAAGCGACGGCGCCGAGGAGGGGCGTAAGAGGCGGGCAAGAAAGGGTCCAGGAGAGGCGACTCCGAACGGGTACCCTCCGAGGTCTTTGTATCGAAACCGCGCTGGGTCAGTACCTCCGAGGCTCGGTCCGGAGGCCGCTCAAGATGGTCCAGATCCTAGGCACGCGACGAAGTCGAGCGAGGCGTACCAAAGGGTACGCCGCAGCGAGTCTGAGGAGCGCAACGACGGAGATGGGCCATCTTCAGCGGCCGACCTACTCCTGGAGGCGGAGCGGCATTACCAGGCACAGATACTGTTCGCCGTTCTCCCCCGCCGGCCTCACCAGAGCGGCCCGCTCCGGTGCCTTCAACGAGATCTCGACCTCGTCGGCATCCACGAAGCGGAGCACCTCGAGCAGGTAGTTGGCGTTGAATCCAATGTCGATCGGTTCGCCCTCATAGGAGACCATCATCTCCTCGCTGCCCTCGCCCACGTCGGGCGTCGAGACGAAGAGCTTCAGCGCATCCTCCTTGAGCGACAGGCGGACGCGGTGGGTCTGGTCGCTGGCCATGACCGCCATCCGCCGGAGCGCGGCCGAGAGCCGTTCCTTGTCGGCGCGCAGCTTCTTGTCGTTGTCCTTCGGAATGACCTGTTCGTAATTCGGGTACGGGCCTTCGATGAGCCGGCTGAACACGACCCCTCGCTCGCCGCGGAAACCGATCTGCTTGTCGTCCATCGCTACCGAGAGCTGATCGTCGGGGGCGAAGATGCGGCCGATCTGCGCCAGGGCCTTCGGCGGGACGATGACATCGCGGGCGGGTTTCTTCGCGCCGCCGCCCTTCGTAGTGACGCCGTAGCGCGCGAGACGGTGTCCGTTCGTAGCCACCATCTGCATGCGGTCGCCGAGGATCTCCCAGAGGACCCCGTTCAGGATCGGACGCGTGTCCTCGCTGGACGCGGCGAAGCTGGTATGCGCGGCCAGCCGCTCGATCGTCCCGGCCGGAACCTCGAGGCCATCGTCGAACGCCAGGCTCGGGAACGTGGGAAAGTCCTCGGCCGGGAGACCGTGGATCCGGAACTGGCTGTTCTCGCAATCCACCGTGACGTGCTCGGCCTGTCCCTTGACGCGGACCGGGCTGGGGGGCAGGGCGCGGATCATGTCGCTGAGCTTGCGCGCGGGGAGCGTGACCCGGCCCTCGGACTCGACCTTGGCCTTTACGCGGATCGTCACCGACAGGTCCAGGTCGGTGGCCGAGAGGGCGAGCTCGTCGCTCTCCGCCGCGAGCAGGATGTTGCCGATGATCGGCAGCGGCGTGCGGGCGGGCACGATGTTGGCAACCGCGCTCAGCGCCTCGATGAACTCGCTCTGGCCTATCGTGAACTGCATCATCCCCCCCGATGATGAGCGGTGGTCTTATCCCCAACGAAGAACGAATTCTAATTCTGCGAATCTAATCCTTCGTAGTAGTACTAGGGACCCGCCGGATGTGGATGACCCGGCCTCCAACGTCCCGCAACCCCCGGTGGCAATGGTCGATTGCCGCATCCGCGTGGAGCGCGGAACTGGGGTCGGCTTGTGGACGGCGATGCGGCGCGTGGGGAGGGCGGTGGGCAACCCGTCCGGCATCCTCACCTGTCCACGCCGCCCCTCGATCCATCCTCAACGCTTTCCACACGCGAGAACTACGACGCGATCCGGTCCCGCAGCTGCTCCACACGCACGCGGATCGTTCGGTCTTCCTTGATCTCGTTCTCGACCTTGTCACAAGCGTGGATCACGGTCGTGTGATCGCGACCCCCGAACGCCTGGCCGATCTCGACGAGCGGCAAATCCGTGTGCTGCCGACAGAGGTACATAGCGACCTGCCGCGGGACCGTCAGGGTCTTCGTCCGCTTCTTCGACTTGAGACCCTCCACAGACACTCCGTACTCCTGGGCGACTTCCTGCTGGATGCGCTCCACCGTGATGCGCACCGTCTCGTGGCTGAGGATGTTCTTGAGCACTTCCTCGGCCAGCTCGATCGTGATGTCGGAGCCGTTCAGGCTCGAGTGCGCGATCAGGCGGATGAGGGAGCCCTCCAGCTCGCGAACGTTCGACTTCACGTTCTTGGCGATGAACAGCACGACGTCCTGCGGGAGCTGAAGGTTGTTGCGGGACGCCTTGTGCTGGAGGATCGCGATGCGCGTCTC
>JAICNR010000233.1 GCA_025931135.1 Gemmatimonadota bacterium | reverse complement strand
TGACTACGGCCTGGTCCTCAAGCTGAGCGAGCATTTCAACGCGATCGAGACGGACGAGGGGAAGGGGACGGCTCGCATCGAGGCGGGGATCTACACCCCTCGGCTGGTGCGCGAGGCCGCACGCCGCGGGTGGGACGGTTTCCAGTTCCTGGCCGGCGTGCCGGGGACCCTCGGTGGAGCGGTCGCGATGAACGCCGGCGTGCGCGAGCTGTCGACCTGGGACCTGATCGAGGCCGTCGAAGGCATCACCTGGAGTGGGGAGCGGATGCGGCTCGAGCGCGCCGCGGCCCGACCCACGTATCGGAACGGAAACCTGCCTCCGGACCTGATCGTCACGATGGCGGAGTGCCGGGTCCGGGGCGGGAACGCGGAGGAGATCCACCGGAAGGCGCGCGCGCTTTCCTCGTCGCGGCGCGAGACCCAGCCTCTCCAGTGGCCGTCCTGGGGGAGCACGTTCCGGAATCCGTCGGGCGCCTCGAGCACCGGGACGACCGCCGGCGCGCTCATCGACGCGGCCGGCCTCAAGGGATATCGGGCAGGTGACGCCGCGATCTCCGACAAGCACGCGAACTTCATCGTCAACCTGGGTGCCGCCTCCGCGGCAGACGCCCTGGCGTGCATCCGCGCCGCATACGAGGCCGTGCGCGACCGGTTCGGAATCCGGCTCGAGCCCGAGGTCCGCCTGGTGGGGTTTCCCGCCCGGGACCTGGCGTTCCTGGAGGACGCGTGAGACGCGTCGTGCGCCGGGCGCCGGTGTCGCGCCACAACCGGCGCGTGGATCGCGAGCGCGTCGCTCTCCGGCGCAGGAAGGCTGTCCGGGCCGGGAAGCTCGCGCTGGTAGCGGTGGCGTGCGGTCTGGCGGGCTATCACGCAATCCGCATGGCCGACGCGCGCGGCTGGCTCGGACTGTTCCGGGTGCGGGAGGTGCGGGTGGTGGGCGCGCAGGCGGCAAACCCCGCGGTCCTCGTGGCCGAGGCGGGCCTCATGGGCGACGAGCTCCATTACTGGTCGGTGCTTGACGCCTACATCCAGCGGCTGCGACGGGATCCGCTGATCGAGAGCGCGCGCTTCCACCGCCGGTTCCCCAACGGCCTCGTGCTCGAGGTGGTCGAGCGGCGACCGATCGCCCTGATCGACCTGGATCGACTGACACCCGTGGACAGCACGGGAATCGTTCTGCCCGTCAATCCGTTCCACGCGCGCTGGGACGCTCCGGTGCTCAAGGTCGCCGGTCGCACGGCGACGAGCCGGATCGTGCACGGCGGCCGCGTTCGCGACGAGGTCGTGAACGACGCGATCGGGTGGCTCACGGAAGTGGGGCGGCGTTACCCGGAGCTCGCGGCGGAGATCTCGAGTCTCGAGATCGACAGGGAGGGGACGCTGACGCTTAGGCTCGTGCACGCGCCCGGTGAGGTGCTGCTCGCGCGGGAAACACCGGTCGACAAGATGGCGCTCGTCGACGACGTCCTGCGCGATCTGCGCAAGAAGGGAGTCACGTTCACGCGACTGGACCTGAGATTCCCGGATCAGATCGTGGTCCGCAGAGGCTAGGAGTGACCATGAGAGCATCGTGGGCAAGAACCATAGGACGTTCGAAACGCCTCAGCTGCAAGGCGCGCGACGAGGGGGGCACCCGCCGAAGGCGGGTCCCGAGGCGTACGGAAGAGTACGCCGCAGGAAGGCACGAGGAGCGCAACGCCGCAGATGAGGCGTTTTCAACGTCCTGCTGAACAGGAGGTCGGATGTCGCGGGAGAACATCATCGTCGGGCTGGACATCGGAACGACGAAGATCGGCTGCATCATCGCCGAGCTCGATTCCGACCGGAACGTCAAGATCGTCGGCGTGGGGACGAGTCGGTCCGAGGGGTTGCGCCGCGGTGTGGTCGTAAATCTCGAGAAAACGGTCGTCTCGATCGGGCG
>JAICNR010000065.1 GCA_025931135.1 Gemmatimonadota bacterium | reverse complement strand
CACGGGAAGTACTACCACGAGGAGACGCGCGCGACCGCCTCGCGGGCCCTGGAGCAGGAGCGGGGTGCGTACCTGATCGTCCGCGATCTCGAGGAGACCGCGCTCGTTACCGACTATATCCGCCGTGGGGGGGACGAGGCCATGCTGGCGGAGCGCTTCACCCGGGCGACGAGCCCGGGGTTCGACTTCCGCCGCGACCTCGAGCGCGTGGGGGTCGCGAACCAGACGACGATGCTGATGCGCGAGACCGAGGCGGTAGAGGAGGAGTTCCGCCGCGCGATGGTGGAGCGCTACGGCGAAGCCGCGATCGACGAACATTTCCGCGCTCTCGACACGATCTGCTCGGCCACGCAGGAGCGCCAGGATGCGGTCCTCGAACTGCTCGCCGAGCCGCCCGATCTGATGCTCGTCCTCGGGGGATACAACTCCAGCAACACGAACAATCTTGCGCGGATCTGCGAGCAGGTTGTGCCGACCTATCACATCGACGATTCGTCGTGCGTCGAGGGCCCCGACCGCATTCGTCACAAGCCGGTCTCATCGGACCACGAGATCACCACCGCCGGCTGGTTGCCGGAGGGGCCGGTCGTCGTCGGACTGACCGCGGGGGCGTCGACGCCCAACAACGAGGTCGGGCAGACGATCGAGCGGCTGTTCGCCTGTCGCGGACTCGAGGCTTCGCTCGCGGTCTGAGCCCGAGCGCGGAGGCGCGGCCGGGTGTCCTCCCTTTTCTTCGCCAGCGTGACCCTCCATCTCCTCGCCGCCATGCTGTGGCTGGGGGGGACCTTCTTCCTGGCGATCGTCGGCGCTCCCGTGCTCCGACGCGTGGAGCCGGCCTCGCTTCGGTCCGAGCTCTTCCAACGGATTGGGGTGCGCTTCCGGGCGGTCGGCTGGATCGCGATCATCGTGCTCATCGTCACCGGCCTGCTGAACCTGGGTCTTCGAGGAATGCTGGACGCAGAAACGCTGGGTAGCGCGTCGTTCTGGCAAGGGCGCTACGGGCGGACGCTCGCGTGGAAGCTCGCGATCGTCTCGTCGATGATCTCGCTCGCGGCCGTTCACGACTTCGTTCTCGGCCCGCGTGCCTCGCGCATCGCGCCCGGATCTCCGGAGGCGCCGGCCGCGCGACGACGCGCGTCGTGGCTCGCGCGTGTCAATGCGGGGCTGGGGATCGCCCTGGTCGCGGTGGCCGTGCGCCTCGCGCGAGGCGGCTGATCGTGCTCGCCCCCTACGTCCGGGGGTTCCTGCGCGCCGGTCTCGTCTGGATCGTGATCGGCGTCACGATCGGGTTCGGGATGGCGTGGTGGCCGGCCGAGCACCTGGCCTTCCGGCCCGCGCACGCGCACGCGAACCTGCTCGGGTTCGTCTCGATGTTCCTGTTCGGTGTCGGATACCACGTACTCCCGCGGTTCACGGGCATGCCGCTGAGCGAGTCGCAGGCTCGGTGGGCGCTCCGGCAAGTGTGGATTCAGAACGCCGGGCTCGGTCTCCTGGTGGGGGGATGGCTCTCTCGCCCCTACGCCGGTGAGCTCGGCCGGTGGCTGATCGTCGCCGGAGCTCCGGTCAGCGCGTTCGGGATCGGGATCTTCGTTGCGATCGCCTGGCGGCTGACCGGCGTGGGCGACCGGACGGGTGCGCGGCCACCGGGTACTTAGGGAGCGCCTGCCCGGACGAGGGTGCGTCCGCCGGGATCGACCGTGACGAGCGCGACCTCGTGCTCCTCCAGGTCGATCGTCGCGGAGTATTCCAGCCTGACTCCCGCGGGTTCTTCCGCTTCGTCGTCTTCGTCCGGTTCCCCGTCCTCGTCCGTCTCTTCGAGGTCGTCGTCTGGCTCTTCGACGACGTCGTCCGTCTCTTCGAGGTCGTCGTCTGGCTCTTCGACGACGTCGTCCGTCTCTTCGGCGTCGACCGAACCGTCAGCGCGTCCTCCGGAGATCGGCGCGAAGGTGATCCGAATGTCATGCCTGTCGGCCGTCAGTGGGATCTCGCGGAAGATCGTGATCGGACGGTCCGCGCGCGCGCCGGCCCCGTGAACGGTGTCGGACACGGCCTCGGAGCCGTCGATCGTGACCTGCAGCAGGTACGGAATCGCCCGCGCCTCGCATAGCTCCGGCACCTGCATGTGAACGGGGAGGTCGGCCTTCTCCTCCTCGGTGAGAGGGCGGCACTCCTCGGCCGTTTCGCTCTGAACTCGCCACGAGAGCCGGAGGAGCGCGAGGTCCGCCGGGGACGCGGTCCATGGCGCCCGGGAAGCCGCGCCGATTCCGAGCATGACGAGCGCGGCGACGATCGCCCCCGCCGTTCGTGCGCCGAGGCTCATTCGACCGCCTCGAGCACGGGGTCGCACTCGCGAATCGGATCCACCGGCCCGGCGGCGTCGATCCGATCCAGCGCTGCGAGCTCGACACGGAAGCGTTCGAGCTCCGCGTCGCCGGTCGCCCGCTCCCTCCGGTTCGCATATGCGAGCCGCACACGACTCTTGTCCACGCGCCGATGGAGCTCCGCCTCGCGCTCGCGGAAGAGCCGCTCTCCCGCCCAGCTCGGCCCCTCCCGGTTCCAGCAGTCCCGCGGTGGGCACGCCAGTACGAGGACCCCCGCGGCCCCCGCGCGGAGCCACTGCTCGACGATCGAGCTGTGGAGATTCCCGGCGCAGGGGACGGGATGGACCCGCGCGCCCGGCGGTGCCCATCCCGACGACGGATCCCCGCAGCCTCGATCGCATGCCAGGACGACGATCTGTCCCGGCATCGGCGGGGTGTGCGACAGGACCGCGCGCAGGTCGGCGAGCTGGTCGCGACCCGTTCTACCCGGCGGACCAACACCCATAGGGGCACACGATCCCGAGCAGATGCCGCAGCTCACGCAGAGCGCGGGATCGACATGCGCGAGGAGGTCGGCCCGCCCGTCCGCACGCGCGATCATCGCGATCGCCTCGTAGGGACAGTCGAGCGAGCACTGAACGCACCCCGTGCAGAGGCGATCGTCCACCTGGGAGGGGGGAGGTCGACGATCCGCTCGCGGCCGGGTCCAGAAGGGGACCGAGAGAACGAGAGCCGACAGCGCCACGAGACTCGCCAGCGCCGCCCAGCCGGGTAGGGCGCGAACCGCAGGCAACCAGATCGCGTAGAACAGGTCGAGCGGCACCTCGCCGGGGAGCCGGAGAAGGTCGGCGCGGGGTGCCATCTCGACCGGCCAGAGGATCGACAACGCCAGGAGGGCCAGCACCGCCCCCATCCAGACGCCGCGCGGGGGGATCAGGGTGGGCCGCGCGACCTTGGCGACGTGGACCCACAGCACGATGCCCATCCCGACCGGAACGGCGATGTGGAGGAACAGGTTCAGGAAGAAGAACTGCCCCGGCATCGGAGCATCGCCCACGAACGTGCGCGAGATCGGCTCGCCGAACAAGGGGAGCGCGTCGAGCATCCGGGCGCCGACGACCGCCAGCGCCTGGGCTTGGACGTCCCAGACCATCACATACCCCGTCCAGCCGCAGAGCAGGACGAGGCCGGTGAGCAGCACTCCGGAAATCCAGGCCAGCGCGCGTGGGCCCCAGCTGCGGCCCTGCGCGAACATCCGAAGGGCGTGCACTCCGACCGCGACGAGAGCCGCGTCCGACGCATAGCGGTGGAGGCCGCGGATCCACCGGCCGGACCAGGTCTGAGCGCTGATCCGCTCGACCGATTCCCACGGCGCGCCGATCCGATAATAGAGGAGGAGATACAGTCCCGTCAGCGAAACGACGCCCAGGAGCACGACGGCGAGCGCGCCGCTCTGGTAGAGCGGGTTGAAGCGCCACCCGTACAGGCGATTCAAGGCGGCGTCGACGGCCGACAGGGGCCGCCAGGCCGAGCGGTTCAGGGTTCGGAGCCGGATTCCCATTCCTTCGGGCGCTCGAGGAGGAAAGGAGGGGTTGCGGACGGCGGCATAATTATCATATGATCATGGACAAATCAAGATATGCTCTCCAAGACCTCCGAATATGCGCTGCGCGCGGTGCTCTTCCTGGCACGGGAGTCCCGCGACATCCCGGTCCCGGCCGGCGACATCGCCTCCGGGCTCGATGTTCCCGCCAACTACCTGTCGAAGATCCTCCACACGCTAAATCGCGCGGGCGTCGTGAGCTCCGAGCGGGGTCCCGGAGGCGGCTACCGGCTGGCGCGACCCGCCGATACGATGTCGCTCGCGGACGTAGTCGGCGCGTTCGACCCGATCTCGCCCGGGTCGCGGTGCCTGCTCGGACGAGCCCGCTGTCACGACGATCAGCCCTGCGCCGCCCACGCGCGATGGAGGCAGGTGTACGACCCGGTGACCGCATTCTTCCGCGACACGATGGTGGCCGAGCTGCTCGAGCCGAGCGGGGAGGTCGCTGAACCCGCAACCGCCTGAGGTGAAGTCGATGGGGCCCAACGAGGTGGCGCACGCCGAAGGAGATCCGGAGATCCCCTTCATGCAGAGGCTGTTCGACCGACCGTTCCTGTTGCTGTTCCTCGGCGTCTCCGTGGTAGGGATCTTCTACACGCTCTGGGGCCTCATCGAGATTCTGACGATGCCCCAGGCCACGCTTCCGTAGGGGGCGGCCGTGCACACGGCACTGGAGCCTCCGAAGGGCGTCTGGTGGAAGCCGGCGGGGCGGGCGGAGAAGCTGTGGGTCGGGATCGCGTTCGGCTGGTGCCTGGTCCTGTTCGCCATGATGCCGCTGTGGCATCTGAAGGGCGAGCAGAACACGACCGGCATCCGGCGGAAGGTGGAGCCCGAGGCGTTCCAGGCGCGGACGATCGAGTTCATCCAGCAGTATCAAATCGGAACCGAGAAGGGGATCCCGGTCGTCGAGCCGCCACCCGGAAGCGACGTGTACCTGCTGGCCCGGATGTGGAACTGGGTTCCGATCCTCAAGCTCCAGAAGGGCGCGGAATACACCCTGCACCTGTCATCGATGGACCTGAACCACGGCTTCAACCTGTATCCCATGAACATCAACCTGCAGGTCGTACCGGACTACGATTACGCCCTGCGGATCGTGCCCGGTGAGGCCGGCGACCTGCGAATCGTGTGCAACGAGTTCTGCGGGATCGGGCACCATACGATGATCGGGAAGCTGATCGTCGTCGATGAATCGGCGGAGACCGTGACGTACGGGGGAGGGGAGCGATGAGCACAGCATTCCGGACCTGTCCGGTGACCCGCCTCAAGGTCCATTCTCAGGCGGACGCCCTGATCAAAGCCAACGCCGTGGCGGCGACGATCTTCCTCATCGTCGGCGGGATCGCGGCGTTCCTCGTCCTCCTGACCCGCTGGCAGGTCGTGCATCTGCTGGACGCGGCGTGGTTCTACCGCATGCTCACGATCCACGGCATGAGCATGCTGATCTTCTTCATCCTGTTCTTCGAGATGGCGGTCCTGTACTTCGCCGGGCCTGTGGTCCTCAGCAGCCGAGTGCCCGCTCCCCGCATCGGTTGGCTCTCCTTCGTCGTCATGGCGATCGGGGCGCTGACGGTCGAGTGGGCGATGTGGACAGGACGCGCGGACGTCATGTTCTCGAGCTATGTGCCGCTCAAGGCCCATTGGAGCTACTACCTGGGCGTGATCCTGTTCGCGGTGGGCGCTCTGACGGTCGTGGGACTCTTTTTTGCCTCGCTCGTCGTCGCCAAACGCGAACGGACGTACGAGGGGTCGATCCCGCTGGTGACGTTCGGTGCTCTCACCGCCGCTATCATCGCGGTCGTCACGCTCGGTCACGGTGCGGCCATCTACATCCCCACGTTCCTATGGTCGATCGGTGTCATGCACGTCGACCCCGCCGTCTACCGGCTCGTGTTCTGGGGGCTGGGACACTCCGCGCAGCAGATCAACCTCGGCGCGATGGTCGCGCTCTGGTACATGCTCGGCGCGCTGACGGTCGGCGCCGTGGTCCTCAACGAGAAGATCAGCCGGTCGGCGTTCGTTCTCTACATCCTGTTCATCAACATGGCGGCCGCGCACCATCTCCTGGTGGATCCGGTCGCGGGACCGGCCTGGAAGGTCTGGAACACGAGCTACGCCATGTACCTGGCGGTCCTGGCCAGCATGGTGCACGGGTTCACGATCCCGGCCGGGATCGAAGTCGGTCAGCGCCTGCGCGGGGTTACCCAAGGGATGTTCGGATGGCTTCGGAAGGCGCCGTGGGGGGATCCGGGCTTCAGCTCGCTGATCTTCTCGATCGTGATCTTCGGCTTCGTCGGAGGGATCACGGGTGTGACGTTCGGGACCGAGCAGATCAACCTGATCGCCCACAACACCCTTCGGATCCCCGGACACTTCCACGCCACCGTGGTGGGGGGGACTGCGCTCGCGTTCATGGGCGCGACGTACTATCTGATCCCGTTGATCTTCCGCAAGCAAGTGGCGTTCTGGCCGCTGGCGAAGATCCAACCGTACGTGTTCGCGTTCGGGATGCTCGTGTTCACGATGGCGATGACGTTCGCGGGCACGTTCGGCGTACCACGTCGGCATTGGGACATCACGTTTTCGAACACTTCGTTCGATCTGCAGTATTCACCGGCCGTGGACCTCGTCATCGGAATCATGGCGGTGGGAGGTTTGATCGCGGCCCTGGGCGGCGCCATGTACGTCCTCGTGACCGTGTGGTCCGTGTTCTTCGGGCGGCGGTTCGACCTCGAAACCGTGAAGACAGGAGGACAGATCTGATGGCCATGTATGGAGTGCCCCCCGGTATCACAAACCCGCCGTCTCCCCTGCCCGCGGGGGCGGACGGGGAGCATCCGAAGACGACCGGCACGCTCGTGCTCGTGTTCGTCTTCCTGGCGGCGTTCGCGACGTACTACTTCGTGAACTGGAAGCTGCTGTCTCTGGTGTGGCGCATCGGGTGACCGATCCACGACGCGCTTGGGCGCGACTCGCGCTTGCCGGCGTCGTCGCCGTGACGGCAGCCTGGTGGGCGCTGGCCTTGTGGCCGCTTCCGGCGACGGCGCCCGCGTGGCTGTCCCGCACGCGAGCCGTTTGCTTCGGCACGACACCGAGCGGGCTGCCCGACGTCCAGGGGTGGATGCTGCTGTTCCTCCAGCCCGCCTTGATGCTCGGGCAGGTCGTCGCCATCTGGGGCCGCGACCTCGCGGCGGAGGGGAGGGAGCTGGCGGGGTCGAGGGCCGGACGCCTGACGCTCGCAGGGCTCGCGATCGCGCTCCTCGCGAGCGCCGGAGCGGCCGGCGCCAGAGTGCGCACAGCCACGGGCGCAGCCACCCGGTTGGCGGAGGCGGCGCCGGCCGAGCCGGGATGGACCCGGGTCGAGGAGACCGCACCGCCGCTCGAGCTCATCGGGGCCGACGGCTCCCCGGTCCGGCTCGCCGATCTTCACGGGCGACCCGTCCTAGTGGCCTTCGCCTTCGCGCACTGTCAGACCGCCTGCCCGCGGTTGGTTCACGAAGTGCTCAATGCGCAGCGCGTGCTCGGAGACACCGCCGTGATCGTCGTGACATTGGACCCGTGGCGGGACACGCCGTCGCGGCTCGATTCGATCGAGGCGCACTGGGGCATGACCGGAAACGCGCGCATGGCGAGCGGACCCATCCCGCAGGTCGAAGCGGTCCTGGATGCCTGGGGGATCGAGCGTTCGCGGAACGTGCGGAACGGCGATCTCGCCCACGTGCCGCGGGTCTTCGTCGTAGATCGCGACGGGAACGTCGCCTTCGAGGCGGACGCGGACGCCCGCTTGCTTACTGAGCTGGCGCGTCGACTCTAAAGCGGCCGGGACGCGCTTCCACGCCGTCTCGGGTCAGGACCTTCGCGCGACGTGGTCGGGCTCGAACGGGTAGACGATCTCGTCGGCGGGTACCGAAAGCGTTTCGCCTGTTTCGTGGTGTCGGACGGTCGTGTCGTCGATCTTCTCGTACACCTGACTCACACTCGTACGTTGCTGGATCTCGCTCGCGAGCATGAGCGTGGCTCCGACTTCCATGTCCTTGAGGTTTTTCGGCTCCATCGGCTTCTCCTCTGACGGGTGACGCTCTCGTCGGGCGATCGCACGCGGCTAAGCCGCTTCGCAAACCTATTCGCGTAGCACGCGACCGACAACCGGAAGCGCGTTTGCGCGAATCCCGCACGATCCTACCTTGCCTCCATGCTGATCATCCCGGGCCTCGAGGGGATTGTGTTGTCGCTCACGCCGGTATCGATCCACGGGGACCGCTACGTCGACATCGTGATCGTCGACGCGAGTCGGCCCGATGACCACGACGCGCGGCTCTCCGCACGACTGGGATCGGAAGCGATCGAAGGCGAGCTGTCGCCGGGAGACCGGATCGCGGTCGAGGGGTTCCTGCGGACCGTGACCGGCATACGGAAGATCGGCTGACGGACCCGCTCCGGCGGGCCGAGCCTCGAAGACGGATGGGAGCGGAAGGGGTCTGGTGGCCCCTGCGGTCTTCAAAACCGTCATCGGACGCGCTCGACGCGTCCGGGGTGGGTTCGATTCCCACACGTTCCCGCCATCCCCGCGCTTCCTGTAGGGACTTTCCCCACTCACCGTCGTCCTGTTCCCCACCCTACGCTCCGGCACGATCCCGACGCCGCCGTCCCGCTCCCGGCTCTACGTTCCGTCCATCGTTGAGTGTCGTTCTCATTCAAGCATGGAGGATCGGATGACGGTACGTGGAACGGTATGGGGCTTGGTGGCCCTGGCCGCGCTGGGAGTCGCCGCGATCGCGATGACCGGAGCGCGCCGGGGGACGGAGGAGATCGAGAGAATCGACTTCGGCATGGTGCGGACCGCGTTGTCGCCCGCCTTCGACGCGGCCGCCCCGGCTCCCTCCGCCGCGCGCGTCAAGGAGTTCCGGATCCCCATGACGCACGAGACGGTCGAGATCGCCGACGGAGTGACGTACGAGGGCTGGACGTTCGGCGGCACCGTGCCCGGCCCCGTCCTTCGGGTCCGTCAGGGCGACACGGTCCGGATCACGCTCGTCAACGAGTCCCCGATGGGCCACTCGATCGACCTCCACTCCGCGCGGATTCCGATGAACGAGGCGTTCCGGACGATCGGTCCCGGGGAGGAGCTGGCTTTCGAGTTCGAGGCCCGGGACGCGGGCGCGTTCATGGTCCACTGCGGGACACCGCCTGTGCTGCTGCACATCATGCAAGGGATGTACATGGCGATCGTCGTGGATCCCGAGGACGGATGGGGGACGGAAGCCGACAAGGAGTTCGTTCTGGTGCAGAGTGAGTTCTATCCGGAAGCACGCGCGGAGGAGTCGGCCGGGATTTCGAACGCCCCAGCGGCGCCCGACTACGACGCGGCGCGCTCCCGGGACGCGCGGTACGTCGTGTTCAACGGCAAGGCGTTCCAGTACAAGGATCATCCGCTGACGGTGGATGTTGGCGACCGGGTTCGGTTCTTCGTCGTCAACGCGGGACCGAATCTGTCGAGCGACTTCCACGTCGTGGGCGCCGTGTTCGATCGCGTCTATCCGGACGGGGACCCGTCCCACGCGCTGACCGGCGTCCAGACGTACGGGATTCCGGCGGGCGGCGGCGCGGTGTTCGAGGCAGTGTTCGAGGAAGGGGCGAGCGGGGCTGGCGCGTATGCGTTCGTTACCCACGCGTTCGCCGATGCGGACAAGGGCGCCGTCGGCCTCATTCAGGTGGGCGACGTCGAACTCGCCTCGGGAATGGGACACTAATACGTTGAGGGCGTGGAGGCGGCGAGGAAGCGCAATCGCGGAATCTCTCGAATTGGGTTCTCGATCGTCAGCCTGACCTTATTCGCCGCGTCCGGGGCGCTGGCCCAGGACCGGCGCGACGACGAGGACTCGGGGGAGCGTCTCTACATCTCGCGCGGCTGCTTGGGCTGCCACGGCGCGAGCGGGCGCGGGGGCGTGGGCCCCGCGCTCGCCGGGACGCTGCTGCCCATCGACGCGTTCCTCGGTCAGATCCGACGTCCCCGCGACATCATGCCCGCGTTCCCCGAGGAGGTCGTCAGCGAAGACGACGCCGAGGAGATTCACGAGTACCTGCAGGACCTCCCGCGCGACCTGCCTCGCCTGCGGGCCAAGCTGCCCCGTGGGATCCAGGATCCGGCGACTTGCGCGGAATGCCATCGTGCGCTCCACGCGACGGTCGTCCGCCAGTTCGAGTCGAGCGCGATGGGCCTTCCGGGAACCCAGAATCCGCGCGTCGAGCAGCCCCGCACGCTGACGTGCGCGGACTGTCACGGCACCGATCACGACCAGATCATGGCCTCACTGGGGCGGGTGCCGGAGACGACGTGCGCCGGATGCCACGCCGGGATCTACCAGGAGCACGTGCTGGACGCGGGGCATTCCTATGGTCCGGGTCCGGGCGATCTGGGGATCAACTGGGAGCGCAACATCGGCGTCCCGAACTACGCGCAGATGCCACGCAAGGTCATGGAAATGGGCTGCGACCCCTGCCACGCACAGGCGGGGGCGACCGACGCGAAGTACTGGAGCGAGGAGCAGAACAGGTACGTCGACACGAGCAGCCTTCAGTACCGGAACGGCTGCATCGCCTGCCACACGCGGCATTCCTTCAGCCTGGTCGAGGCCCGCAAGCCCGAGGCCTGCTACACGTGCCACATGGGGCCCGACCACCCGAACTACGAGGCCTACATGAGCTCGAAGCACGGGTCCATCTACGTCGCCCGGGGAGGCAGCTGGGACTGGACCACGCCGATGACGCAAGTCGACTGGGACGCGCCGACGTGCGCGTACTGTCACATGGTCTACGTGGGCGAGGACGGCGTACGGACCTCGAGCCACAATATGTCGCGGAAGATCGTTTGGGGGATGGGCACGCAGGCGGCCGGCGGGGAGCTCGCCGACGTGCTGGACCGCCCCGAGAACCGCGCCAAGCGGCTCGAGATGGTCCGCGTCTGTATGACCTGCCACTCCGAGGACAAGGCCCGCGGGTACCTTCGATCCGCCGACGCGCACAAGCTCTCCGGTGACGCGCTCGTGATCGAGGCGCGCGAGCTCCTGGCCGGACTGTACGAGGACGGCCTGATCGAGCCGAGCCATGGCTGGCGGGCCGCTGGCCTCCTTCCGGGGCCGGAATTCTCAGCCGTGGAGTTGCCGAACGGCCTCGCTGCGCACTGGCCCGCGGGACTCTACTACGACGTCACCGCGGTCGAGCGCGAGTATTTCGACATGTTCTTCTTCTCGAACCTCAAGTCCTACAAAGGGGCCTTCCATATGAGCCCCGACTACGCGTGGTGGTACGGCTATGCCGACGTCCTGGGGCACTTGGCGCGGCTGCGCGACGAGGAGCAGCAGCTTCGCGAAGCACGCGCGACCGGCCGGCGGACCATGTTCATGCTCCTCACGGGTCCGCTCATGGTCGCAGCGATCCTGCTCGCGGCCTGGCTCGCGTGGCGGGCCTGGCAGGGCCGCGAGGCGCGCTAGGAGCCCTCAGCGATCCGACGTGACGCTCAGGTAGCGGCCGACCAGGACCGCGGCCGGGTAGGTGATCTCCTCCTCGGAACCGGCGTGACGGACCAGCTCCTCCCCGAACTCCGCGATCTCCGGACGGTTCCCGTCCCTTGCAGCCTCCACGAGGGCCTGGGCCGCAGCGGCGATCTCGTGGTGCTCCTCGAGCATCGTCGGAAGCTCGATGTCGAGCGCCGCGGCGAGTCGCACAAAGCGGTCTGGGTCCGGTGGCGTCTCGCCCGAGGCGACGGTCGGAAGCACGCCCAGGAGCGGCAACGCAAGCTCCTCCTCCTTGGCGAAGTGCGGCCGCATCATGTCGGCCAGCTTCCGGGCCGCCTCGCCGATCCTTCCCGGCTGCCCGGTCGCATCCTCGAGGGCGCTTGCGAGCGATTCGTGCTCCTCGCGGATCGAGAGCGGGATGGGCGCCGCCGTGTCGCGCTCGGAAATCCAGCGGGACACGGGCGCAGCCAGCGCGATCGACGGGCCTGAGAGCAGCGCATCGTCGTCATCCCGGCTCTCGCGCGCCTCCCCTCCCCCGCCACCGGGGCGGATCTCGGAGTGTCGGACCTGCCCGCCCAGGTATGCAGTGTAGACTATCGCGGCGAGTGGTACGAAGGAGACCACGAGAAGCGCCCGCGTGAGTTCCATAGCAATACCGTGCCTGAACGCGAGCAGGGCGATGAGCGCCAGGACACCGAAGGCGCCTAAGACGACGATGGCGACGAGGGCCACCTCCTCGTGGGTTTCGAGCACGGCCTCGGAAACGCCCGGAAGGTCCTCGACAAGCTCCTCGGCGGGTTCGCCGGTTAGGTATACGACCACTCCCACGATCGCGGTCAGGACCGCTACAAGGAGTCCGCCGCGGGCCAGGCCCTGCTGACGCTTCACGAGCGCCAACGCGCAGAGGATCGTAACCGCAAGCGCTCCGAACAGCGGTAGGTGGTTCAGCATGAGGTGGATGTGTGCCGGATTCATTGCGGATCTCCTTTCGCGTTCGAAGGACGCAGCTTGCGCACTCCTCGCCATCTTATCTTGAGGCTATTGCGGCGTTCCCAGGCGGTCTGTCGGGCGAATCCCTCCAGGGGCTGTATGGAAATCGTGCTCGGGAGGCTCGGCGTGCAGTCCCGCCGAACAGAGGCCATGTTGTCCCCGTGCATACCAACGTCCGACGCTTCATCAAGACCGGGATCGTCTTCCTGTTCGCCGGGCTACTGATCGGCGGGTGGATGCTCGTCGAGCGGGAGCTGCGCGGAGCATGGCCGGGACCATATCTCGTCTCGGCCCACGCCCACGCCGTCCAGCTGGGCTTCGTGATGTTCCTCATCCTGGGAGTCGCCCTCTGGCTCTTCCCGAAACCTCCGGAGGGCGACACT
>JAICNR010000130.1 GCA_025931135.1 Gemmatimonadota bacterium | reverse complement strand
CGAGGATGAGCCCGTGTGGGACCAGGGCGAGGAAGGCGCGTGCGCTCTGTTCACTCCGCGCGAAGACGAAGTCGAGCCAGGCCGTTCGGTCCGGTTCGAGTCGCCGGTCGCGAGCGCGGCCGACATCCTCGACGACGAGCTTCCCGACGGGACCTACGAGATCACGATCTACTTCCGCGCGATGGGCGGAGACGAGATCGAGCTCGAGGTGGGCGAGGTGGATCTGGCGATCCCGCGCTGAGGCTTTCGCGCGCCGTCCGCTCCTGGGATATTCCCGCGTGCCCGGGAGTTTCCCCAGCCTCCGAATGGCAGGGTCGGCGCTTGCTGCCGGTCTGGCGCTCTGGCTTGTCGGCTGTGCCGCACGCCAGGCGGAAGGCCCGGGCGCGGGGCAGGCCCGCCGTGCGTCCGTCCTCCCGGACGTCAGCGGCCTCACCTGGGTCGGCGGCGATCGGTTCCTCGCCGTCCACGACGCCAAGTTCCCCGACGAGCCCGGCCTCCCGCGCGTGAGCATCCTCGCAGCCCCGACCGACCTCGACGGGATCCGGTGGACGCCGCTCGCGATCGAGTTCCCGGTGAAGCCCGCCAGCGACCTCGAGAGCGCGGCGCGCATCCCGGACGCGGACGGCCGCGCGCGATTCCTGATCGCGGAGAGCACGGAAGAGGTCGCCGAGAAGCCGTTCTCGCGGCGGATCTTCCTGCTCGAGATGGCCGGCGAGGAGGTTGCGGTGATCGACCACGCCGATTGGCCGATTCCTACGCGGAATGTCGAGGGGATGGCGGTCGGGGAGTCGGACGGGGGGCTCGTGTTCCTGTTCGCCGAACGCGCGCACGGCGAGCCGTCGAGCGAGATCGTGTGGGCGGAGCTGACGCTGGAGCCGCTCGGGTTCGGCCCCTTCCGGAGCGCGGGGGCGTTCGAGAGCCCGGGGCCCACGGGGCCGATCGCGCGACCGGTCTCCGCGCTCGAGGTCGACGCGCGGGGGGTCGTCTACGCGGCGTCGGCGGAGGATCCGGACGACGACAACGGGCCCTTCCGAAGCGCCGTCTACCGGATCGGCCGCGTCGTGACCGTGGCGGGCCGCGCCGCGGTGGAGCTGGATCGGAGGCCCGCACTGCTGGGCACGCTCGACGGCTTCAAGGTCGAAGCCCTTGCGGCGCGCGAGCGGGCCGATGGAAGCGTCGGGCTCTGGGTCGGTGTCGACGACGAGCACTTCGGCGGGACTCTGCGTCCGCTGCCGGCCTCCGCGCGCGCTGCGCGCGACTGACAGGGGGACGCGATCTCCGGAAGGCTCAGGGCGCCGGCTCCCCAGCCCTGATCCGCTCCAGCATCCGCGTCGCATTCCCTCCAACAAAGCCGTCCGGATCGAGCTCGATCGCGCGCTCGTATTCCGTGATCGCCGCCTCGAGGTCTCCGTCGCGCCACAGCGCTTCTGCCAGGCTGTCGTGGGCGTTTGCCGACTCCGGATGGGTTGCGGCCACGAGGCGGAAGATCCGAAGCGCGTCGGTCCCCCGATCGCTCCGGAGCAGCGTGTAACCCAACCGGTTGAGGTCCCCCTCGATGTCGACGAATCGGTTCCGCTGATCGGTGCGAAACGCGTGAGTGGCCTCGATCGCCGCCTCGAGCCCGCCCGTCTCGAGCCGTTCGACGAGAGTGTCGAAGAAGGGCCGAGGATCCCAACCCTCGATCGCCTCGAGCGCCGGATCACGGCCCGCGAGATATGCTTCCGCTGTGGGAGGCGCAAAGATGTCGGGCGGCGTCCAGGGTCGCTCGTCCCGCGGGTGGTTCTGCCAGAAGAGCGTCGAGACGAAGAACGGAATCCCCGTGTTCGGCGTCTCGAATCCGGTTGCGTCGCCGTAGTGATTGGGGGTGGCGCCGCTCGGCTCGCCCACGAACACCGCTTGCGTATGCTTCTCCAGCTCGTTGATGCCGTTCTGCGCTGCTGAGAACGTGCGCCGCCCGATCAGCACGAACAGAGAACCGTGGCGGTTCAGCGCGTCGGAGCGGATCAACCCATAGACGATCGGCCAGTTGAGCGCATTGTTTCCCCCGGTGTTGAACCGCATGTCGAGGATCAACCGCTCTGTCCCGCGCGCCTCCGCCTCCTCGAAGACGCGACCAAAGAAGGCCTGAATCGACTCGTCGGGTTCGTCCTGCACCGCGTTGTATTGGATGTAGAGGATCCTATCGGGAAGCCACTCGAACCAGAAGCTTGAATCCGGATGGAGGGCCCAAAGCGGCGTCGCTCCGCGTGCGGCCGCGTCCACCCATTCGGCCGGAGGTGCCACGGCCGGAAGGGTCACGGTCTCGTCGTCGCCCTCCCGCTCGATCGTCAGGACCACGTGGGCGGGGTCGTCCGCCAGA
Organism: Gemmatimonadota bacterium; assembly: GCA_025931135.1. Classification (GTDB taxonomy): domain Bacteria; phylum Gemmatimonadota; class Gemmatimonadetes; order JACCXV01; family JAHWKZ01; genus JAICNR01. Next base: position 4,770 of record JAICNR010000130.1, on the reverse strand, counting down.
CCCATTGCGGCCAACATCTCGGGGATCTCGAGCAGAGTGGTCGCGCGATCGAGCGCCGCGCTGTCGTTATCCGCCGGGACATACGCTCGCGTGACTTCGAGAGCCTCGCCGGCATCTAACGCTCCGATCGCCGTCACCCGAGCCCCCGCCAGTCGACGCCACTCCGGCGTAGCGGCGACGATGGTGAGTTGGTCCTCGAATGCATAGAACCGTACGGGAAGGCGATGGAGCCCCAGAACCTTGGACGCCCCGCCGCCGAGGCCGGGAAAACCGAGCTGGATCCGGGTATGGCCGTCATGGGACAACGCGACAAGCCGTAGCATCCCAGCAAAGATCTCGGCTGGTGTCGCGGTGGGGATCTTCGCCTCCAATGCGGCGAGCTCGCGTTCGAACGATTGGTGAGATGAAAAGCGGAACGGATTTGGATGGACCGTCCGGATCCGGTCCGCAAGGAACCGGACATCCTCTCGCCATTGCTCGGTCGTCACGGCACCGATGCCGCTGTCAAGGACAGCTTCTTCTATCGCTTCGGGACGCGTGGCGTCGATCGGCTGAGCCTGCGCGACAGGGGCGAGAAAGGCCAGAAAAACCAGGCAAGGGGCACGGACCATGAGTTCTTCCCGAAGAGGTGAAAGGAAACGCCGTCTAGTGCTAGAACTCTAGCACTAGTCTCACGTGCGGTCAACCACAACTGTGGCGCCCTAGACCGGACGAGTACGGGAAGCAGCGTCGCGATCGTCGCGGACTACCTCGTCTTCGGCGTCCACGCGTTCTGGGTCGTGGCAGGCGAGGTGCTGGGTGGGGAGCTACACCGAATAGCCGCGATACAGGTTGGGCGGCATGGTTGACAGGTGTGTCGATCTTTGTCATAATGGTAACCGTATGGTTACCAGTTCCGGGAAGCTCGATCGCACCTTCGCCGCTCTTTCCGACTCGACACGTCGGGCGATCCTCGCGCGGCTGGCGGAAGGAGAGACCACCGTCGGCGACCTGGCCAGGCCGTTCCGCATGTCCCGGCCGGCGATCTCGAAGCACCTGCGGGTGCTCGAGCGGGCCGGGCTCGTCCAGCGCCAGCGCGAGGGACGCGTGAGTCGCTGCGAGCTCGACGCCGAGCCCATGCGGGACGCCGCCCAGTGGATCGAGCGGTACCGCGAGTTCTGGGGCGATCGGCTCGACTCGCTCGCGCGCTACCTCGAGCGGCAGGAGCCATCCGGCAAGAGAAATCCCAAACGCCGAAAGAGAGGAACGTCATGACGACCGGAACCGAAACCGCATTGCGGCTCTCCCGCGTGATCCGTGCCGATCGCGAATCGGTCTTCCGCGCCTGGACCGAGCCGGCCGAGATGAAGAAGTGGTTCTGCCCCGAAGGCGGGACCGTCGACATCGCGGAAGCGGACCTGACGGTGGGCGGGCGGTACAAGGTCGCGATGCGGATGCCCTCCGGCGTCCACGTGGCCACCGGCGTCTACCGCGAGATCGTGCCCCCGAGCCGCCTCGTGTTCACGTGGCGCTGGGAGGAAGGGGAAGGTCCCAAGGAGGGGGAGACCCTGGTCACGATCGACCTCCACGAGCGCGGCGATGCGACCGAGCTCGTGCTCACGCACGAGGGCTTCGCGACCGCGGACGCGCGGGACGGACACGAGCAGGGCTGGTCGAGCGCGCTGGAGAAGCTGGCGGCGCGCTTCCAGGCCTGAGAACACCGGATCGCCCGCTCCGACGCACGGGCGGGCGATTCGTTTTGCCTCCTTGACAAGAAATCTTTTCGGTGATACGATCGCGGCATGTCGAGTCGATCCCCTCAGAGCCTCCAGGTCGTGGCCGATCCGGCGCGCGCCGCGCGGGCGCTCTCGCCGATCCGGCGCCGGGCGCTGGCGGCCCTGGCCGAAGCCCCGGACTCCGCGACCGGCCTGGCGGAACGTCTCGGCACGACCCGCCAGCTCCTCAACTACCACCTGCGGGAGCTCGAGAAGGCGGGCTTCCTGGAGCTCGTCGAGGAGCGGCGGAAGGGGAACTGCGTGGAGCGGGTGATGCGCGCGAAGGCGCGCCACTGGCTGATCGACCCGGGCGCGCTGGCCGAGCTCGCGGACGGCCCGCTGCCCCCCGCCGACCGCTTCAGCGCCGACTACCTCGTGGCGCTTGCCGCGCGCGCGATCCGCGAAGTGGCGGGGCTCACGCGGAAGGCGGCGAGATCGAGCAAGCGGCTGGCCACGTTCGCGCTCGACGCCGAGGTCCGGCTCGCGCGGCCCGCGGACTTCCCGGTCTTCGCCGAGGAGCTGGGACGCGCGGTCGCCGAGGTGATCGCGCGGCATCAGGACGACGACGCCCCCGGCGGGCGGCGCTTCCGCATCGTGGCGGGGGCCTGGCCGGGGAAGGACGCGAAGGAGAAGGAGGAGAGATGACGGATCGGACGAAGGCGGAGAAGGCCCCCCCGCCCCGGCCGACGGGGGGAACCCGCGCGGCGAAGGGCGAGATCGAAATCGACGCACCGATCGAGGTCGTGTGGAAGGCCCTCACCGACGCGCGCGAGCTCGAGCGCTGGTTTCCGCTCGACGCCAGAGTGGAGCCCGGCGTGGGCGGCGCGATCTGGATGTCGTGGCGGAACGAGTACGAGGGCGAGCAGGAGATCCTCGCGTGGGACCCCCCGCGGCACCTGAAGACGAGCTGGCGCATGCATGCCGACGATCAGCCGCCCCAGGCGACCGACTACCGGCTGGAGTCCCGAGGCGGAAAGACCATCGTCCGCGTCGTCACGTCCGGGTTCCCGGCGGACGCGGCGTGGGACGAGTGGGTCCAGGGAACGATCGACGGCTGGGCGTTCGAGCTCCGCTCGCTCAAGCACTACCTCGAGCGGCATCGGGGAGAAGACCGCGAGGTCGTCTACCTGCGCCGGCGGGTGCCGCTCTCGACCGAGGAGATCTGGTCGCGGCTCTCCGCGCCCGGCGCGCTCGGCTCGAAGCCACTCGGCGCCGAGGCGGTCCTCGAGGCCGCGCCCCGTCAGTGGGCCGCCACCGTGGAGAAGCTGAATGGCGCGCTCATGCGCGCGGGGAGCGACCCGTGCGGGACCCCGGAGCCGGGGCAGCGCGACGTCACGCTGTGGCTTCAGGCGTGGGGCGACGCCCGGAAGGAACTTCCCGCCATCCGGGCGGACTGGTCCGGGATGCTGGAGCGGCTGTTCCCCGAGGGAGGCGACGTCTGACCACCACCCGTCCCTTCAAGGGTGGGCGCTCGACAAAAAAAGGTGTATATTATCAAAGCGTTTCAGATCTGGCTAATCAGCTTCAGATTGAACGCGAAGTGCCTACCACCTAGGAGTCAGCCTAAATGCGAAGATTCATCTACGGCGCGTGCGCGTGTGCGCTCGCGATCGTCCTGTTCTCCGGATCCGTCCAGGCCCAGCAGGCGGATTCGCCGATGCGCTACGTCACCGTGACGACATTCGATGTCCCCTACGGCCCGGATCGGGCCAAAGTGATGTCGTTCCTGAACGAATACATCCTGCCGAGCACGCAGCTTCATCCGGCCGTTCGCAACTTCCGGCTCCTCACCCACGTGTGGGGGAGCAACGGGATGCAGGTCATCATGGAGGCCGAGTACGACAACTGGGCCGACATCCAGCTAGACTGCGGGCCGACGTGTGACGACTACTTCGTCATCCACGAAGCCCCCGAAGAGGGCGACGACGGATACGCAGATTACCGGGAGAAGTCGGACCTGTTCAGCAAGTACTACAGCAGCCACACGGACGAGATCTACCTGACGAACATGAACCGGGCGCTGGTCGAAGGGCAGAGACCGAATTGGGTCGGCCCGCAGACCCCCACCCCCGGTGGCGGCGAGAGCGACGACTAGGCCGGAAGCGCAGTAGACATTCCGGACGGAATCTGGACGGGCCCGTGGAGGAATTTCGCGGGCCCGTTCCTCGTCCAGGCACTTTGGTCTCCGGTTGATGCGGTCCCCGCCTCCCGGGTACGTTTTCCTCGGATGCGGTGCGACCCGGACCTCGTCGATTCCCGCCCGTGAGCCCGACGTTCCGCTCCGACGTCAGCGGCCCCACGCGACCGTTGCTCCATGTATGGGAGTTCGCGGTGGGCGGCGGACATGCGCCGCTCGCCCTGCGCTCGGACTGGCAGTCCCACGCGCGTCGCGCGCACGCGGAGCTGGGCTTCCAGCATGTCCGCTTCCACGGCATCCTCTCCGACGACATGGGGACCCTGATCACCCATGAGGGGAAGGCGCTGACCTCGTTCTTCAACGCCGATCAGGTGCTCGACGCTCTTCTGGACATGGGCATCCGCCCTCTCGTCGAGCTCTCGTTCATGCCCGCGACGATCGCCTCCGGTGACACGACGGTGTTCGCCTACCGGGGCAACGTGTGCCCACCGCGGGACTACGGAGAGTGGGGCGCGCTGATCGAAACGCTGGTCCGTCACTGGGTCGACCGGTACGGCGCGGCGGAGGTGCGATCCTGGCCGTTCGAGATCTGGAACGAGCCCAACCTGCGGCAATTCTGGACAGGCACCCAGGCGGAGTACTTCGAGCTCTACAGGCACAGCGTGGAGGCGATCCGGCAAGTGGACCCGGAGCTCGTGGTCGGCGGCCCGGCCTCGGCCAGGAACGAGTGGATCCCGGAGTTTCTCGAGTTCTGTGCGGGAGAGGGCCTGCCGGTCGATTTCGTCTCCACCCATCACTATCCGACGGATACGTTCGGGTCGCAGGGCGACACGGAATTCGGGCGCGCCGCGAGCGAGCGGGGGGTGCTCCACCGACAGG
>JAICNR010000165.1 GCA_025931135.1 Gemmatimonadota bacterium | reverse complement strand
GTCACCACCGACGTCGACGAGGTGCGCTACGCCAACATCAGCATGTTCACCTGGGTGCCGAAGTGGAAGCTCCTCGGACTGCAGTACGGCGCTCAGGCGGGCATCCCCTTCGCGACCGGGAACCTGAATCCCTCGGCCGGCGAGGTGAGCTCGACCGGCTTCGGACTCGGCGACGTCCTGATCACGCCGGTTTCGCTCTACGGCAGCGGCTCCGCCCACGACCTTCTCTTGCAATTCACGGTGTGGTCGGCCTCCGGGCGATTTCATCCCGGGTCGGCCGACAACCGCGGAGCGGGGTTCTGGTCGCTCGTGTACTCCGCCGGCGGCGTCTGGTACCCGGGAGGAGACCGCCGGGACTGGAGCCTGTCCGCGATCGGGCGTCTCGAGCAGAACTTCGAGCAGGACGAATCGGGAATCGAGCCGGGGAACGATCTCGTCGTGGATTGGGGCATCGGCAAGGTCCTCCCGACGGGCGCGCAAACTCTCGAGCTCGGTGTCTCCGGGTTCGCCACCTGGCAGCTCGACGAGCAGTCCGGCGGGCCCCCGGAGACGGACACCAGCCGCTACCGGTACTTCGGCATCGGCCCCGAAGGCAGCTATGCTCCGTGGGACCACTGGACCTTTCGGGTTCGGGCCCACTGGGAATTCCAGACGCGGAACACCGTCCAGGGGAACAACGTCTGGTTCATCGTGCACTACGCCGGCTAACCGGGAGCAAATCGTGAACGTCGTCGTCGTCGGGGCGGGGCCGGCGGGAGTGATGGCCGCCCTCCGCGCAGCGGAGCTGGGCGCTGCCACCACTCTCGTCACCAGCGGTGCCTTCGGCGGCATGGCCGCGGAAGACGGTCCGGTTCCGGTCCGCACGCTGGCCCACGCAGCTCGCCTGATCGCGCAGGCGCGAGAGCTCGGACGCTACGGCATCGATGGAGGCGAACCTCGCCTCGAGTACCCGGAACTCCTCGGTCGCGTGCGGGAGATCGTCCGCGACGTCTCCGAACGATCCAGCTTGCGCGCGGAAGCCGACCGCCTGGGCGTCACGATCCACGAGCGCATCGGCCCCGTGAGATTCCTCGATCCGCATACGGTCGAGGCCGCGACCGGGCTCCGATTCGAAGCCGAGAGGTTCGTCCTGTGCGCGGGGGGCAAGGCCCGCCGGCTCCCGGTTCCCGGCGCGGAGCTGACGGCCACGCACAGCGACGCCTGGAACCTGACCGAAGTGCCGGACTCGATCCTGGTCGTGGGAGGCGGGATGACGGGCCTCCAGGTGGCGTCGATCTTCCATGCGTTCGGTTCCCGCGTGGATCTCTTCCAGCGCGGGCGCCGCATCCTTCCCGACGAGGACGAGGAGGTCGCGGCCGAGGTCGCGGCTGCGCTGAGGGCGTCGGGCATGCAGGTGCACGAGGGCGTCGGAACCATCGACGCCTTCGAGAGCGCCCCTGCCGGGATCCGGATGCACTTCTCCAGGGATGGCCGTCGGGAAACCGCAGAGGCGGCGCTGGCCGTCGTGGCGATCGGCTGGATCGCCGACACCGCCGGCCTGAATCTGGCGGCGGCGGGCATCGAGCTCGACGCGCGCGGGTTCGTCGCGGTCGACGAGTTCCTCGCCACCTCCGCCCCGCATGTGTTCGCCGCCGGCGACATCACCGGCCGCTCGTTCCTCGTCCCGCCCGCGGTCCTGGACGGCCACATCGCCGCCACCAATGCCGTCCGTGGCGCCCTCGTCGCCGCCGAGGAGCGGACGATTCCGATCGGCGGCTTCACCGACCCGGAATACGCACATGTGGGCTTGACGGAGGAGAGGGCCCGAGGCCGGCACGATCCGGTCATCGGCACGGTGCGCTTCGACGAAACCGTCCGCACGATCGTCGATGGCCGGACCACCGGCTTCTGCAAGCTAGTCGCCGATCGGGCGACGCGACGGATCGTGGGCTGTCACGTGGTGGGGGAGCGCGCCGCCGACATCGTTCAGGCGGCCGCCATCGCGATGGCGGGCGGTGTCACGGTCGACGACCTGGCGAGAATCCCGCTCGCGTTCCCCACCTACGTGGGCGTGCTCTCGCGCGCGGCATATCGCGCCGCGGGGCAGATCGACCCCACGGTCGCGCCGGCACATCGCGTCATGCTCTGAGCGTAGGCCTGTCCTCCCTGGTTGGACCCGAATCCCGTCCTGTTGACATACTGTGTATCGCACAGTATAGTAGGCCGCATGGCTAAGACGAACGCCACCGCGGCTTCCCCCAACTCCCAGGACGAAACGATCGACAAGCTGACGCTCGAGCTCCGGCGCGGCGTCATCGTCCTCGCGTGCCTCAGCCAGCTCGACGAGCCGAGCTACGGCTACGAGCTCCAGCAGCGGCTGGCGGCGCGGGGGATGGAGATCGAGCAGGGGACGCTCTATCCCCTGCTCCGGCGTCTGGAGGAGCAGGGTCTGCTGGGCGAGGAGTGGATCGTCGAGGGGTCGCGCCCCCGCAAGTACTACCGGCTGACAGATGCCGGGACGCGGGCGCGCGCCGAGCTCAAGGAGCAATGGGACGAAATGTCGGCGGTGCTGGACGCGCTGCTGGAACCGAAGAGCGGAGGCTGAGCGAGATGGAACTGATCGAACGATATCTGGAGGCCGTGACCACGAAACTCCAGCCGAAGCGGCGCGGCGAGGTGGAACGGGAGCTTCGCGCGTCGATCCTCGATGCGCTGGAAGCGCGCGGCTTGTCCCCCGACAGCGAGGCGGACGTGGCGGCGGTGCTCGCCGAGCTCGGCGAGCCGTCGGAGGTAGCGGCCGGCTACGAGCCGGGGCAGCAGTACCTGATCGGGCCCGGGCTCTATCCCCTGTTCCGGCGGGTGATCGGCGTGACGCTGCTGACGCTGGTCGGCGCGAGCACGCTGTGGTTCGCGGTCGCGCTCGTGCTGAGCGGGCAGGCGGAGTTCCGGGCCGGCGATCTCCTAAGGGACACGCTCGAGACCGCGGTCGGCGCGGCCGTCGTGGCCGTGGTGGTGATCGTGGCGGTTTTCGCCTGGCTCCAGCGGTCGGAAGTCGACGTTTCTGCGCGCAACCGACGCGGGGAACCCTGGGATCCACGATCGTTGCCGGCGCTGAGCGGCCCCGATCGCGCGTCGCGCTTCGACTCGGTCGTCGGGCTCGTCGCGACCGCCGTCGCGCTGGTCATCCTGGGAGGGATCGGCGAGGGGGTGGCGGAGGCCCTACCCGGAGCGCCGGCCGGTCTTCGGCCGATTCTTCGCCACGCGGTCCTGCAGGGCGTCATGCTCCTCCAGGCGGCCGCGGCGCTGTCGGCGGTCGCGCACGCGGTCGCGCTGATGCAGGGGCGCTGGCGGCCTACCACGCGTGCGATGCGGGTGGCGGCGGATGCGCTCGCCGTGTTCGTCTTCGTCCGCGCTCCCGTCGAGCTCGTCGTCCACCGGGCGGCGCTCCTCCAGGCCGACCTGCCGCGCAACTTCGTTCTCTCGCTCGTTCTCACCTCGATCGTGATCGGCGCGATCGGTACCGGAATGATCGTCGGCTTGAGCGTCCGCGCGTGGCGCGGACGGTACAGGGCTCCGGGCGGTCGCGCCGCCCCGGCGGTCAGTTCCCCTGTTCCAGCACCTCGAAGATCGGGCAGGAATCCTTGACGGGATTCTCACGGCACGTGGCGATCAGCTTCCTCAAGTCCTGCTCCATCGCCTGCAGGTCGCGTATGCGCTGATGCACGTCCACCAGCCGTCGAGCCGCGCGGCGCTCGACGTGGGAACACTCGGGAACTTCCTGTAGCCGCAGCTCGAGCAGCTCGCGGACATCCTCGAGCGAGAAGCCGAGCTCCTGCGCGCGTTTGATGAAGAGCAGCCGATTGAGATCGTCGATCACGTAAACTCGGTGCCCGGCTGTGTTCCTGTGGGGCTCTTCGAGAAGGCCGATTCGCTCGTAGTATCGGATCGTCTCCGGCCCTATGCCGGCGCGCTGGGCGATCACGCCTCGGGTCATGGTTTGAGCGGACATGGGGCTGCAATAGAGGCCATACCGCGATCCGGGTCAAGAGGGAGAGCCCCTACCCTCCCTCGGTCCAAGCAACGATCATGATCGGACCGAACGCGCGCTCGTGTCGCGACTCTGTGAGCGACCCGCTCGTTCCAAACCGACGGGAGGTGAGGGGTGGAATCGACGCTCGAGAAGCTGTACGACCAGATCGCGGACATCGAGATCGCGATGATGACGACGCGTCGGCCCGATGGGCACCTGGAGTCGCGCGCGATGGCGAACCAGAAGCGCGCGGCCGGTGCGGATCTGTGGTTTGTCACCAAGGAGGAGACGACCAAGCTCCGCGACATCGGCGGGGATCCGCACGTGAACCTCGCGTACTACAAGGACCGGACGCGCGAGTGGGTGTCGGTGTCGGGGATCGCCACGCCGAGCCGCGATCGCGCGAAGATCCACGAGCTGTACGCGCCGGACTGGAAGATGTGGTTCGGGGAGGAGGGCGATCCGCGGCATGGAACGAAGGACGATCCGCGCATGGTCCTGATCGGCGTCGACGTGCACGCCGCCGTGTTCCT
>JAICNR010000090.1 GCA_025931135.1 Gemmatimonadota bacterium | reverse complement strand
CTGAGCGCCTGCTACCGCGCGTTCGCGCGCAGCATGCCGCCGCCGCTCGACCCGCTTCCTCTCCAATACGCCGACTTCGCCGAGTGGGAGCGGGAGCAGCACTCGGACGAACGGCTGGATCGCCTCCTCGACTGGTGGACCGAGCGGCTGAAGGACCTGCCGGTCATCGACCTCCCCCGCGACCGCCCAGGTGCAGACCAGCAGGCGAGCACGGGCACGATATCGGCCCCACACGCCGGAGCGTCGTTCGACGGGGCGTGCCACCGCTTCGAGGTGTCTCCGGTATTGGGTCGGCGACTGCGCGACTTCGCGGCGGCGCGGCGGGCCACGCCGTTCATGGCGCTCTCGGCGGCTTTCCACGCGCTTCTCCACCGGATCACCGGCGCGGTCGACCTGCCGGTAGGGTGCCCCACCGCCGGCCGGGTGATGCCGGGCTCGGAGGCGCTGATCGGCTGCTTCGTCAACCCGGTGGTGATGCGGGGCGACGCCTCCGGCGACCCCTCCTTCGACGAGCTCGTGGATCGCGCCCGGCGGGTCACGCTCGACTCCCTGACCCACGCCGAGATGCGGTTCGAGCGACTCGTCGAGCGACTCGGCGCGGCGAGAGTCCCGGGGATGAACCCGCTCTTCCAGGTGCTGTTCCAGGTTCTGGCTTTCCCGCGCTCGACGCTCTCGCTTGGCGAAAGCACCGACGTCGAATCGAGCCTGATCGACCGGCGTGGAGCGACCATGGATCTCGCCTGGAGCCTCTTTTCAGAGGGAGACGGCTTCGTGGGGCAGGTGGAGTACGCCACCGCGCTTTTCCGGGAGCCGACGGTGCGGGGGATGGCCGGCCGCTTCGTCACCCTCCTCGAGGGTGCGCTGGAGGAGCCGACGGCCCGGATTTCGCAGCTCCCCTTCCTGAGCCCGGTGGAGAAGCAGCGGGTCCTGGTCGAATGGAACGCGACCTCCACGCCGTATCCGCGGGACCGGTCGATCGTCGATCTGTTCGGCGTGCAGGTCCGTCGGGATCCCGAGGCGACGGCGATCGCGGCGGACCGCCTCACGATGAGCTATGCCGAGCTGGCGCGGCGGGGCGACCGGCTGGCGGGCGCGCTGATCGAGGCCGGGGTGGGTCGCGAGACCCCCGTCGGCCTCTGCATGGACCGCTCGCCGGAGATGATCGTGGGGATGCTGGCCGCCCTCCGGGCGGGCGGCGCGTACGTGCCGCTCGATCCGGGATATCCGGACGAGCGGCTCGCGTTCATGGTGGAGGATGCCGGGATCGGCGCGATCGTCGTCGGCCCTGGCGGTGAGTCCCGTCGCTTCGGTCCCGCGGTCCCCGTCCTCGGATGCGACGCGGGATCGGATCACGCCCCCGCGACCGCGCCCGGAGCGGACAATCTCGCGTACGTTCTCTACACGTCGGGGTCCACGGGCACTGCGAAGGGCGTGGCGGTCGAGCACCGGGCGGTCGTCCGCCTCGTGCGCGACACGGACTACGTGTCGATCGGACCGGCGGACCGGGTGGCGCACGCGTCGAACCCGTCGTTCGACGCGACGACGTTCGAGGTCTGGGGCGCGCTGCTGAACGGCGCGTCGGTGGTGATCCTGGACCAGGACACCACCCTCGAGCCGCCTCGGCTCGCGCGCGAGCTGCGCGCGCGATCGGTCTCCGCACTGTTCCTCACGACCGCGCTGTTCAACGCGGTCGCCGACGAGGTGCCCGACGCGTTCCGAACGGTGCGAACGGTGATGTTCGGGGGAGAGGCGGTGGATCCCGCGCGCGTGCGGAAGGTCCTCGCGGAAGGACCCCCGGAGCGGCTGCTACACGTGTATGGACCCACCGAATGCACGACGTTCGCCACCTGGCACCGGGTGACCGACGTGGCCCCCGGGGCCGCGACCGTGCCGATCGGGCGCCCGATCGCGAACACCCGCGCCTGGGTCGTCGATCCCCACGGCCAGCCGGTGCCCCCCGGGGCTCCCGGGGAGCTCCTGCTGGGAGGCGACGGGCTGGCGCGCGGGTATCACGGCCGTCCGGATCTGACCCGGGAACGGTTCGTTCATGCCGCGTTCGGGACCGGCGAGCGGGTGTACCGCACGGGGGACAGGGTCCGGCGGGAGGACGACGGAGCGATCGTGTTCCTCGGCCGGCTGGACCGGCAGGTCAAGGTGCGCGGCTTCCGGGTCGAGCCCGGTGAAGTCGAGGCCGCGCTCGGACGTCATCCCTCCGTCCGGGAGTGCGTGGTCGCCCCGCGCGAGGCGGGGCCCGGGGATCGCCGACTCGTCGCGTGGATCGTTCCCGAGGGAGACGCTCCGTCGAGCGCCGAGATGAGCGCGTTCCTGTCCACCCGTCTGCCCCGATACATGCTGCCGTCCGCGTACGTCGTGGTGGACGCGATGCCGCTCAACCGGAACGGGAAGGTGGACGTGAACGCGCTTCCCGACCCGCCCTCCACGAGAGCGGCCGACCCGCCGCGAACCGAGACCGAGCGGCTCCTGGCCGAGGTGTGGCGCGAGGTGCTCGAAGTGCCGGAGGTCGGGAGGGCCGACGACTTCTACGACCTGGGAGGGCACTCCCTCCTGGCGGTCCGCCTGTTCTCGGAGATCGAGCAGCGGACCGGCCGCCGGCTTCCGGTCTCGCTGTTCGATCAAGGTCTGACGATCGCTGCCGTCGCCGAGTCGCTCGGGCGGGAGATTCCCGTGCCCGGGACCGACTACCTGGTCCCGATCCGCGCCCGCGGCTCGCGCCACCCGCTATTCCTGGTCCACGGCGGACAAGGGCACGTCTTCGTCTACCGATGGCTCGTCCGTCACCTCGATGGGGATCGGCCCGTGTTCGGGTTCAACCTGAGGGGCGTCCGGCGTGCCGATGTCCCGCGGACGGTCGAGGAGATGGCGGAACGCTATCTGAACGACCTGGAGATCGCGTGGCCGGAGGGGCCGTGTCTCCTCGGCGGCTTCTCGTTCGGGGGCGTCGTCGCGTGGGAGATGGCGCGGCGCCTGCGTGCACGCGGACGCCAGGTCCCGCTTCTCGTGCTGATCGAGGCGACCGACGACCTCCTGCTGGCGCACTCCGCTCCCGTGCGCGCGTGGCGCAAAGCTCGGCGGCTGGGCGGCGAGGTCTTCCGCACATTCGCGCAGCTCCCCCGGAATCCGCCTTCCGACTGGCCGGGGATCCTCTCCCATCGGGCCGGGAGGGCCGGTGCGGTGATGCTGGACCGGCAGCCGGATCTCCCGCGGGAATCGGCCGACGAGGCCGCCGCGATGATGGCGGCCACCCGCTGGGCGGTTCGCCATTACCGCCCGGGGCGCTACGCCGGACGCACGCTCTACCTCCGCGCCGCCGGCCAGGTGGGCCGACGGCTGATCTGGCCCTCGCTCGCCGACGACCTCGAGCTCGTGGTCCTGCCCGGAGACGAACACATTTCGTTCATGAAGCAGGAGAACGTTCGGGTGGTCGCCGAGGCGCTGGAGTCCCGGCTGCCCGACGAGAACGCGATCGGACCGGGCTAGACCCGGTACCGCAGCGTCGCGCCGACCCCGTCCAGCGCTTCGAGCCCGGCATGGCTCTCGACGATCTCGACCCGGCGGCCGGTCCGCTCCGCGCGCCGAACCATCGCTTCCCGGAGCTCGATCCGCTCGGGGATCGGGGCCTCGCAGAACGGGCACACTTCGGGGGCGGGCTCGGGACCCAGGACGCGGCACTCCGCGCACTGCCAGCCGGCGTGATCGCCGTTGAAGCTGTCGGCGAGGAGGAGCTGGTCGACCTGCTCGAGGTTCAGCGCCTCGATCGTCGGCTCCAGCCCAGCGACCGCGAGCCCGCCGGCCCGGAAGCGGTCGATGACGGTATCCGCCAGACGCCGGCTATCCCGCGCTTCGGTGTCGCGAACCACCTGGAGCGTCCGTTTCAGGATCTCGTGCGATGCCGAGTCGATCGAGATGTGCTCCTCGTCGATGAGCTTCTCCCGGATCGCAGGCGTGAGGTGTCTGCGCAACTCGCCCAGGATCGCGTCGTCGCCGCCCAGAATCACGTAATCGACCTCGCCCCGGTCCACGATCCGGCCGAGCCGCTCCACGATCTCCCGCGCGTTCTTCTGGAGGTGGTCGTCGATGCGAGACTGGTAGCGGACCTCCGCCCAGCCCGCGACCCGAGTCTGATCGATCGGCTCGGGTCCCGCGAAATCCTCTTCGGTCAGAACTTCGCCCAGCCCGCATACGACCAGGCGTGCCTCCCGACTGTCGGCCACGCAGACGGCGTAGAGGGGAGACTGGTCGGCCAGCTTGACGAGCGGATAGAGGTGAGGCACGGGGCCGACCACGACCCGCTCCTCGTCGAATGGCGCGCGGAACGTGTGTGCCTCCCACAGCCCGTCCGCATCGCTCGCGTAGAGGGCCGCCCCCTTCACCGCGGGATCGAGCTCGCCCGCCAGGAACTCGAGGATACGGTCGCGGTCGGCCTCGATGTGCCGCACTGCGTCGGAGCGCTCGGGAAAGCTCCGCAGCCGCTCCGTGAACGCCTTCTTCAGGAACGGCATGAACGTCGGTCGCCCACGGCCGTCGGGGCCGGTGTTCACGAAGCACGAGATCAAGGGGTTGGGCGAGGGCGCCAGGTGCGCCAGCCGGTCGATCGTCTGCTGCAGGTCCGTCATTTCGTATCCTCTCTCAGCGGTACAACAGAATCGGATGCTCGAATGCGCCCAATAGCGTCTCGGTCGTCGAGCCCAGCAGAAACTCCTTCAGCCGGCTCTTGCCGTATGCTCCCATGATGAGAAGGTCGGCCCCGACGTCCGCGGCCGCCGCCAGAATCCGGTCCGGAACCGCGTCGCCGGCGAGTGCCAGGGGGGCGGCTTCCACAGCATGCCCGCGCGCGTAGTCGCAGGCCGTCTCCAGGACCGCGCTCGCCTCCTGCTCCTCGCCTCGCACGCAGACCAGGTGGAGCTGGCAGCCCCGCGTCTCGGCGTACTCGACCGCGATCTCCAGCGCCCGGGTGGCGTGGTCGGACCCGTCGTAGGCGATGAGAGGCCGCTCCAGCGTGTCCTCTCCCGGCGGGCAGACGAGCACCGGCCGCGGCGAGCGGCGCGCGACACCCCCCACGGTGGCGCCCACCGCGTGCGTGCCGAACTGCGCGTGCTCCCCGCGGCGCCCCATGATCACCAGGTCGACGCTGCGCGCCTTCTCGACGACGACCTCCGACACGACTCCGATCTCGAGCGCGGTCTCGACCGGCCGCTCGTGCTCCTGCGCCCGCTCCGCGAACGCGTCGAGGAGTCGGCCGCCGCGCTCGCGCAGAGTGCGAGTCACGCCCTCCTGCTGCACCGGAAGCGGGATATCGCCCCACATCGACCCGATCGTCTGCATAACGGGCCCTTCGATAAGCCGGACGTCAACGACGTGGAGCCCCACGAGCGTGGAGTCGAAGATCGATGAGAGTCGGATCGCGTAGCCGGCAGCGGCTGCGGCCGCGTCGGAGCCATCCGTGGGAACCAGGATGCGGTTGAACACGCGACCCTCTTTCGAAAGCGGCGATCGCCGGTTCGGATCGGCAAGGTAGGAGCGCCCCGAAGCGCGTGCAACCGACTTTGACAAGCACGAGCGCCCTCTCTAGCTTACCCAATTCCTCATCCTCCGATGACCATACCCGCGCGGGCATGAAGCCGATCCGAGAAGGCCTGACGTTCGACGACGTGCTTCTGGCGCCGCGCTATTCCGCGGTTCATCCGCGGGACACCGACATCCGCACGCGGTTCGCACGCGGCGTCGAGCTCAACATCCCCTTCGTCTCCGCAGCCATGGACACCGTGACCGGCGCGCGGATGGCGATCGCCATGGCCCGGGAGGGTGGGCTCGGCGTTCTCCACAAGAACCTCTCGATCGAGCAGCAGGCCGCGAAGGTCGATCGCGTGAAGCGCTCCGAGAGCGGGATGATCCAGAAGCCATATACGCTCGGTCCCGACCATCCCATCCGCGACGCGCGGCGCCTGATGGAGAACCGCGGCGTTTCCGGCGTCCCCATCGTCGAGGAGAACGGGCGGATCCTGGGGATCATCACGAACCGCGATCTCCTGTTCGAGAGCGACGGTTCGCGCCCGATCCGGGAGGTCATGACGAGCGAGCGACTGGTGACGGCGCCCGCGGGAACCACGCTCGACGCCGCCGAGGCGATCATGGGCCGCCACAAGATCGAGAAGCTGCCGATCGTGGATGCGGAGGGGCGTCTCGAGGGGCTCGTGACCGTGAAGGACATCCTGAAACGGCGTCGCTTCCCGCGCGCTTCGAAGGACGACCGTGGCCGGCTGGTCGCGGCCGCGGCCGTGGGAACCGCCGAGGAGACCATGGACCGCGCGCGCGCTCTCGCCGACGCGGGTGTCGATGTCCTCGTCGTGGACACCGCCCACGGACATTCCGAGGGCGTGCTCCGAACGGTGGAGCGGATTCGCGCCGCGTTCCCGGATACCCGCGTGGTGGCCGGTAACGTGGCGACGGCCGAAGGCGCCAAGGCACTCGTCGAGCGCGGCGTCGACGCGGTGAAGGTCGGGATCGGGCCGGGTTCGATCTGCACGACCCGCGTCATCGCCGGGATCGGCGTTCCCCAGCTCACCGCGATCATGGACTGCGCGGGGATCTGCCGCGACGCCGGCGTCCCGCTCATCGCCGACGGAGGCATCCGCTACACGGGCGACGTCGTGAAGGCGATCGCCGCCGGCGCGGACAGCGTGATGATGGGTTCGCTGTTCGCCGGGACGGAGGAGTCGCCGGGAGACACCACGCTGCTCGAGGGTCGCACGTTCAAGGTCTATCGCGGGATGGGCTCGGTGGACGCGATGGCCGAGGGCTCCGGCGACCGCTACTTCCAGGAGGAGCCCGTGGAGGGCCGCAAGTTCGTCCCCGAGGGGATCGAGGGCAGAGTCCCGTACAGGGGGCCCGTAGGCGACACGATCTTCCAGATGGTCGGCGGTCTCCGGCAGGGCATGGGGTACTGCGGCGTTGGCGATCTCGAAGCACTGCGCACCGACACGGAATTCATACGGCTGACGATGGCGGGCTTGATCGAGAGCCATCCCCACGACGTGACGATCACGAAGGAGGCACCCAATTACACCCGCTGACGGGATCATCGCGACCTCGGGGGAGGCGATGCGCGCCGAGATCGAGACGTTTCTCGAGTCTCTCGAGCGCGCCGAATGGCTGGCCTTGTCCGGCCGGGTCGCCTCGGCCGGCGTCGAGGCGATCTACGATCGCCACGAGACTTTGTTCGAGCCCGACGCGTTCCACGCAGTGGAGCCGCCCGCCGGGCGCTCGCGAGACGACCTCCGCCGCGCGCACCTCCTGCAGTTTCTGGCCGAAGGGATCGAAGGTCACCGGACGCGGGACCTTCGGGACGCCTACCTGGCAGCCGAGGCGGCCGCGGTCGTCGAGGTGGACGGGGAGGCGATACCGTACCGTCGGATGCCCGTGCGCATCCGCCAGGAGTCGGATCGGCGGGTTCGCGTCACCCTCGATAAGGCGCGGGTCGCGACGCTCGCGGCGAAGCTCAATCCGATCAGCATCGACATGACGCTCCGACGCCACGAGGTGGCGGCCGAGCTCCTCGACACCGATTACGACGACTACTGCGAGCGGCTCTCCGGGGTCGATTTCGACGCGCTCGAGGCCACCACGGAAGCGCTCCTGGCCGAAACCGCGGATCCGTACGACGACCTCCTCTCGCACTTCGGCCGCCGGGCCTTGCCGGGTCTCGACCTGCGCGAGATGTGGACCCACGATCTCGCGCGCTTGTTCCACGGCGAGGAGTACGCGCGGCTCTTCCCCGGCGATCGCATGGTGAGCGGGATCGGAGCCATGGTGGCCGCCATGGGGCTCGACCTGACGGCCGGCGGACGGATCGAGCTGGACATCGAAGAGCGCCCGGCGAAGACCCCGCGCGCCTTCTGCGCGACGGTTCGCGTTCCCGACGAGGTCAAACTCGTCCTGCAGCCCTACGGGGGACATGACGACTGGAGCACGTTTCTCCACGAGCTGGGGCACGCGCTCCACTTCGCGAACGTGGATCCGGAGCAGCCGCTCGAGTTCCGCCGCATGGGGGACAACGGGGTGACCGAGGGCTGGGCGATGACATTCGACCATCTCATGCTCGTGCCCTCGTTCCTGCGCCGCGTCGTGGGGATTTCGGATCCGGGGGAGTACCTGCGGTTCGCCGCCTTCCGCGAGATGGCCGCGTTGCGCCGCTACGCCGCCAAGTTCGCGTACGAGCGCTCGCTTCACCGCCAGGGGCCGGGGCCGGCACGAGTGGGGGAGTACGTCGCGCGGATCCACGCCGCCACCCGCGCGCGTGCGCCAGAGGCTCTTTGGATCGAGGACGTGGACCCCCACTTCTACTGCATTCGCTACCTCAGGGCGTGGATGTTCGCGGGCACCATGCATGCCGTCCTGCGCGACCGGTTCGACGAGGACTGGTTCCTGAACCCCAAGAGCGGCCCCTTCCTGCGCGCGCTCTGGGCACAGGGACAGGAGGGCCGCGTCGAGGACCTAGCACACGGCCTCGGGGTTGTGAAGCTCGGCTTCGGACCGCTCATGGAGATGATCGGTGAGCGGATCTGAACGGTCGTCCACGTTCACGACCCGCTGGGCGATGCTGCTGGTCATGCTCGGCATGGCGGTCGGGACGGGGAACATCTGGCGGTTCCCGCGCATCGCGGCCACGAACGGCGGCGGTACCTTCCTCATCCCGTGGGCGATCTTCCTGCTCGCCTGGAGCGTTCCCCTGTTGCTGGTCGAGTTCGCGATGGGGAAGGCCGCCCGCCGGGGGCCGGTCGGCGCGTTCGCCACGCTGATCGGCGAAAGCTGGGCGTGGATGGGCGCCTGGATCGCCCTCTGCGCGACGTTCATCATGTTCTACTACTCGGTCGTGACCGGGTGGTGCCTGCGCTACCTCGCGGCCGCGGCAACGGGCGAGCTTCCCGGAGCCGAGCCGGGCGCGCTGTGGGAGAGCTACGCGGGATCGGGATGGGCTGTCCTGACGATGGCGATCTCGCTCGGCCTCGGCGTGTGGGTGGTGGCGGGCGGCGTCCGCGGCATCGAGAAGTCGTCCCGCATCATGATGCCGATCCTTCTCGTCCTTGTCATCGTCCTGGCGATCCGCGCCGTCACGCTCCCCGGAGCCGAGCGCGGCCTCGCGTTCCTGTTCACCCCGGACCTGTCCGGCCTCGGCAACAGCCGAGTGTGGCTCGAAGCGCTCACGCAGAACGCCTGGGACACGGGCGCCGGCTGGGGCCTGGCGCTCACCTACGCGACCTACATGCGCGCGCGGGAAGACA
This sequence comes from Gemmatimonadota bacterium, assembly GCA_025931135.1. Lineage (GTDB taxonomy): Bacteria > Gemmatimonadota > Gemmatimonadetes > JACCXV01 > JAHWKZ01 > JAICNR01. The sequence continues at coordinate 592 of JAICNR010000090.1, read as the reverse complement.
CGACCGTGAACGCGTTCGTGCTCGGCTTCGGGAACAACTCGGTCTCGCTGCTCGCCGGCATCATGGTGCTCTGCACCGTCTTCTCGATCCGACCCGACGCGGCCAGCGAGATCGTCGGCGCGGGGAACACCGGGCTCACGTTCATCTGGGTGCCGCAGCTCTTCGCGGCCATGCCGGCCGGCCGGGTCTTCATGGCGCTCTTCTTCCTGGCGCTCCTCTTCGCCGCCATGACGAGCCTGATCTCGATGATCGAGCTCGCGACCCGCGTCCTCGTCGATCGCGGGGTCACCCGCGCGAAGGCGATCGCCTGGGTGGCCGCCGCCGGAATCGCGATGGGAATCCCGAGCGCGCTCTCGATGCCGTTCTTCGAGAACCAGGACAACGTGTGGGGCGTCGGGCTTCTCCTGAGCGGGCTGTTCTTCGCCCTCGCCGTCCTCCGCTACGGCGTCGACCGGTTCCGCCGGAAGTTCATCAACAGCGCCGGCAGCGACGTCGTCATCGGTCGCTGGTGGAACGCCGCGATCTGGCTGGTGACGATCGAGGCGGTCGTGCTGCTGGTGTGGTGGCTCTCCCAGACCCTGTCCGAGCAGGG
>JAICNR010000123.1 GCA_025931135.1 Gemmatimonadota bacterium | reverse complement strand
TCACTGGACCCTCACCTCCGTGACCAGGTCGCCGTTCGCGTCCAGGACGTGGACGCCGCAGGCGATGCACGGATCGAAGCTGTGGATCGTGCGCAGGATCTCGATCGGCCGCTGGGGATCGACCAGCGGGTGGTTGCTGACGAGCGCCTCCTCGTACGGCCCGCGCTGCCCTTCGGGGTCGCGCGGCGAGCAGTTCCAGGTGCTCGGCACGACGCACTGGTAGCGCGAGATCTTGCCGTCCTGGATCTGGACCCAGTGGCCCAGCGCGCCTCGCGGCGCGTCGCAGTAGCCGTACCCCTGAGCCGAGCTCGGCCACGAGCTCGGGTCCCAGTTCTCGCCGCTGAACGTGGACACGTCACCGCCCTTGATGCGCGTGACGAGATCTTCCATCCACTTCTCCATGCGGCGGGCGATGAGGACGGTCTCGATCCCGCGGGCCGCCGTCCGGCCGAGGGTGGAGAACAGCGCCTCCGGGCCGACCTGGAGACGACCCAACACCTCGTTTACGAGCGCCACGACGTCCTCGTGTCCCGACGCGTAGGCGACCAGCATGCGCGCCAGTGGCCCGACCTCCATCGGACGGCCGTCGTAGCGCGGGGCCTTCATCCAGGTGTAGCGATCCTGGTCCTGCAGATACTCCCACGGGGTCTTCGGGCCCAAGTAGCTCGGGGTCGTCTCGCCTTCGTACGGATGAAGCCCGACATCCTCTCCGCCCTCGTATTCGTACCAGGAGTGGGCTACATACTCGCGCACCTTCGACTCGTCGTACTCGTGGACGGTCGAGAGGTCGCGATCGAGGACGATTCCGCGCGGGAAGTACAGCGAGCTCAGGTCGCGGACGTCGGTCTCGGGGAACTCTCCACACGCCAGGTAGTTCGGCACGCCGCCGCCAATCGCCGCCCAGTCCTTGTAGAAACCCGCGATCGCGACGAGGTCGGTGAAGTACACCTGCTCGACGTACTGCCGGGCCTTGGCGATCATGTCGCGGATCTTGGTGATGCTCTCGGCGTTGATCGTCTGCGTGTCGGACAGGTTGATGGCCGAAGCCATGCCCCCGACGAGGAAGTTCGGGTGTGGGTTCTTTCCGCCGAAGATCGTGTGCAGCCTGATCACGTCCCTCTGCCAGTCGAGCGCGTCGAGGTAGTGCGCCACGGCGAGAAGGTTCACCTCCGGCGGCAGCTTGTACGCCGGGTGCCCCCAGTAACCGTTGGTGAAGATTCCCAGCTGACCACTCTCCACGAACTTCGCCACCCGCTGCTGGACCTCCGAGAAGTAGGTTTCCGAGTTCCTGGGCCAGGGGGAGAGCTGCTTCGCGATCGCCGCCGTGCCGGCGGGATCCGCGGAGAGCGCGCTCACCACGTCCACCCAGTCCAGCGCGTGCAGGTGGTAGAAGTGGATGACGTGGTCCTGAATGAACTGCATGCCGTGGACCAGGTTGCGGATCGTGTTCGCGTTCGGCGGGATGTGGATGTCGAGTGCGTCCTCGACCGCGCGCAGAGACGCGACCGCGTGGACCACTGTGCAGACGCCGCAAATGCGCTGCGTGAACGCCCACGCATCGCGCGGGTCGCGGCCCTGCATGATGATCTCGATCCCGCGGAACTGTGTTGCGGACGCCCAGGAGTCCGCGATTCTCCCGTTCTCCTCCTGGACTTCGATCCGCAGGTGCCCCTCGATGCGGGTGATGGGATCTACGACCACCTTAGTCCTGGCCATCTTGCGCCTCCTTCTCGACCTTGCCCTGCCGCGAGCGATGGACGCCGGTGGCGATGGCATGCGTGGCGACCCCCGCGGCGGCCCCGATCGCGAGCGCCGCGCCCAGGACGTCGGCCGTGCTCTCGACGCCGAAGCCGGCGACGCCGGGGAGGCGGCCGTAGAAGGGGGTCATCGTGTCCCAGAAATTCCGCTCGGTGCAGCCGATGCACGGATGCCCGGCCCCGATCGGCCAGTCGGTGCGGCTGTTCCACATGAAGATCGGGCACGGCGAGAACGTCATCGGGCCCTTGCAGCCGACCTTGTACAGGCACCAACCCTTGCGCGCCGCCTCGTCGTCGAACGCTTCCACGAACTGGCCCGCGTCGTAGTTCGCGCGCTTCGGGCACTGGTCGTGGATCCGCGTTCCGTAGGCGAACAGCGGTCGTCCTTCGGCGTCGAGGTCGGGAATCCGGCCGAACGTCAGGAAGTGCGCCACGGTCGCGGTCACGACGTCGGCGATCGGCGGGCAGCCCGCGATGTTGACGACGGGCTTCCCCTTGATGACCTCCCCGATCCCTACGGCCCCCGTCGGGTTGGGATTCGACGCCTGGATGTTTCCCCAATGGGCGCAGGCGCCGATCGCGATCACCGCCGCCGCCCCCTCCGCCGCCTCCTCCAGGATTTCCTTGGCGGTGCGGCCGGCGATTGTCGTGTAGATGCCCTCATTCGCGAGCGGCACGCCACCCGTCACGAGCAGGATGTAGGAGCCTCGGTTGGCCTCCATCGCCTGATGCAGCGCGTCCTCCGCGGCCTGGCCCGCGGCGGCCATGAGGTTCTCCTGGAAGTCGAGCGACAGGAGGTCGAGGACCAGCTCGCCGATCGTAGGGTCGGCGCTGCGGAGGACCGATTCGGTGCAACCCGTGCATTCCTGGAGCGAAAGCCAGACCGCGCTGGGACGCCTCTGCTGTGCGAGCGCCTCGGCGATACGGGGGCCGAACAGACTCCCCAAGCCCAGCATGACCCCCAGTTGGCCGCAGAAAGCGAGAAAGTCCCGGCGCGAAACTCCCTGCCGCTCGAGATGCTCGGCCAGAGTTTCGCCCCGGGACCACGGAATCGATCGGGGCACGAGCATGAGGCCACCTCCGGTGGGATTAGCGCTAGCCCGACGGGGGGTCGGACCCGACCGGATCGTGCCGTCCTCGCGGGCTATGAAGCGAGGATACCGTCAGGCGAAAACGGCGCGCTGTCCGTAGAATGCCATGCATCCCTGTAGGCCTATCTCGCGGGCGGCGTGGTGGATTTCCCGACAGTTTTCGGAGTGCCTTGGGCTCGGGAGGGGGCGATGGATTCGCCGGTGCCCCCAACGCGACGGCGCGGACGCCTTGGCGCCCGCGCCGCGCTGGAAGCCGCCAGGAGCCGTGGTTCAGTGAACCGGGATCTCCTTCGGCTTCTCGGTTTCGACCTTGATCGGAACTCGGATCTCGAGGACTCCGTTCTGGAACGTCGCCTTCACCTCATACTCCTCCACCGGGTTCGGAAGCGCGATACGGCGCGCGAACGTGCCGAAGGACGCTTCCCGGCAGAGGAAATGCTCCTCTTCGATCTTCTTCTCGAACTTCCGCTCGCCCTCGATCGAGAGGACATCATCCTGCACCTTCACCTTGACGTCCTTCTTCTCGATGCCTGGAAGATCGAGTCGGATCACCATCTCCCCCTCCTTCTCGTACACATCCAGCGCGGGCATCCAACCCTCGCGAACGGTCCCACGAAGAAGCGGGAAAGGACGCGCGAACGAGCTGAACAGGCTGTCCATCTCGTTGCGGAGGCTATCGATCCCGGGGAACAACTCCATCCTGCGGAGTCCCCATGGGGTGGCCTTCATCGGGACTGTCATCTGCCATCTCTCCTCGACGCGCTGTGCGCGCCGATCCGGAGTTCTATCGGGCCGACCCGGCATCATGCCCGTCTCGCGGACGCCGACCCGTCATCGGTGCGTGGAGCCGCGAACCTCCAGAGGTCATTCTATGACCGGCACCGATGCATGTCTGTCGGGCGGCTCCCCCTCGCGCGGGTACGGGTTTTCTCCCCCCGCTTGATCTGTCCGCAAACGCCTCTCTATCGTTCGGGCGAGTGCGTGGCCTGAAGCTCGCTCTGCCGTTCTCGGCGATCCTCGTCCTGACCGCAGCCGCGGCAGCCCAGGATCTCGAGGTCGTGGTCCTCGAGCCCGGCATGACGGTCGATCGCTCCGTCCGCGTGCGGCCGGGTGTCTACCGGCTCGCCGCGCCGGCGGACAGCGGTGCGGCGATTACGATCCGGGGCGACTCCATCCTGGTCGACTTCAGCGCTGCCGTGCTGGTCGGCGCGCCGGACGGTGCGCCGCCCGATTCGTTCGTCGGTGTCGGCATCCGCGTCGAGGGCGGCTCGGGCGTCACTGTGCGCGGGGCCGTCGCCCGCGGCTACAAGGTCGGGCTCCTCGCCCGCAGCACCCGCGGTCTGCGGCTCGAGAACAACGACTTCAGCCACAACTGGCGTCAGAGACTCGCGAGCGGGATCGAGCGCGAGAGCCTGGTGGACTGGCAGAGCTACCACCAGAACGACGCAGACGAGTGGCTCCGCTACGGCGCAGGGATCTACCTCTCCGGAATCGAGGGCGGTGAGATCGTCGGAAACACAGTCGTCCAGGGTCAGAACGGGCTCATGATCACGCGCTCGAGCGGACTGCGGATCTGGAACAACACGCTCTCCTGGCTATCGGGGATCGGGATCGGCCTCTATCGCTCCAGCGGGAACACGACCATGCATAACGCGGTCGACTTCGCGATCCGCGGCTACAGTCACGGCTTCTACAATCGCGGCCAGGATTCCGCAGCGATCCTCCTCTACGAGCAGAGCCAGCGGAATGTGGTGGCATACAACTCCGCGACCCACTCGGGCGACGGGCTGTTCGTGTGGGCGGGGCAGAGCACGATGAACACCGGCGAAGGCGGAGTGAACGACAATCTGTTCTACGGGAACGACTTCAGCTACGCCTCGAACAACGCGATCGAGGCCACGTTCAGCCGGAACGTCTTCGCGGCCAACCGCGCCGAGGAGAGCGACTACGGCCTGTGGGGCGGCTACAGCTGGGGGTCGCGGATCGTGGGGAACGAGTTCGCTGGAAACCGGACCGCGATCGCGATCGAGCACGGCCAGGACAACGAGATCGCGCACAATTCGTTCCGCGACGACACGACCGCCGTGCGCCTCTGGTGGAACGAAATCGAGCCCTCGGACTGGGGCTACCCGCAGCACCGGGACACGGCGAGCCGCGATTACCGGATCCGCGACAATGCGTTCTCTGGCCACCGGGTCGCGTTCCGGATCGATGACACCCGCGGGATCGAGCTCGAGGGCAACGCCGTCCGCGATGTCGACACGCTTTCGGTTCTCTCCGGGGACACGGATAGCCTGTCGATCACGACCGACGGTTCTCCACGCGTCGGTCCCGATGCGGTGGCGGACCTCGCGCCGGCCCCGATCGCGGGCGGGGTCGACCCGAGGATCCCCGCGGAGGGCCGGCGCGGACGGCGCTGGATCCTCGTCGACGAATGGGGTCCGTACGACTACCGGTCGCCGAAGCTCTGGCCGTCCGCCTCGCCCGATACGGTACCGCTCGAGCTCCGCGTCCTCGGGCCTCCGGGGAGCTGGCGCCTGGTCGAGGCGCGGGGAGGTGCGCGGGTCGAGCCCGGACACGGCGCCGTGCCGGGCACGCTCGCGGTGACGCCGCCCGCGGGGCCCGCGGCGGACTGGGCGATCGCGCTGGAATACCGGGGAGCCGACGTCGTGACGGCGTTCGGCGACTCGATCCCGGCCGGAGAGCCGATCCGGTTCGGCTGGGAGCGCTTCTTCGCCCCCGTCGACTGGCGGATCCGGGTCCACGCCTGGGAGGACGCCACCGATCCTCGCTCGAGCCCCGCCGCGTTCCGGGAGCTCCTCGACCGCGGCGCCCCGCTCCTCGAGCAGGAGGCGGATCGGATCGAGTGGCTCTGGTTTCGGCCGCGGATCGAGGACATCCCGTCCGAGCGGTGGGCGCTCCGCGCGGAGGGGACAGTCGAGCTCCCTCCCGGCGAGTACCGGCTGCGGACGATCAGCGACGATGGGGTGCGGGTCTGGGTGGACGGCCGCCTGGCGATCGATGCCTGGGATCCGCACGAGTCGCGGATCGACGAGGCGCGAATCCCGGGGGGTTCCCATGAGCTCGCGCTCGAGTACTACCAGGTCGACGGCTGGGTCGAGCTGACGGTAGGGATCCGCCCGGGCGGGGCCCACTGAGCGGCGAGCTGGAGCACGCGCGCTCGTTGCGCGGCCAGGTGGGCCTCGTCGCCGCGCCGCTCGCCTTCCTTCTCGTGCTGGCTCTCCCGCGGCCCGCCGAGCTCGACCTCGCCGCCTGGCGTACTGCAGCGTGCGCCGTCGCAATGGCGATCCTCTGGATCACCGAGGCGATCCCCATCCCCGCCACCGGGCTCCTCCCGCTCGCCCTCTTTCCTCTGCTCGGCATCGGATCGATCGAAGAGACCGGCCCCCCCTACGCGAACCCGATCATCTTCCTGTTCCTGGGCGGCTTCCTGCTGGCGGCGTCGATGGAGCGGTGGGGGCTGCACCGCCGTCTGGCCCTCACGATCATCCGGAGGCTGGGCACCGCCCCGCGCCGGCTCGTCGCGGGCTTTCTCGCGAGCGCCGCTTTTCTCAGCATGTGGATCAGCAACACCGCGGCTACGTTGCTCCTCCTGCCGATCGGCCTCTCCGTCCTCGAGCTCGGTGATCCCGCGCGCGAGGGCCGGACGGAGGCGCACGAGGCCGGGGATCTCGCGCCGGCGCTCGTCCTGGCGATCGCCTTCGGCGCCGGGATCGGCGGCGTCGCGACCCTGATCGGCACTCCGCCGAACGCGCTCACGGCGGCGTTCCTACTTGAGACGTACGGGATGCGGATCGGCTTTGCGCGCTGGATGGCGATCGGCGTGCCGCTCGCGCTCGTCGCGTTGCCGCTCACCTACCTGGTGCTCGTGCGGATCGCGTTTCGGGTAGGAGGGGGCGAGATCCCGGGGGGACGCGCGCTGATCGAGCGCGAGATCGCCTCCCTCGGACGAATGAGCCGGGGGGAAGCGATCGTCGCCACGACGTTCCTGCTCGCGGCCTGTGGCTGGATCGCGCGGCCGATGCTCCAGGGCTGGATTCCCGGCCTCTCCGACGCCGGGATCGCGATGCTCGCCGCGCTCGCGCTGTTCCTCACCCCGGTCTCCTGGCGACCGCGGGAGTTCGCGCTCGACTGGTCGAGCGCACAGCGCATTCCCTGGGGGGTGATCATCCTGTTCGGCGGCGGCCTCGCGCTGGCCGACGCGATCGAGCGGACGGGGCTGTCGGCCTGGCTGGCGGGGGGTTTCGAGAGCTTCGGCGGCTGGCCGTTGGCGGCGATCGTCGTCCTCGTCGCGCTCGTCGTGATCCTGTTCAGCGAGCTCGCCAGCAACACCGCCACCGCTGCCGCCATGCTTCCCGTCGTGGGAGCGCTGGCGCTGGCCACGGGGCTGAGCCCGCTGCCGCTCGTGATCGGAGCCGGGCTCGCCGCCAGCGGCGGCTACATGCTGCCGGTGGCTACGCCGCCGAACGCGATCGCGTACGGCACCGGGCGGGTCACGGTGCCGCAGCTCGCGCGAGCGGGGGCGCTCCTGGATCTGGCGTTCCTGCTGCTCGTCTCCGCCGTCGCGACCCTCCTCGTCCCGCTCGTCCTCGGGATCTGACCCCGACCGTTCGAGCCGGCCGGGCGAGCCGACGACAGCTCACAGCACGACCGGCCGGTCCGACAGCTCGTT
>JAICNR010000104.1 GCA_025931135.1 Gemmatimonadota bacterium | reverse complement strand
GAGCGCGGCGTGTTCTTCGTCGTCGACGCGATCCAGGGCCTCGGGGCGGTCGAGCTCGACTGGCAATCCCTGAACGCCGACATCCTCGCCTGCGGCGGCCAGAAGTGGCTCTGCGGTCCCTGGGGGAGCGGGTTCTTCGTCGCGGCGGAATGGTTGTGCGCAGACGTCGAGCCCGTCCGGATCGGATGGCTCCAGGTCGCGGGCGCCCGGAACTACCGGTCGCTCTGCGACTACGACCTCCGCTTCGATCCCGACGGCCGCCGGTTCGAAGTGGGGACGTACCCGTACACCGCGCTCCTCGGGCTCTCCGAGAGCCTCGAGCTCATCGACACGCTCGGAGTGGACAGGATCGCGGGCCATTCGCGCACGCTCCTCGAGCGGCTCGAGGAAGGCCTCGTGGCCCTCGGGGCGACGATCGTGTCGTGCCGCCAGCCCGAGTGCCGCTCCTCGATCCTCTGCTTCCGCGCGGACGAGCCGGCCGGGACGCGCGCGATCTTCGACGGTCTCCTCGCCGCCGACGTTTCCTGCGCGTTCCGCGAAGGTGCGATCCGGCTGAGCCCTCACTTCTACAACACGGCGGCGGAGATCGAGCGCACGCTGGCGCTGATCGAGTCCGCGTGGCCGACTCCCGCGCGCTCGCGATGAGGACCCCCGCGGCTCCGATCATGCTCCGCGCGGCGACGCTCCTGGCCCTCGCTCTCGGAGCGCTCCCCCCGACGGCGGGGTTCGCGCAGGGGTTTCTCAACTGGCCGCAGGGGCCCCGTGCGACCGCGATGGGGGGAACGGGCGCGGGTCTCGTCGCCGATCCCGCCGCGGCGTTCCACGCCCCAGCGGGAGTCGCGTGGCTCGACGGCACGCAAATCGAAGCGGGGGGAAGGTTCTCGACGCGCGGCGGCTCGTTCCACGGCTTCACCGACGGCGAGTTCGACCGCGAGCCCGAGCCCTCGCTGGTCCCGGTGGTGTTCGCGACCCACGCGATCGCCACGAACGTGAGCGCCGGGCTCGCGATCTCATCCCCGTGGGGGATCGACGTCGAATGGGAGCGACCGGACTCCTTCGTTGGTCGCTTCCTGACGTCCGGGACCCGGCTCACATCACTCGACGCGGCGCTCTCCCTCGCCTGGCGCGCTGGCGAGCGGTGGAGCGTGTCCTTCGGCCCCGACATCGCCTACCTGCGGCTCGACCGGGACCGGCTCGCGCACGATCCCGAGCTGAGCGCGATCGGCGGAGGGGGCCCGATCCCCTTGGCCCAGGTGGGCTACGATCTGGACGGCACAGCGATCGGCTGGATCGCGGGGGTGTTCGGCCGTCCGCGGCCTGGTCTCTCGCTGGGGGCCTCCTTCCGGAGCCCGATCGAGGTCGACCTTCAGGGGCTGGTGGACTACACGGTCGTCGCGCCGCAGTCGCTCCGGGACGTGGTCCGGGGAGATCGAACGGTGGGGGAGATCCTGGACGAGATCTACGTCGATCAGAGCGCCCGCCTGGAGATCCCGCTCCCCTATGTCGTCTCCGTCGGCGCAGCCTGGGACCCGATCCCCTCCGTGACCCTGGCCACCGACGTCCAGCGACTCGGCTGGGGAGACCTCGACGAGTTCGCGTTCACACCGCTGGTTTCCGCGCCGGTCGATCCCGTCCCGATGGACTGGCGCGACGTCTGGGCGTGGCGCCTCGGGGTCGAGCTCCGGCGGCCGGAAGGTCTGGCGATCCGCGCCGGCTATGCTCGCGAGGACAGCCCCGCCCGGGCCGGTGGGGTCAACCCGCTCTTCCCCGACGCGGAGCGGGAGGCGCTCTCCGGGGGCGCGGGACTCGAGTGGCGCGGAACGGTCTTCGAGATCGCCTATCGCCTCACCGTCCTCGACGACCGCGAGGGCGTCGCTCACCCGAACGAGACCACGGATCCGGACGGGGTCTACGAGTCCACGGAGCACGATCTGTCGATCGCGGTAATACGCCGGTTCTAGCCGGTTGCTGACCCCGATTCAACGCTCTATACTCTGTCAGTCCATGAAGATGACGCGGAAGCAGCAGGACGATTTCATCGCCCAGTGCCGGGCGGCCGGCCTCTCCGTGACGCATCAGCGGCTGGCGATCTTCGAGGCGGTGATGGCGAACGGGAACCGCCACCCGTCGGCCGAGGTGATCTACCAGACCGTCCGCGAGCGCTACCCCACGATCTCGTTCAACACGATCTACAAGAACCTCGAGACGTTCGAGGAGCTGGGGATCGTGGTGAAGGTGAATCCGCTCTACAACGAGGCCCGCTACGACGTCGACGTCCGGCCCCATCACCACCTGATCTGCCGCCAGTGCAAGACGATCGTCGACGTGCACGACAAGAAGCTCGACGCCCTCCCGGCGCCCGAAGAGGCCGGCGGCGGGTTTCAGGTGGAGAACTGGACGGTGCAGTTCACCGGCCTGTGCGCGGAGTGCCAGCCGGTCGCGGTCGGCTGACGGCCGTTTCCCAGACGACCGGATCCATCCGACCGCGCCCTCGGAACTCCGGGACCGGATCCGGCGTATCCCAGGGAGGGCCGGCGCCAGCCAGCGCCCCCAACGGAGGACTCCCATGACCCGTTCGCTCGTTTGTCTCGCTGCGCTCCCGCTGGTCGCGATCGCCGCGGCCTGTCAGGGCGGCGCGGAATCCACCGCCGACTCCCCTCGCCGTGTCGTCGTCCGCGGGGAGCCGGCCGCGCCCCCGAGCGCCACCGCCGGCGGGATCGAGGTCGGTCCGGCCGAGGGGGCTCCCGAGATCGTGATCCTGCCCGATCCGGAACCGCGCTCGCGAACGCGGGTCGTCCACGAAACCGTCCCGTCCGATCCCCCTGTCGCCCCATCGCCGGCGGGCACCGACGCCGACCTGACCGGCGCGGGTGCGGTCCTCCCGGCCCCGCAGCCAGAAGGCGAGGCGACGGCCGTCACGCTCCCGGCGGGCCGGACCCAGGTGTTCCTCACCGCCTCGACGACGATCACGAGCGACGACAGTCGCGCCGGCGACCCGGTCGAGGCGGTGACGGCCGAGCCGGTAGTCGTCGATGGCGAGGTCGTGATTCCCGAGGGATCGAGCGTGCGGGGACGGGTTGAGAGCGTGGACCCCGGCGAGTATCCCCTGCGGCGGCCGTCGATCGAGATCGTTTACGACCGGATCGAAACCCCGGACGGTCGCGTGATCCCGATCGAAGCGCGGACGAGCGGCGAGGTGGGGACCGTGCTCCAGCATCCGCGCGGTGACCACGACCGGATGCGGAACGTGCTCCTGGGCGCCGGCGTGGGTGCCGGCGTGGGGGGAGCGACGGGCGGCCGGCGCGGCGCGCTGATCGGCGCGATCGCCGGCGCGGCGATGGGAGCCGGCGCGGGGCAGGGCGGCGTCGATTGGTGCGCCGCCGTCCACCCGGGAGATTCGATCCTCATCATCTTCGATCGCGACGCTGTCGTGCCGCGCGGCCCGGTGATCGTCAACCTCTCCCGCTGAGCCTCCGCGTCCGCTGGCGCAGGGCGGGGAACCGATGAGCGCCGAATTCCAACGGAGCGAGGGCACTGCCGCCGAAGGCTCCCTGCCGCCAGAGCTCGAGCGCGTCCTCGAGCTCTTCTCGCGGCTCGGTCGCGAGCAGACGATGCAGGCCCTGGTCGAGTACGCGAACCGCTTCCCCGAGCTCCCGGAGCGATTCGCGGCGCAGGCCGCGAGCGAGGAACACAAGGTCCACGAGTGCATGACTCCGGTGGCCCTGTTCAGCGAAGTCGACGACGGGACGATCCGCTTCTACGCCGACGTCCCGCGAAACGCTCCCACGATCCGTGCGCTCCTGTCGATCCTCATGGCAGGTCTGAACGGCCGGCCTCTCGAGGACGTGCTGGCGATCCCTCCGGACTTCGTCACGCGACTCATGCGAAACGTCGGGCTGTCGACCCGCGAGCGCGGGCTGCAAGCGATCCTCGGTCGCATGAAGCGTCATGCCCGCGAGGCGCTCGCGGCTTGAGATCCGCGGGACCTTCGTCCATCGTCATACACTCACCTGTACATGGAGGACTCCGCATGATTCGCATTCCCCGCATCATTCTTGCCCTGGCGGCGATCCTGGCCGTCGGCCTTTCGTCCTCGGGATCGCTCCGCGCCCAGTCCGTCGACGACCTCGACCCCGGGACCCGGGCGGCGCTGGAGGAGATTCGCGCCGCGACCGTGAAGTTTCAGGATCCGGACGTGGCGATCGCCGAGGGCTATCTCCGTGACCCTTTGAACCTGTGCGCCCACGCCGCGGACGAGGATCTGCCCGTCCAGGTCGGGGCGATGGGGGTTCATTTCTTCCGCCCCGACCTGCTGGGGATCACCGCGACCCAGCCGCGTGTGAACGGCAACGGCACGCACACGGATTTCCTCCAGCCTTCCGTGCTCGTCTACTACCCGGACGAGACGGGGGCCTTGAAGCTCGGCGCCGTCGAGAACCTGGTGTGGGAGGATGCCTGGAGGGCGGCCGGTAACCAGGGCCCGCCCGAGTTCCACGGCTACCAGTACTGGCACCGGATCGACAATCCGCTCACGACACACGCCGACGAAGCGCATTTGTTCGAGCCCCACTACGAGCTGCACGTGTGGCTCTACGAGGAGAATCCGGCCGGCGTGTTCGCCCAGTTCAATCCGCGCGTCTCCTGCGACCACCACCAGGGACCGAAGACGATGGCCGAGGCGATGGCGCAGGCGGGCCCCCCGCCGGCGCAGAATCCGTGAGGTAGAAGCCTCCAGAAGCGGCAAGAGCGACGCGGCCCCGCGGGCATGGTAGAATCGGGTCCGGGGATCGAGACCCGGTCCCGGACTCACCGTGCCGCAAGGAGGCTCCATGACCGTTCAGCGCGTGGCTCAGGTCTTCGGCTGGATCTTCGTTCTCGTCGCAGCGTGGGGGTTCTTCGTCTCGGGCGGAAGCATGGAGGCGGGCAGCGACGCGCCCGCGATCCTGGGGCTGTTCCCGGTCAACGTCCTCCACAACCTCGCGCACCTGCTCCTCGGGATCTGGGGCATCCTCGCTGCCCGCAGCTTCGGCGGCGCGAAGACATACGCTCAGATCGCTGGGGTGCTCTACATCCTGCTCGCGGTCCTGGGGTACGTCGACCCGACCGCGTTCGGGACGATGCCCCTCGGCGGCGGCGACATCGCGCTCCACGTCGTGCTCGGGATCGTCCTCGCGGGCGTCGGATTCACGGCGAAGCAGGGGACCGGGACGGCGCGCTGACCGCGGGCTGGCGCTCGATCTAGCGCTCGATCGGGGCCCGTACGGAGTTCCCCCACTCGGTCCACGAACCGTCGTAGTTCCGCACATCGTCGAAGCCGAGGAGGTAGGTGAGCGCGAACCACGTGTGGCTCGAGCGCTCGCCGATCCGGCAATAGGCGACTGTGCTCTCGTGCGGCGAGAATCCCTGTTCGTCGCAGTAGATCGCGCGCAGGTCGGCGGCGGACTTGAACGTGTGGCTTTCGGGATCGATGGCGCGCGCCCACGGGACGCTCTTCGCGCGCGGGATGTGACCGCCGCGCATGGCCCCTTCCTGCGGGTACTCGGGCATGTGGAGGAGCTCGCCCGAGTACTCCTGGGGGCTCCGGACGTCGACCAGCTGCCCGCCGGCTTCCATGTGGGAACGGACCTCGTCGCGGAATGCCCGGATCGGCGCGTCGTCGCGCTTCGGGACGGGATAATCGCCGGCCGGGTAGCGCGGGACGTCGGTCGTCATCGGGCGGCCCTCGGCCTCCCACTTCGCGCGACCGCCGTCCATCACCCGGCAGTCGTCGTGGCCGAACAGCTTGAACACCCAGAGCGCGTACGTCGCCCACCAGTTGTTCTTGTCCCCGTAGAAGACGACGGTCGTGCCGCGTGAGATCCCCTTCTCCCGCATCCGCTGCGCGAACCGCTCGCCGTCCAGGTAGTCGCGCACGAGCGGGTCGTTGAGGTCGGCGTGCCAGTCGATCTTGACCGCGCCGGGGATATGGCCGGTATCGTAGAGGAGAACATCCTCGTTCGACTCGACGAGGCGCACGGAAGGATCGTCGAGATGCGAGGCGACCCAGTCGGTCGAGACCAGGGCCTCGGGATGCGCATAGCCGCGCTTCTCGATCGGGGTGACGTCCTGCGATGCCATAGAGGGACCTCCGCGTGTCGGTGGATGGGATGCCCGGCGCGGCGGAGCCGGGAAGCGGCAGGGATTTTACGCTATACCGGAATCCCGCGCTCGCGAAAGAAGGCGAGCGTCCTCGCCGTGGCGCCGCGCGAGCCTTCGAGCTCGGCCTTCGCCGCCGCCCCCGCCCGGCGACCCTCGGCGGGGTCGTCGAGCCAGGCGCCCCAGCGAGCCGCCAGACCGTCGGCGGACCGGACGACGGCCAGCCCCCCCGCCCGTGCCAGCGCCGCCACCTCGGCGGGGTCGCCGTGATCCGGCCCGACGACGAGCGGCACGCGCTGGGCCGCCGGCTCCATCGTGTTGTGAACCGAGCCGCCGAAGCCACCTCCCACGTAGGCGGCGTGCGCGAGGCCGTAGAGGCGGTACAGCAGCCCGACGCGGTCGACGATCAGGACGGCGGGAGGTTCTCCCGCCGCGCCGGGTGCCGAGGGCGTTCCGGCGGGGACGAGCGGCGCCGCGGCGAGCCCGTACGCCCGGGCCGATGCCTCGATCCGCCGGACCGCCGCCGCGGTCGGCTCGTGCGGCGCGAGCACGGCGACCAGGCCGGGATGGCGCGCGCGGAGGCGGGCGACCGCGGGCAGGACGATGGCCTCGTCCGCCGGCCATGTGCTGCCCGCGACGACGACGGGCCCTGTGCTCGAAGGCGGATCCCAGACCGGTGGAAGCGAAGCCGCCGCCTCGACGCGCGCGAGCGAGACGTCGATCCGGGTATCCCCCGTCACCGCCACCGCCGCCGGCGGGACGCCCAGCTCGAGGACGAGAGCCGCGTCCTCTTCCGAGACGACTCCGATGGCCCGAAAGTCCCGGTACAGGCGACTCGTTAGCGCGCGCGCCCTCCGTTCGAGACGTGCGCTCCCGCCGGCGAGCCGGCCGCAGGCCTGCGCCAGCGGCACGCCACGCTCGGCCGCTGTCCAGACCAGGTTCGGCCAGAGCTCACCCGCGACCAGCACGATGGCGTCGGGGTCCAGCGACTCCAGCTGCGCCCGCATCGCGGCGGGCCAGTCGAACGGCAGGTAATCGGCGTGATCCGGAGCCGGCCAGGAAGCGGCCATGCGCTCCGCGGAGGGCGAGAAGAAGGAATAGAAGAGCGCGGCGTCCGGATGGTCCGCCCGGATCGCGTCGCCCAGCGGGCGCGCCTGGAGCGTTTCCCCCGCGCTGGCGGCGTGGAGCCAGATTCGCGGCGTACGTCCGGTCAGTCGAAGTGCGGCCTCGCGCCATCGGGCTTCGACCCCGCGCCGGGCCTCGATCCCGCGGGCGAGCTTCGGGTTCGCGCGCGAGAGGCCCGACAGGGCGAGCCGCGCCGCGGGGACCACCAGGCCGTTGTACGCCAGCGGCCACAGACGGCTCCGAAACGACGAGAGCCGGAGGAACGTTCCTCCGGCCCTCTCGTCCTGCGAGCGCGCCGATCCGCTCAGATCGCGTCGACCCGCTCGATCCCGGGGACCATCTCGCGCAATCTCTGTTCGATTCCGCGCTTGAGCGTCATGGTGCTCATCGGGCAGCCTCCGCAAGCTCCCATCATGCGCAGCGTCACGACGCCGCCCTCGATGTCGAGGAGCTCCACGTTGCCGCCGTCCATGGCGATCGCGGGACGGATCGTGTCCAGCGCCGCTTCGACCTGCTCTCGCAGGGCCTCGAGGTCGCCGGTCGTCGCCCCGGCCTGAGCCTCTGTCGCCCCCGGCTGCTCCAGCAGCGTCGTATCGATTCGATCATCACTCATGTCACCCTCCAAGGCTCGAATCCACGGCTCAAGGTACGGGCCCGCCGGAGGGGTAGCAAACGGCGCGCCCCGGCGGATCAGCCCCCGCGCCGGCTCGCGGCTTCGTCCCTGGCCTCGCGCTCCTCGCGGAGCCGCCCGAGGAACTCATGGAGCTCGGCGTACAGGGGCTCCACCGGCCGCGGATCGGCGAAGCCGCCCTCCTTCCGCACCCGGCCGCGCTCCAGCATGTGCATCATCGTGGTCTTGTCGTACAGCTCCTCGATCACGGTGTTGTAGAGTTCCGCCTCGCGGCGGAAGTAGTCCTCCAGCAGGTTCCATATGACGTCGTTCGCGGGACCTGTTTCCTCGGCCCGGCTCTGCATCAGCGAGCGCGTCTCGAGGAAGAAGTTCAGCATGAAGCCCTTGTAAGCGATCTGGGCGTGCTGGAACAGGGCGCGATGGAGCGCGCGCAAGTGCAGGACGAGCGCAGCCACCGCGATCACCACGAGCAGGAGCACGGAGACGACGACGAGCTCGACCGGCGTGGCGCCGCTCAGATACAAGCCCGCGTAGGCGGCTCCGATCGCGGCGACCGCCACGATCGCGCCGAAGATTTTCAGGACGCTCTTGAGCATGACGGGCAGGAGAGTAGCCGTGGAACGGGGCCTTGGCAATCGGGTAGATTCGTGACCCATGAGCGAGCCGAAGCGGATCCTCTGGGTCGACGACGAGATCGGCGGCCTGACTTCCCACATCCTGTTCCTCGAGCACCGCGGCTTCGACGTCACGACCGCCCCCAACGGTCAGGACGCGCTGGAGATGCTGGTCGAGGACGGCTTCGACTGCGTCCTCCTCGACGAGCAGATGCCCGGCATGCGAGGGATGACGGTGTTCGAGCGCATCCGCGATCTCCACCCGCGGCTCCCGGTCGTG
>JAICNR010000012.1 GCA_025931135.1 Gemmatimonadota bacterium | reverse complement strand
GCGAGCGTGGACACCGCCCGCCGCGCGTTCTCGTAGCCGAAGCCCGCGCGGCTGCGGTAGTGCTCGAGGCCCTGGTAGTAGAGGTCGAGCGCCTCCATGTCCTCGGTGGGAGCTCGCGCGAGGTCCGCCTTCTGCTCCGGCGTGAGCGCCGTGGCGAGCGCTTCGGCGATCCGCTCGGCGATCTCGGCCTGGATCGCGAACACGTCCTCCGCTGTCAGCGTGCGGTCGTACTGCTCCGCCCACAGGTGCTCGTCCGTCCGCGCATCGATCAGCTGGACGTTCATCCGGATGCGGTCGCCCGACCGCTGGACGCCACCCTCGAGCACGGTCGTGGCCCCGAGTTCCTTCGCGATCTCCGGCACGCTCATGGTGGACCCCTGGTACCCCATGACGGTCGTGCGGGAGATCACCTTGATCTCGCCGATCTGGGACAGATGGGTGAGGAGATCGTCGTGGACCCCGAGGACGAACGGCTCCGTAGTCTCGTCGCCGCTCAGGTTCTCGAACGGAAGGACCGCGAGGACGGTGCCGGCCTCACCGGAATCGGATCCACGGCCGAGGAACCACGTCGACGCGCCCAGCGCGACGATCGCGATCAGGATCCCGGCGCCGAGGAGCGAGACCGCGCGGCGCCGGTTCCAGCGCCCTTCGTGCATGGCGGCGCCCAGTCCGGCAGCGGACCCGCCGTTTCGCTTGCCCGCGACCGTCGGCGCGGCTGTCTCGGGCGGCGCCCAAGTCGCCGCGTCCATGACCTGGACCGCGTGCATCGCGAGCGGGCGCTTGAGCCCCTTGAGCTCCCGCTCCCCGCGCGACTCGAACCGGAACTCCGGTCGCTGCCGGAGCTGCCGGCGCACGTCCTCGCTGACCCACACCTCGCCGGGATCCCCCGCAGCCTGGATCCGGGAGGCGACGTTGACGCCGTCGCCGTAGAGGTCCCCGTCCTCCGTCGCCACCACGTCGCCGACGTGGACCCCCACCCGGAGCTCGTCGGAGGCCAGCCCCTCGGCGGCCGCGGCGGACGCGAACGCGCGGATCAGCGCCTCGGCGGAGCGGACCGCCATGTCGGTGGAGGAGAACTCAGCCAGCGCGCCGTCCCCCAGGAACTTGACGACCCGCCCGCCGTGGAGCGCGACGACCTCGCGCGCGACCCGCTGGAACCCGTGGACCAGGCGGACCGCCTCGCCTTCGTTCTCCTCGGACAGTCGCGTGTAGCCAACGAGGTCCGCGAACCACACCGCGGCGAGGTGGTGCGAGAGGGACAACGGAGTCTCCGGAAAGTAGGAAGGCACGGGACGGAAGCCCGCACCGAGAGGCTAGTATCGCCGGAATGGCCGTGGGTGGGCAAACCGGCACCGCGAAGTCTCCGCCGCGGACGGACGTCTCGGCTGCGGCACTTCGGGGAACCGGCCGGGTATGACCGGCTCCAGAGTCTGCTAATTTTCCAGCACACCAGTCCGGAGGCACCCATGATCGGATCCGCCAGCATCGCGCTCACCGCAGCCCTCGTCCTCCTCGCCGGCGCCACGCCGGGACTCGCTCAGAACGCCGGCGACGACGAGGCCGCCGTCCGCGCCGCGCTCCAGCATTATCTGATCGCCCACGCGACCGGCGACGGATCCCACCACGCGATGGTGTTCCACCCCGAGGCGAAGCTCTTCTGGATGCGGGACGACACGCTGAACACCCGCACGAGCGCCGATTACATCGCGGGCTCGCCGGGCAAGCCCGCAGACGACGAGGCGCAGCGCCGGCGCGAGATCGCGATGGTCGACGTGACGGGCGACGCGGCGGTGGGAAAGATCGTGCTCGACTATCCGAGCGCGCTGATCACCGACTACATGGCGCTGCTCAAGATCGACGGCGAGTGGAAGATCGTGAACAAGATCTTCACGGTGCAGCCGAAGCAATAGCCGTCGGCATCAATTGTGGCCGGCGCGGGCCGTCCCGGTCATGAGACTCCACCGGACGCCGATCCGCCAGCGCTCGATCCGGACGTCGGTGAACCCGGCGTCCGCCAGGAGCGCGGCCAGCTCGACCGATCGCCAGACGCGCCCGTGGGCGGGCTCGAGACGGCGCAGCACCCGGTCCCGCAGCCGCGTGAGGAGGCTGTCCCCGCACCAGTCCGTGATCGCCACCCGCCCGCGGGGCCGGAGCACGCGCCGGATCTCGGCGAAGGCCGCGACGGGATCGCGCCAGTGGTGGAGCGTGCTGGTCGAAACGACGAGGTCGAAGGCGCGCGAGCGGAACGGGAGGGTGGCAGCGCTGCCGGCGACCAGCCCGGCGCGGGCGCCGAGCTTCCGGCGCGCCGCTTCGAGCATTTCGAGGCTCAGATCCAGGCCGGCGAACCTCCCCGGGTGCGCGCGCGTGGCGCGCTCGAGGAGCGTTCCGGTCCCGCAGCCCACGTCGAGCACATCGCGCACTCCGGCCAGGTCGATGCGGCGGAGCGATCCCACGACCGACGCCTCGACGTAGCGCGCCCAGCGCCGGTCGTATTCCCTTGCGAGGTGCCCGTACCGGTGGCGCACCTCGTTCTCGTCGTCGGTGCCGCGCGGCGGCGCCCCGCTCAGTGGGGGAAGTCCATCCGGGTGACGCGCCCCTCGGGGCCCACCGCCCAGCCCACGCCGGGCGCGCCGAACGTCACGCTCCAGTGGGAGAGCGTGTCGATCGTCGTCCAGCTCGCCGCGAAGTCGTTCGAGAATGCGATCCCCGTTGGCCCGACGACGACGAGCGTGGGGGTCGGCGCGGCGGGGACGAACGCGCCGCCGAAGACCGCGCCGGGCCGCGCGGGCCCTCTGGCGAGGGTCCAGGTCCGGCCACCGTCCTCGGTGACGGCCACGCTCGCGGTGGGACGGTCCGGTGCTCCCACGTCCCCGCCCATGGCGGCGCCGCGGAGGTCGTCGAGAAAAGCCATCGAGGCGATCCCGGTGGTCGAGGTGCCGTGAGCGAGCGGCGTCGTCACCGCATCCCAGGACCGCCCGCGGTCCGCAGTCCGGAACACGCGCGCTTCGGCACCCGCCGCGGTCCCGAACCAGGCCAGAGAGTCTCCGCGAGCGACCACGCACGTCCCGCTGGCCGCGAAGCTTCCCTCTCCCTCCGACGCGTCGGGCAGTCGATCGGTCGAGAGAGAGTGCCAGGTCCTGCCGTCGGAGGTGGCGATCAGCGGGAACTCGCCCGCCACGCCGTCGCTGAACGCGAGCCCGCTCGTCGGATTCCAGAAGTCGAAGCAGTCGTAGAAGGCGCGCTCGTCCTCGGCCTGGAACTGGAGCGACCAGCTCCGGCCGCCGTCGTCCGTCCGGTAGATCCGGCTGTCGGGGCCGTTGCCGATCGAGAGGACCCAGGCCGTCCGCCCGTCGAGCGCGTGGACGTCCCGGAACTCGAGCGATTCCGCTCCCGCGACCGTCCCCGTCTCCCAGGTCGCGCCGCCGTCGAGCGACCGTGCCCACGTCCCGCCGCCGCCCGCGGTCCACACGATCGCGTCGTTCACGGCGTCGAGACCGATCAGGAGCGTCGCAGCGCCGGAGTGTTGGGAGGAGAGGATCGGGGGGCCGAACGGAGCGGGGGGACGTCCCTGGCTCGCGCACGCGACCACGAGCATCGCCGCGAGTGCGAATCGATGTGCGGATCCGGGCACGCGGACAACCTAACGAGTCGCCAGCGCCGCGTCCCTCCTCGAACCAGCTCCGCGTTCGGCCGCAGGCTCCGGCTCGATCCTCGCCACGAACCCGCAGATCGGACATTGCGGAGCGGGCGCGTGGATCGTGCACTCGGTCGGGTCGTAGATGCGTCGGGGACGCAACAGATGCAGGGCGGCCGCCTGGTCGAAGGTCGCGCCGCAGGCCTCGCAGATCCGGGTCAGCATATCCCACCTCCCCGACGATCCTAGCCGGGTGCGGGAGCCGTGTCTGTCGGGAGATGCTCGCGGGCCGGGGTAAGCCCGCGGGGAGCTTACGGCAGGCTGACCGCGCGGTCGACGTTCCAGGGCGCCGGGGTGATGGCCACCGCTGGGCGGACGAGAGCCGCGGGACGGACCCCGTATCCGAAGCGGTCGCCCCCGAGCCGGACCGGCTGAACCCAGCCGTCCGCGGCGAGCGTGCTCTCCGCGCCTCGCCTCAGCCCTCTCTCGAGTAGCCTCTCCTCGAAGCGCCGGATCTCCCGCTCGATCGAGCGTTCGCCGCGCGTGTCGATTCGCGCCAGGGCGAGCTCGGTCCGGCCCTGGCCCGTGGCGGACGCGCGTCGCGTGGAGCGGTCGTCGGTAGCCGCGACGCGCTCCGTCGACCGCTCGGGCCCGTCGGTGGACGGGTCCCCGTCGTCCGACGGCACCGCCGGGAGCGTCATCGCGACCGACGCCTGGATCCGCTCGGGGCCGACCGCGACGGAACCCGATCCGGGCCCGAGACCCCGGGCGACGACGAACAGGGTGAGGACGGCGGCCGCGGCCAGCGAGGCCGCGGGCGTGGACCAGCGTGCGACCGGCTTCTTGCGCCTTTTCTCCATCCCGCCCTCGAGAACGGACAGCTCGGGCCCCAGCCAGAGCCGCTGCTCGAGCCGGGTCCAGAAGTCGGCCGGCGCCTCGGCCTCGATCGACCGCAGCACCGTGATCCCGCGGCGATATGCGGTGAGGTGGTCGAGACAGGCCTGGCAGCAGTCCACATGGGCCTGGATCTCGTCCCGGCGGCGGGTAGAAAGCTCGCCGTCGACGAACGCCGAGAAATCGGTCAGGAAGGCCCGGCAGGGGCCGGGCAGAGGGGTGTTGCTCACGACGACCTCGGGCCGGATCGGATCACGGAGACGTTCATTCTCCGATGGATACCGTGTCCTGCGTCCAAGGTTCCCGACCGGAAAACATGAGGGGACCGGCCTCCCGCGTTCTGGAGACCGGTCCCCATTCGGCTGGCCGGTGAGCGGACCGGCCCTCCGTATTATCGCTCCCCGCCCGGGATTATGGATGCATGAACGCCTTACTCCAGCCAGGGCGCGATGATCTGCGCGAACCGGTTTCGGGCCCGGTTCAGGCGCGACTTCACGGTACCGAGCTGGGTGTTCGTGATCTCCGCGATCTCTTCATAGGTCTTCCCCTCGATCTCGCGGAGGATGAAGACTTCGCGATGGTGCTCCGGCAGCTCCTCCGCGGCGCGCTCCACCAGCTCCTGAAGGTGGCGCTTCCGGAACAGGTCGTCCGGGCGCATCGAGGAGTCCTCGAACTGAAGCGGTCGATGATCGTCGTCCCAGGACGACGTCAGGGTCTGGAACAGCACGAGCGGGTTCCGCGAGCGATTCCGCAGCTCGTTCTTCGCCAGGTTCGAGGCGATCGTATAGATCCACGTAGAGAATTTCTTCGAGGTGTCGAAGCGCTTCATGTGGCGGTACACGCGAACGAACACCTCCTGTGCGAGATCCTGGGCGCGGTCGCGGTCGCCGATGGACCTCTGGATGAAGTTGACCATGCGCCCCTCGTACCGCTCGACGAGCTCCTGAAACCGGCGCGGATCGCCGGCCAGGTACAGTTGAACCAGCTCGTTGTCGCCGAGCCTCTCGGCCGGGACGCGTTCGACCTGGTGCTTGCGGACGGTGATAGCGCTCATGTTCCCCCTTGGTCCACGAGGATCAAATGCCGGTCTCGCGCGCCTCGTTAAAGGCAGGGGCCGTGCCACTCCGCCTTTCGACCTGAAAAACGTTATCTGAAAAGATCTAAA
Organism: Gemmatimonadota bacterium; assembly: GCA_025931135.1. GTDB lineage: Bacteria > Gemmatimonadota > Gemmatimonadetes > JACCXV01 > JAHWKZ01 > JAICNR01. Next base: position 20,308 of record JAICNR010000012.1, on the reverse strand, counting down.
GTATTCGATTCTATCGGTGCGGTCGGGGTTCGTCGTGGTCAGGAGAGGTCAGGACTGTCCCCCGTCGGGGACATCGATCAGCGGGTGACGGCGGGGATCTCCGCGTCGTACAGGGTGTCGATCAGGGCGGAGTACTTCTCCTCGATCTTCCCACGCTTGACCTTGAGCGTAGGGGTGAGTTCGCCGGCGTCGATCGTGAAGTCGTGGGGCAGGAGCCCGACCCTCTTGATCGTCTCGTACGACGGCCGGTTCGCGTTCACCTTCTCGAGGACCTCCTCGTAGAGCCGGGTCACCCCGGCGTCCGCCAGGAGCGCCTCGCGATCTTCGGCGGGAATCCCCTGGGTGCGCGCCCAGGCGGTGAGGTTCTCGAAGTTCGGGACGATCAGCACGGACGCGTACTTCCGCTTGTTTCCGACGACGACGGCCTGGCTCACGTAGCGGGAGGTCTTGATCTCGTTCTCGATCGGCTGGGGCGCCACGTATTTGCCCCCCGAAGTCTTGATCAGGTCCTTCTTCCGGTCCGTGATCGCGAGGAACCCGTCCGCGTCGAGCATTCCGACATCGCCGGTGCGGAACCAGCCATCCGGGCTCAGGACCTCGGCGGTCTTCTCGGGCAGGTGGTAGTACCCCTGCATCACGTTGGGTCCCCGGACCATCACCTCGCCGTCGCCTTCGGGCCGGTCGGGATCCGGATCGATCTTGACCTCGACGTTCCGGATCGGTCGACCGACGGTGCCGAACCTCATGTGTTCGAACGTGTTGACCGAAACTACCGGGCTTGTTTCCGTGAGTCCGTAGCCCTCCATGATCGGCATCCCGGCTGCGTAGAAGAACTTCATGATGACGGGCGCGAGCGGGGCGCTGCCGGAGACGAAGAAGTGAATGTTTCCGCCCACTCGCTCGCGGATCTTGGAGAACACGAGGCGGTCTGCGATCGCGCGCTGAAGCCTGAGCCAAGCGCTCGCGCCGCCCCCACCCACCTCCGCCTCCGCGTACTCGATCCCGATCCGGCGCGCCCAGAAGGCGATCGACTTCTTGAGCCCGCCCGCGTCGCTCGCGGACTGCAGGACCGCCGCATACATCTTCTCGTAGAGCCGCGGGGCGCCGGTGGTCAGGGTCGGCTTCACCTCGCGCATGTTGTCGACCACCTTCTCGATCGATTCCGCGTAGGCGATCGAGACCCCGGCGTGAATCATGATGTAGTAGCCGGCCAGACGCTCGAAGCTGTGGGACAGCGGGAGCCATGAGAGGTGCAGGTCGCTGGACGAGATCGCGAGCGACTCGAGCGCGTCGATCGCGTTGGACACGAGGTTCCGGTGGGAGAGCATCACACCCTTCGGCCGACCGGTCGTGCCCGAGGTGTAGAGGATCGTCGCGGTGCTCTCGGGATCGATCGCCAACCGCCGTTCGTCGACCGCGCCGGGGTGGATCCCATGCGCCTCGCGGCCCCGCTCGACCAGCTGCCGCGCGGTGTGCAGCCAGGGCTCGTCCCGCTCGACGGGGTCGAGCACGATCGCGCAGGCAAGCTCCGGACACTGGCTCCGGACTTCCTCGACCTTGGCGAGCTGTTGCTCCGTCGAGACCACGCACACCCGTGCGCCGCTGTCCTCGAGGATGAACTGCACCTCGTCGGAGGTCAGCGAGGTGTAGATGGGAACCGACCAGGCGCCGGCGGAGAGCGCGGCCAGGTCGGCGAGCGCCCACCCCGGGCGGTTCTCGGATAGCAGCGCGACCCTGTCTCCGGGCCGGACACCGAGCGCGATCAGCCCGTGGGCGGCGAGCTCCACCTCCTCGCGGAACTCGCGCGCGGGAATGAGCGCCCAATCCCCGCCGGCCTTGTAGCGCATGAAGTCGGCACGATCGTGTCGCTCGACCGCCTGCAGGAACAGCTCGGGGATCGTCCGCGGTGGGTGGCTCATGCCGCCATCAGCGCTCCCGCGGCCAGACCCAGAATTCCAGACCGCCGGAAACTTCGAAGTGGTTCAGCAGCTCGTCTCCCAGACAGGGCGCGAACTCTCCCACAGTGTCCGCGGTCGAGCAGAACTGGACGTGATCGCGCACCTCACCCCGGAAAGTGACCCAGTCGTTCACCGGGTGGGTGAAGCCTACCGCCAGCGGAATCATGAAGTCGAGGTCCCCATCGCCTTCCTCCGGGTTCACGATCAGGAAGCCGAGGCCGGCGGAAAGCATGAGACGGGTGGGGATCTCCTGGCTCCCGCCCATGAGGAAGTCGGCCGCCCCGTAGAACGAGTGCACGTCGAGCTCGATCTGGTCCTCCGGATCCGGGAAGTCGACGAACTCCGACAGCTCCGTCTCGACCTGAGCGTATCCGTAAGCCGCGTCGACCTGCCACCTCCGGCTCAGGCCGACGTTCAGCCGCGCTCCCAGCATCATCGCCACGTTCGCCTCACGCCCGAGGGGCTGGAGCTCGCCGTCGTCGAAGATGAAGATGCCGACGTACGGGTTCACGCCCACGCGTGTCTCCGTCAGCGCCTGCGCGACGGCGGACGGCGTTACGGCGAGCGAAAACCCCGCGGCCAGTAGCGCGACAAAGATCCAGCGGCCCGATCGCATTCGTTCCTCCTTGGTAGATGTGGTCCCGGTACGCGCTAAGATAAGCCGCATCCCCCGCCGATTGGTAGCGCGGAGCGCGCGCGGTATCGTAGGGCGCATGCGGAACTCAGATGTCGCGCGCGTGATGGAGGAAATCGGCGGGCTGATGCGCCTGCGCGGGGACAACACCTTCAAGATCCGCGCCTACGAGAATGCGGCGCGCGCCATCCGCGAGCTCGACAAGCCGCTGGACCGGCTTCTCGCGGAGGGCCGCCTGCGCGCGGTGCCGGGGATCGGCGCGGCGATCGAGAAGAAGATCGCGGACTACGCCGCCACCGGCGCGGTGCCGCTCCACCAGAAGCTCCTGGACGAGATCCCGGCCAGCGCGCTCGAGCTCCTCGACGTTCCGGGTCTCGGCCCCCGCCGCGCGCGGGCCGCGTACGCCGAGGCGGGGATCGACTCGCTGGACGCGCTCGAAGCCGCGGCGCTCGACGGCCGGCTGGCGTCCGTCTCGGGCTTCGGGCCGCGGAGCGTCGAGGCGATTCTCGCCGCTCTGGCGCAGGTCCGGCGCCACGCCGGACGCCACCTCGGGCGCGACGCGCGCCCGCTGGCGGAGCTCCTGGCGGGGTGGCTCGGCGCGCTCCCCGACGTCGCGCGAGCCGAAGTCGCCGGCGACCTGCGGCGCCGGCTCGAGATCGTCGAGGAGGCGGTGTTGCTGGCGGCCGCTTCCGCCGCGGAACCCGTCCTGGCGGCCTTCTGCGGGCACCCGATGGTCGCCGAGGTGCTCTCGCACGAGGACGGGGAAGCCGAGGTGCGGCTGGGGGGCGGACTGCCCGCCCGACTGGTCGTCGTCTCCCCCGCGGCGTTCGCCACCGCCCTCGTCCGCAGGACCGGGTCGGCGGGCCACCTCGAGGAGCTCGATCGGATCGCGAAGCGGAAGCGGCTCCGGCTCGACGACGGCGGGCTCACCGGGCGCGGTGGCGTCCGCGTCGCGACGCCCGACGAGACCGACGTGTACGCCGCACTCGGCCTCGCCTTGGTCCCGCCGGAGCTCCGGGAGGGCAGCGGCGAGGTCCGCGCCGCGGCGCAAGGGCGCCTGCCGGCGCTGCTCGAGCGGCAGGATCTCCGCGGCCTGGTCCACGTCCACACGACCTGGAGCGACGGCCGCGCTTCGGTCGAGGACACCGCGATCGCCGCGCGCGAGCTGGGCTTCGAATACCTCGTCGTATGCGACCACAGCAAGAGCACCTCGATCGCCGGCGGGCTGACGATCGACGATCTGCGTCGGCAGATCGACGAGATCCGGCAGGTCGACGCGCGGACCGACGGGATCGAGATCCTGGCGAGCTCCGAGGTCGACATCCTCGCGGACGGATCGCTCGACTATCCCGACGACGTCCTGGCGGAGCTCGACTGCGTGGTCGCCTCCGTCCACGGCCAGTTCCGTCAGTCGCGGGCGGAGGCGACCGCGCGAATCGAGGCCGCGCTCGCGAATCCCTGGCTCGACATTCTGGGCCACCCGATGGGCCGGATCCTCCTGGCGCGCGACGGGCTCGACGTCGATCCGGAAGCGCTGCTCGACGCCGCCGCCCGTCACGGGGTCGCGCTCGAAGTGAACGGCGACCCCCACCGCCTCGATCTCGACTGGCGCCTCCACCGGGCCGCGACCGAGCGGGGGATCAAGCTGTCGATCGACCCCGACGCCCACGCCCCGCAGACGATCGAACCGCTCCTCGCCAGCGGGATCGAGATCGCGCGGAAGGGGTGGGTCACTCCCGACCAGACACTGAACGCGCTTCCCGCCGCGAAATTCCGGGCCACACTCCGTCGGAATCGGAACTGACCAGCACCTCATCGGCGATCTGAAGTGGCGGTTCTCGAAGGCTGGCGATTAGAATCGAACTGGTCCCGCAATGCTCTCTGGATCAACCGGACTCGCGCCTCGGGGTGGACGTGGCGGAGCTGAAACGACGTTTGGCCGCCGTGTGGTTCGCCGACATCGTCGGCTTCACTAGGCTGTCGGCACAGGATGAGAGCAGAGCTCTTCGTCTCGTCGGCCTGTTGCAGGAAACGGCTAGCCGAGAAATCGACCGTCATGGAGGGACGCTTGTCAAATTCATGGGTGACGGCGTCCTTGCCTACGCGAGGAGCACGGCCTCGGCCATCGACACCGCCCTTGCCCTGAGTGAAAAGTTCCACGACCGCTGTGCCGCGGATGGCCGGCCGTTCTTCTTGCGCATCGGCGTGCACCTCGGCGATATCGTTGTGTCGCTCGACGGTGACGTGTACGGGGACGGGGTGAATGTCGCCTCGCGGCTCCATGACGAGGCCGAGCCGGGTCGAGTCGTGGTGAGCGAAGACGTGTGGCGGCAGTCCCGACAGCGGACCGAGCTTCAATTCGCGCCCTTGGGGCGCAGGGTAGTCAAGGGCTTGGACGAGCCCTTATGGCTCTACGAGGTGGCGCCTGCCCACGAGGTGCCCTTACAAGACGGCCAGACGGACACCGCAATCAAGAAACCTGAGGAATCTCGGTCGTTGGCCATCCTTCCATTCGAGGTGGTTGGAAGAAGCGAGGAAGCCACTTTCCTGGCTGCGGGACTCCATAACGACGTGCTCACCGGGCTCTCAAAAATTCCCGCGCTCACCGTGATAAGCCGTACCTCGGTCATGGGCTACCGCGATACCCATAAGCCCATACCCCAGATCGCGCGCGAGCTGAACGTCGACACCATCATCGAGGGCACCGTGCAAAGCGCCGGCACCCGGGTTCGTCTCAGCGTGCAGCTCATCGACGGTCGCCAGGACATTCACCTGTGGGCAGAGTACTACGACCGCGAGGTGAGCACCGACAACCTCTTCGCGATCCAGACCGACCTCACGCAGCGGATCGTCGAGTCCCTCCACACCCAACTGGCTCCGCGGCAGGTTGCGCAGAGTGGCGGGCCGTCGACCGGCAGCCTGGACGCATACCGGCTCGCAGTTCAGGGTCGAATGCAGTTCGACCTGAAGACTGAGACCGGGTTCCTGCAGGCGATTGACCTGTTCCAGAAGGCGATCGGTCTCGACCCCGGATTTGGACTTGCCTGGGTGGGATTGGCCGATTCGCTCGCCTTGATGGAGGATTACGGATACGGCGAATCCGAGATGCTCCTGTCTCGCGCCGACCAGGCGGTGCGACGTGCGCTCGAGATCGTTCCAGATTCGGCTGAAGCGCACACCTCACTCGGTCTCCTGCTGTTGATCAATCAGGATGGGACCGGAGGCATTCGAGAGTTCGAACACGCGATCCAGCTTCAACCCGGCTACGCGGATGCCCACACCTGGCACTGTTGGCTCTCGCTTCTGCTGGGACGTGGGGATGTCGCCCTGAAAAGCGCCGAGCGAGCCGTGGAGCTGAATCCGGTATCGGCGGAGGCTGTCAGCAACCTGGCGCATTCCTACCTAGCAATCGGTAAGCCGGAGAAGGCCCTGGTCGAAGCACGCAAGGCAAGGGAGTTGTCACCCTCATACACCACTGCCGGCTTCTATGAAGGGTTGGCCCTGTACGATGTGGGTCGATTTGCCGAGGCCCGATCCATCCTCGCGCCGCTCTCCGTTCCCGTCACCGGCGAGCTGACCGTTCCCTGGGCCGGACGGGGCCCCGATGCGACGCTAGCGCTGGCTCACGCAGGATCCGGTGACCGCGATGGGGCGCGAGCCATCCTGGCGGAAATCGACGCTGTTGACTACCCGTTCGCGGTTGGACTGGTAAACGCCGCATTGGGCGAGATCGAACGGGCGTTCGATGCGTTCCGGAGAGTCGATGAGATGAGCGCCTGGCCCACCCTTGCGATTCACCACCACTATCGAACCGTGTGGCAGCTCTTGCGAGACGATCCCCGTTTCGAGAATCTGCGCGCGGTGGCGTACCGGAGTTGGAGAATCGATCCGCACGCTGGGTAGCCGCGTGATCTGGGAGGTTCCGACGATCGCTCGAAAGCTCGCCGACAAGATCCACGGTCAGGTGCTGGAGCCAGCCGATCGTGATTTCGACGAAGCGCGCAGCATCTCGAACGGCAGGTTCGATCGTCGCCCCGACATCATCGTGCGTTGCCGGGATGCCGACGACGTCAGGGCTTCCGTTGATTTCGCTCGCCAGGAACGCCTGACCTTGTCCGTCAGGGGAGGGGGCCACTCCTACGCAGGGAACACCGTGAGCGACGGCGGCCTGCTCATCGACCTGTCGTTGATGAAGGCCATTCGCGTCGACGCCGAGTCCCGCACGGCGACCGTGCAGCCCGGCGTGACGTGTGGCGAGCTCGATCACGCTACTCAGGCGCACGGCCTCGCGACACCCGGTCCTACGGTGTCTTCCGTGGGCGTCGCCGGCGCCGCCTTGGGGGGCGGATCGGGCTATCTCTCACGAAAGTATGGCCTGGCACTCGACAACCTGCTCTCGGTCGACGTCGTGACGGCGGACGGCCGTCAACTCCGAGCGAGCGAGCACCAGCATCCCGACCTGTTCTGGGCCATGCGCGGCGCCGGTCCCAATTTCGGGGTCGCCACCTCGCTGCAATTCCGACTGCACGAAGTCGGACCCGAGGTACTTACCGGACAAATCATCTATCCCTTTGACAATGGCGATGAGCTCCTTCGGTTCTTCCGGGGCTTCATCGCCGACGCCCCGGAGGGATTCCAATGCTATCCATTCATGATTCGCATCCCACCCATCGAACCTTTCCCGGAACGATTCCACGGCCATCCCGCGCTCGACTTCGTCCTGTACCATCTCGATCCTCGGGCAATCGATTACGTGCAGCCTCTCCGCGATCTGGGAGAGCCGATCCTCGATATCGTCGGGCCCGCTACTTATGAATCCCTCCAGAAGAGCTTCGATACCGGCCTCCCCAGGGGACGGCGGTACTATTCCCGGGGGCACTACCTGAATGAACTCTCGGACGCGTCGATCGACACCATCACGACTCACACGCCGGGCATGCAGGGAGGGCTCACCGCTGTCTACCTGGAGCCGCTCGGGGGCGCGATCGGCCGGGTCGACTCGGCCGCCACCTCTTTCGGTGAACGCAATGCCCGCTACAGCTTCCATATCCTGGCCGGATGGGTGGAGGCGGCAGACGACGACTCGGTGATGGCTTGGGCCGAAACCTTTCACGCCGCCATGGTCCCCAACGCAACGGGTGGAGTGTATGTCAATCTGCTGGGGGATGATGAGGAAGATCGAGTACCCGCCGCCTACGGCGAGAACTATCGGCGCCTCATCGAGCTCAAGACCGCGTGGGACTCGGACAACCTGTTCCGCATGAACCACAACATCCCGCCATCCGCCTGACAACGTTCCCGCACGTACTCACGGCTTTCCGACCACCACGAGCCCCCGGAGCCAGGGCGGCGTGGGATCGAAGGCCGCCACCGCCACCCACGAGCGACCACCGTCCGCGGAGCGGTGGACGCCGCGCTCGTCCGCGGCCCACAGCTCGCCGGTCGTGTGGCCGGCCGCGAGGAGCGGCGCGATCGTCGCGGGCGGATCCGGCCAGCCTTCGGCGACACGGCGCCAGCGGCCACTCCCTTCCCGGCGGTAGAGGCGCCCGTCCGAGCGGCCGGCCATGTAAGCTGCGTGGGGATGGGACGCCGCGGACACGACGACCACCTCGGGATTCCCGGGGTCGATCGCGACGCTTCGCAGGTACGTGACGTCGAGCCCGTCCTCGGGCGACGTCCATGACGTGCCCGCGTCCGCGCTCTCCCAGTAGCCGTCGCCGGCCGATACGCGGAGCAAATCCGGTCGCTCCGGATGGATCGCGAGCTCGTGAGTGTCGTAGGGCGCGATCTCGGGGCGGTCCGTCCACGTCCGCCCGCCGTCGGGCGTCGTGACGAGCGCGCCGGCTTCGATCGCCACATAGAGCCGACCCGCGCGCGACGGATCGCATGCGATCCAGCGGACGTGGTGGGTCTCCGGCCTGGGCGGGAAGCTCCAGGTCGGAGCGGACGGGAGATCGAGGAGTTCGGGTGAGGGCTCCCATCCCGCACCGTCGTCGGTCGAGCGCCACACGGCGCTCGGCTCGGTCCCGGCGTATACCGCGCCGCTCCCGGTCGATCCCACCCCGACGGGCGCCGCCGCGACGGCGGTCACGTGCTCGCCCTCGAGCCCGGCGGGAACCCACGTCCGTCCACCGTCGTCGCTCCGCCGCAGGCCATCCTCCGCGCCGCACCAGATCCGCCCTCCCGACGGGTCCGCGGTCAGACACGTCGGTCGGATCCCGGCGCCGGCGCTCCCCACCGCGCCGGTCATAGGATCGACGACGAGCACGTCGTCGCGGGTCGCTACGAGGATCCGCACAGGGGGAACCTCCCCGCCGCCGGGCGGGGCGTCAACCGCGTTGTCGGTACGACCACCGAACCCTAACTTCGGCGCGGTCTTGCGCGGCTTCGGCCGCGCTTTTCGTCGGTCCTCCTCTCCCCGATTCCCGGAGTCCACGTGAAGATCGTCGTCTGCATCAAGCAGGTCCCCGAGCGCGACGCGCGGCTCCGGATCGCGCCCGACGGCCGGTCCGTCGACTCGGCCGGCGCCGCCACCGAGATCAACGAGAGCGACCAGTACGCGCTGGAGGCGGGCCTCCGGCTCGCCGAGGGGGTCGGCGGAGAGGTCGTCGCGCTCCTTCTCGGTCCCGACGGAGCCGAAGAGGCGATCCGGCGGGCGCTCGCGATGGGCGCCACCCGCGCGATTCATCTCAACGACGCGGCGTTTCAGGAGGGCGACGCGTCCGCGAACGCCAGGGCGCTCGCCGCGGCCGCGGGCGCCGAGTCCCCCGACCTGATCCTGACCGGCCTCCAGTCCGACGACGCCGGGTGGTCCCAGACCGGGGTGCTCCTCGCCGAACGGCTGGGCTGGCCGAGCGCGACCCTGATCATGGAGATCGAGCCGCCCGCCGATGGGCGGATCAAGGTCAAGCGCGAGCTCGAGAGCGGCTGGTTCCAGTGGATCACGCTCCCGCTTCCCGCGGTTCTGACGATCCAGTCCGGCATCTATCCCGTTCGCTACGCGACGCTCAAGGGGATCATGGGGGCGAAGAAGAAGGAGATGAAGAAGATGGCGCCGGCCGATCTCGGGCTCGATCCGGGCCAGGTGGGCGCGGCCGGCCGCCGGGTGGAAGTGCGCCGACTGTACGTCCCAGAGAAGTCGGCCGAGGCGGAGATCCTCCAGGGCGACGCCGCGACCGCGGCCGCCACACTGGTCGATCGGCTCCAGAAGGAAGCGAAGGTCCTCTGATGGCGGGCGCGATCTGGGCGGTCACGCAGCTCGAGCAGGGGGAGCCCAAGGGCGTATCGTACGAGACGATCGCGGCCGGACAGAAGCTCGCCGCCGCGCTCGGCAAGCCGCTCGAGTCGGTCGTCCTCGGAGCCGGCGCCCGCACCGCCGCGGCGAAGGTCGCGGCGCGTAAGGTCGAGCGGGTGCGGGTGGTGGACGACCCCAAGCTCGACCCCTATACGCCCGATCCCTACACCGCGGCCCTCCGTCTCGCCGTCGAGGCCGAAACACCGGACTACGTCCTCTTCCCTCATACCTATCAGGTGCGTGACTGGGTGCCGCGGTTGGCCGCTGCCCTGGACGCGGGGTTCGTCAGCGACGTGATCGACGTGCGCGCCGACGGCGGGGAGCCGGTCTTCGTGCGCCAGCCCTTCCAGGGGAAGCTGAACGCGGACTGTGTGTTCGCAGGCGCCGGCCCGCGCTTGGTCAGCTTCCAGGCCGGCGCATTCCTCGCTGACGACGCCCAGAAGGGAGAATCGCCGGCGGAGATCGTGGACCAGGCGATCGATCTCTCCGGCGTCGAGGTTCGCACCCAGGTGCTCGACACGTTCCAGGAGGTCGAGAACAAGGTCGATCTCTCGCGCGCCGACGTGATCGTCGCGGTCGGACGCGGGATCGGGAAGCAGGAGAACCTGGGGCTCGTCGAGGAGCTGGCGGCGGCGCTCGGCGGCCAGCTCGCGGCCAGCCGCCCGGTCTGCGACAATGAGTGGCTGCCGATGGACCGGCAGATCGGATCCTCGGGCCAGACCGTCGCTCCCAGGCTCTACCTCGCCGTTGGAATCTCGGGAGCGATCCAGCACCTCGTGGGTATGAAGAACTCGGGCACCATCGTCGCGATCAACAAGGACGCGAACGCCCCCATCTTCTCGGTCGCCGACTACGGCATCGTGGGCGACCTGTTCGAGGTGGTTCCCGCTCTCACCGCGAAGGTGAAGGAGACCCGCGGGGTCTGAGGCGCGCAGCATGGAAGACCTGAAGATCTTCGAGGAAGTCTCGCTGGAGTGCGACGAGAAGGGCACCATGCCCTATCGCGGCGGACACTCCCACGACACGGTCGGGCTCCTCGACCTGCCCTCGGACCAGCCGCTTCCGTTCGATTCCTACCGCGCTCTCTCGGCCGACGAGGCCGCGGCGCGCATCCGCGCCGCCAAGGCCGCGCTGGGCGAGCGCCTCGTGATCCTCGTCCACCACTACCAGCGCGACGACGTCTACCAGCACGCGGATCTGACGGGTGACTCGTACCGGCTCTCCCGCCAGGCCGCGGACACGCGCGCCGACACGGTCGTCTTCTGCGGCGTCCACTTCATGGCGGAGTCCGCCGACATCCTCTCCCGTGAGGACCAGACCGTGATCCTCCCCGACCTCTCCGCGGGCTGCTCGATGGCCGACATGGCCGACATCGACCAGGTCGAGGAGTGCTGGGAGGCGCTGGCCCGCGCGCTGGGCACAGATCCCGACGAGCGCGTGATGCCGGTCACCTACATGAACTCCAGCGCCGCGCTCAAGGCGTTCTGCGGCCGCCACGGAGGAGTCGTCTGCACTTCGACGAATGCGCGGGCGGTGCTCGAGTGGTCGTTCGAACGGCGGCGGCAGGTCCTGTTCTTCCCCGATCAGCACCTCGGCCGGAACACGGCAAAGGCCATGGGCATCCCGCTCGAGGAGATGGCCCTGTGGCGGCCCAGCCTGTCCCGCGGTGGACTCGAGACCGAAGACATCGAGGCGGCGCGGGTGATCTTGTGGGAGGGCCACTGCTCGGTTCACGCGATCTTCCAGCCCGAGCACGTCGACCGGATCCGCGCGGCGCGGCCGGACATCCGTATCCTGGTCCATCCCGAGTGCCGCATGGAGGTGGTCGACAAGGCCGACGTCGTCGGTTCGACGGAACGGATCAAGCAGACGATCGACGCGGCGCCCGCCGGAAGCGAGTGGGCGATCGGCACCGAGATTCACATGGTGAACCGCCTCAAGGAGACGCATCCCGACAAGTTCATCACCTTCCTCAGCCCGACCGTGTGCATGTGCGCGACGATGTACCGCATCGACCAGCCGCACCTCGCGTGGGCGCTCGAGAATCTGGTCGCCGGTCACGTCGTGAACCGCATCGCGGTCGATCCCGACACGGCCGGCTCGGCGAGGCTCGCCCTCGACCGGATGTTGTCCCTGCGTTGAGCGCGCCGACCGGGAGCCGCGCGCGCCGCGCGGCCGCCGTCGTCGTCCTGATCGCTGGCCTGGTCCCGGGCTGCGCCGCAAAGCGTTTCCTGGGATTCGGCGGCGACGCGACCCTTCTCGTCCGTCATCACGAGTCCGAGCCGCAGGAGATCCGGCTCGACGGGGCAGTCCTCGGCGTTGCCGACTCCGGCATGGTCGCGTGCTTCCGTGAGGTGCGGACCGGGACGTTGCGGCTCGAGGCCCGCGCGCCTGGCAACGTGCTCACACGCGCCACGTCGATCGCGCTGCCGCCGGATCAGACCCGCCTCTGGGACATCGATCACGATCAGATCCTGGAGGGTCGGGCCTTCGCGGGACTCTGTGATTAGGTTCGGCCCCCATGAGTGACGTCGTCATCCGTGCCCAGCCGACGCCGAATCCCAACAGCCTGCTATTCCACGTCGACCGAACGGTCACCGAGGAGCGGATGAAGCAGTTCAATTCGGCGGAGGACGCCGCCGGCGCACCGCTCGCGCGAGCACTGTTCGAGATCGACGGGGTTGCCTCGATCTTCTTCATGCCTAACTCGATCACGGTGTCGAAGTCTCCGGGCGGGGAATGGAACGACATCGCCCCGGCTGCGGAGGAGGCGATCCGGAATCACTTCTCCGGTTAGCGGCCTCTGCGCAGGACGGCGTCCGGTAAGTCGATCAGGTAGGCGGGCTGTAGGTGGCGTGCGACGTGGGGGTCTCCCACAGACGCACCGACGTGACGGGGTAATTCTCCCCCTTCACAAAGTCGTAGATCGCGCGCGCGATGTTCTCGGCGGTGGGATTGTCTCCCAGGACCAGGAACGGCTCACCTTGCTCCTCGAGCCACGCCACCAGCGGATCGTCCTTATGCAGGATCATCTGATGGTCCATCGTCGCGTCGATCCATTCCTTGACGCCGCGCTTCACGTCCCCGAAGTCGAACACCATTCCGCGACCGTCGAGGGTGTCGGACTCGAGCTCGATCTCGACCAGCCCGTTGTGACCGTGGGGATGCGCGCACGCGCCGTCGTAGTCCAGCAGACGATGCCCGTAGCAGAAGTGGATCTGGACCGTGACGCGGTACGGCATCGTGTGCTCTCCTTCGATGGCCGCTCGAAACGGCCGAGATTCAAGGCGCGCGACGAGTGGATTCCGAGGCGTACGATTTGTACGCCGCAGGAAGACACGCGGAGCGCAACGCCGAAGACCGGCCGTTTCCAGCGGCCATCCCTACGCGATGAGGCGGCCGCCGTCGACTACGAGCACGTGGCCGGTAACAAAGTCCGTCATCGCCACCAGATACACCGCGCTCTGAGCGATGTCGTCCGGGCTCCCCAGTCGCTGCAGCAGCGTTCCTTTCCGGATCCGCTCGGCGGCCGCGGCGTCGAAGTCCTCCGGGAGCATGACCGGACCCGGGGCGATGGCGTTCACCGCGATCTCCGGCGCGAGCTCTTTCGCCATCGCCTTGGTCATCGTGACGATGCCGCCCTTCGAGATCACGTACGGCAGGTAGTTCTTGTACGGCCGGAGCCCTGCCCAGTCGGCGATGTTGATGATCTTCCCGCCTCCATTGCGGCGCAGCAGCGGAACGGCGTGCCACGTGGTGAAGAAGGGCGCCTTCAGGTTCACGTCGAGTGTGCGGTCCCAAGTCGCCTCGTCGATCTCCTCCCACGGAGTGCGCGGGAAGATCGCCGCCGAGTTGACGAGGACATCGAGCCGACCCCATCGCTCGTCGATCGCGCCGATCAGGCTGCGGATGCTGGCCGTTTGCGAGAGGTCACCCTGGAACGACTCGGCCTCGACGCCGAGCGCGCGGATCTCGGCCACCGTCTCGTCCGCCGGAGCCGCGCTCGAGTGGTAGTGGACTGCCACGTGCATGCCGGTGCCGGCGAGTGCGAGCGCGATCCGCTTGCCGACCCGCACGCCGGACCCCGTGACGAGCGCGACCTTGCCTGTTGTCTCCATGGGGCTCGCGATAGGTTGACGACGTGATCGGAATCGGGAAACGGTGCGTACTCGTGTCGGGCGGGCTCGACAGCGCGGTGGCGCTGGCCGAGGCCATGCGCGAAGGCCCGGTCGCGCCCGTGTTCGTCCGCTCGGGCCTCGTGTGGGAGCCGGCGGAAATGTATTGGCTCGAGAGGTTCCTGCAAACGATCGGCGCGCCCCCGCTCGTCATACTCGACGTCCCGGTGGAGGACCTCTACGGCGCGCACTGGAGCCTGACGGGGGATGAGGCGCCGGGCGCGGAGAGTCCTGACGAAGCGGTCTATCTGCCGGGTCGGAATCTGCTCCTGTTGTCGAAAGCGGGCGTGTGGGCGGCGGAGGCAGGCTGCGAGTCGATCGTCATGGGTCCGCTCGCCGCCAACCCGTTCCCGGACGGGACGCGCGCGTTCTTCGACGCGATGGCGGTGGCGATCGGCCTCGCGATGGGGCGGGGCGACCGGCTACCGATCCACACCCCGCTCGCGGGGCTGACCAAGGCCGAAGTCGTGCGCCGCGCGGCCGGCCTCCCTGTCGAGCTCACGTTCAGCTGCCTCGCCCCGACGCCGGACCACCGCCACTGCGGGGCCTGCAACAAGTGCGCGGAGCGGAGGAAAGGCTTCTCCGAGGCCGGCGTCGCCGACCCGACCGAGTACGCCTACGGCTCGCGCGCGGGCGCGGGCTCGACGTAGACCTCGAGCTTCACTCCCTCCCGCTCCGCGCAACCGCCTTCCAGCCGGGTCAGCGTGGTCGTCCCGGCGATCGTCTGCTTCGAGATCGAACGGATGCCGCCCCCCTTCTCCAGCACGATCGTCGTCCCGGCGTCCATGCACGCCTCGCACCAGCGATAGACGAGGACGTCCGCGACGCTCCAGTCGGGTCCGGTCACCGACCAGCCGGCGGGATCCAGGAACGCCTCCGCGGTCGGGCGCGGGCCTGGCGTCCGGTCGACCACGAAGCCTAGCGAGCCGTCGAGAGGCACCAGGATCCGGCTGTCGGAGGCGAAGCCCGGCCACGCAAGGCCGTTGAGCGGGGCATAGGCCTGGCCTTCGATGCGCCGCGGCGCGCCTACGGTGACACAAATGCGCCCGCCGTCCGACGACTCGAACGCCATCGCGCTGCCGGTCTCGAGCCCCATCCAAGCGGGGAGGCTGGGCGTCGTCTCCTGACCCACCGCGGGGGTCGCCAGGAGGACGAGCGCCACGGCCGCCGGAAGCAGGATCGCAGCGCGGAGCGATGCGGGCGCGTGGATTCGGGACGGGAGCATCGACTTCTCTACCCCACGCGCCCGCCGTCCGGTCCTTACAGAACGAGCTGGGCCTGCACCCGCAGCGCCGACTCCTGCTCGCGCTCGTCGCTCTCGGGCGAGAGAACGTCCAGGTTCGCCTGCAGCTTGAACACGTTGCCGAAGTACAGGTTCACGAGCGGGGTCCACAGCACGTATGCGTTCTCTTCCACGTCCGTGTCGGGATCGAAGTGATCGACGCGGCCGCCGATCCCGATGCCGGTCAGCGGTCCCGTTCCGCGGAGCACGTACTCCCCCCAGACCTGCATGCCGAGGAAGCCCGCGAACTCGACGTCGCCGTTTCCGATACGTGGCGCGAGCGGGTTGTCCCCGGCAATCATGTTCCCCGCCACGTGCAGCCCGGGTGCGGCATACCTTCCGAACTCGACCCACGCCTCGAACGCGGTCGCGTAGCTCGCATCCTCGGTCACGGTGGTGTCCCCCTGAGCGACGATCAGGGTGTCGCGCGGCGAGCCGAAATAGCCGTTGGAGACCACCGCCAGCGCGAGCACGAGAGGCGCCCGGCTCTCGCTGCCCGCCCAGGGCTCGAACTCCAGCCGCGCGGCGAGCTGCTTGCCGTCGTTGTTCTCGCCGCGCTCGCCCGCACCCACCCACCCACCGGCCTGCACGCGGGCTCGACCATCCGCCCAGCGCAGGAGTGCCATGATCCCCCGGTTGCGGGCATCCATCGCGGTCGCGGCCAGCATGCCGGATGTCGAGGTGGATGCGATGGGTGTCCCTCGTACGCGTGCGCCCCGCTCGATCGCCAGAAGGCGCTTGGCCGACTCGAGCTCGATCCCGTTGAACGGCACCTTGAATTGCCCGGCTCTCAGCGACAGGCCGTCGCTGACCCTGCCTTCGAGGTAGGCGTCCCGGAACCGCGCGCGCTCGGTCTCGAAGTCCATCTGGATCCGGCCGGACCACCGCTCGCCCACCTGGCCCTCGGCGGTCAGGCGCGCGCGACGAAGCTCGACGTCGGATTCCACGACCGAATCCACCGAGGTGCTCGACGCCTGCGGCTGGGCAAGCACCTCGAATCGGAGCTTGACCCCGTCGGCGGCAGAGACCGTGGACTCGGATTCCTGCCCCCGGATCTTCCCGATCGGAGCCGTCACCGCGATGGCAAGGATGGCAACGACAATCCGCCGTCTCATGCGCGCACCGCCGCGAGCGAGGCGGCCCCGTCGTGCACGACCAGCACGCTCCGGTCCGCGCGTCGCACCAGGCGGCTCGCAAGGTCCGGCGTGATGCGCTTCCGGCCGCGCGTGCCCGGAACGTGGCCCCCGACGACGATCACGTCGTGATTCCGGTCCGCCGCCTCGGCGAGGATCTCGTCGAGCACGTCTCCACGCCGAACTTCGACGTTCGCGCTCACGCCGCGCGCGCGCAGCGCCTCCTTGCCTCTGCGCAGGTGCTCCAGCACCCATGCGGGCTCGACGTGGATCCGCTCCTTCTCCCATTCGGGTATCGGGCGCTCGTCCACGAACAGGAGAGTGGCGTGCGCGCCCACGGAGCGCGCGAAGCGTCCCCCGAACGCGACGTCCGCCTTCCCCTCCTCCCCCGCGCCCGTGCAGAGGAGGACCCGTTCGACCCGGTACCGATCGCCGGAGGCGAACAGGACCGGAATCGCGCCCCGCCGGGCGAGCTCCTCGTTGACCACCCGCCGCTCCCGCGCGGGCTCGAGGTCCGGCTGGTAGCGCGGGACGAGAATCAGATCCATCCGCCGCGAGACCGCGATGCGCAGGATCTCCTCCACTGCCGGGCCGTATCGGATCTCGATCGCGGCGGCCATCCCGCGCGCCGAGAGCGCGGCCGCGAGGCTGGCGTGCTTACGCTGGCCGTCCGACTCGTCGCGCGCCGTGATCAGGAACATGAGATCGCCCCCCATCACGGTGGCGAGCGTCCGGGCCATCGGATAAACCACATCGAGACCCGTGTCGTCTCCCACCCACACGAGCACGCGCAGGGAAAGTCTCGGAAGGAGGTGGTAGCCGCGCATCTCGACGCGCACTTCCTGACCCTCGCGGATCTGCGGGTCTCCGTTTCGTAAGGCGGGGAGGAACGTACGGATGGGGATTCCCTCTTCCCCGAACCCGGCCCCGATGTGCCAGGCGTGGTCGAGCGAGTCGATCCGCACGCCCACGCGCCGCACCGGACCCAGATCCAGCACCTCCTCGACCCGCCCCATCCCCAGCGTCTGCTCCTCATCCCCCGTTCCCGCGGCATCCGCCAGGTGCACGTCCTCGGGGCGGAACAGGAGCGCCCACTCCGAGCCGCCGTCGCCCACCCGGGCGGCGGGGATCGGCAGCTCCAGCCTGCCGATCTTCACCCTGTCTCCCACGCGCCGGGTCCCGATGAGCGCGGCATCACCCAGGAACTGGGCCACGAACTGGTGGCTCGGACGGTGATACAGCTCACCGGGCTCTCCCACCTCGAGCAGCCGTCCGCCTTCGACCACACCGATCCGATCGGCCAGCTCGAAGGCCTCCTCCTGATCGTGGGTGACGAGAATGGTCGTCACGCCCAGACTCCGCTGGACTTCCTTGAGCGCGCGCCGGAGTTGACCGCGGACCTTGACGTCGAGGGCGCCGAACGGCTCATCGAGGAGCAGGACCGACGGCTCGAACGCCAGCGCGCGAGCCACCGCCACCCGCTGCCGTTGACCGCCCGACAGTCGCCGCACGTCGCGGCGCGCGTAGCCCGCGAGGTCCACCATGGCGAGCAACTCATCCCGCTTGGCCTCCCGCTCCTCCCGCGGCACCTTCCGGATCGCGAGCCCGAACTCCACGTTCTCGGCCACCGTCATGTGCGGGAACAACGCGTAGTCCTGGAACACGAGACCGATGTTCCGGTCCTGCGGCGGCAGCAGTGTCACGTCCCGGCCGTGAAGCACGACACGTCCGTCGTCGGCCGGCACCAGCCCCGCGATGATGCGGAGGATCGTGCTCTTGCCGCTGCCACTGGGGCCCAGCAGCACGAACAGCTCTCCGTCCCGGATCTCGGTCGATACGTGGTCGACCACGGCGTGCCCGCCGAATCGTTTCACCAGATCGTGCAATTCGATGCTCATCATTCCTCTCCTTTGGTCACTTGTCTCACGCCCCTTCTGCGGACGAGCTCCATGGCCATCAGCAGGGTGAACGACACCGCTGCCAGTATCAGGGCCATGCCGTGGGCGCCCACCGCGTCGCGCTCGTCGAGCGAGCGGAAGATGAAGAGGGTCGAGGTCTCGGTGAGGCCGGCCACGCTCCCGCTGACGACCAGCACGGCGCCGAACTCCCCGAGCGCGCGCGCGAACGTCAGCGAGATTCCGTAGAGGACTCCCCATCGGATGCCCGGCAGGGTGACGCGACGAAAGGCCTGCCACGGGCTGGCGCCCATCGTCAGGGCTGCGTCCTCCTGGTCGTGTCCGTGCTGCTCGAGGACGGGCATCACTTCCCGGATCGTGAACGGCAGCGAGACGAACGCGGTGGCGAGGAACATCCCCGGGAGCGAGAACACGAACTTGATCCCGGCGGCGTCCGCCAGCGGCGTCAGCCATCCGTCCCGGCCGAACAACAGGATGATCATGAACCCCGCGATCACCGGGCTGACCGCGAACGGCAGATCGACCAGCCCGTCGAGGAGACGCCGGCCTCGGAACGAGTCGCGCACGAGCACGTGTGCGACCAGGACACCGAGGACCGCGTTGAACATCGTGGCCCCCACGGCCAGCAGCAGGGTCAGCTTGAGCGCATGAACGGCGTCCGGAGCTGACAAGCGGCGGACGAGCGCGCCGGCGCCCTCCGCGAACGCTCCGGTGACGACCGCCACCAACGGGCCGAGGAGCAGCAGGGCGGCATAGAGCAGAACCGGCCCGACGACCAGCCATTTCCCGGAGCGGTCAGACGCGGGCACGAGGGCCCTCCCTTCGCCGCTGGAGCCGGTCGATCGCCCACATGGTCGAGAACGACAGCGCCAGCAGCACGATCGAGATCGCGCTGGCCGCGCCCGTATTGTCGCCTTCCACCTGCTGGTACAGATACACGGGGGCGGTGAGCGTGCTGCCGGGGATGTTCCCGGCCACGATGATGATCGAGCCGAACTCGCCTAGCGCCCGGGCGAAGCTGAGCATCGATCCGGTAAGGATCGCGGGGCCGATCGTGGGAAGCACCACGCGCCGGAACGTGGTCCAGCCGGAGGCGCCCAGCGTCCACGCGGCTTCCTCCTGGCTCTTCTCCGCGCCGTGGATGACTGGCTGTACCGTGCGGACGACGAACGGATAGCAGACGAACAGCAGCGCGAGCACGATGCCGGGCTTGGCGTAGATGACCGGCAGGCCTTGGGAGGTCAGCCAGGAACCGACTCCCGTCTGGGGCCCGTACAGGGCCACGAGCATGACGCCGGTCACGAGGGTCGGAATCGCGAACGGGAGGTCGACGATGCCGTCCAGAAGACCACGGCCGGGAAAGCGATAGCGGACGAGCGCATACGCCGTCAGAGTTCCCATGACCGCGTTGATCGCCGTCATCACCACCGCCGCGCCGATGGTCAGCCCGAGCGCCTCGATCGCCAGCGGCTGAGTGACGTCGTCCAGGAAGGCAGAGAGCCCGTCGGCCAGCCCGTGCTGAGTGACCGCCGCCAGCGGCAGAACGATCATGAGGCCCAGGTAGAGCACCGCGGTGGCGCGCAGACCCCAGCGGCCCCACAGCATCGGAGGACGATGGGTGTTCTCGCGCGGCAGCGGCACCGTCATGCCGCCCGGAGCGGGACCTAGCGAGGCGATCATCGCGCCTCGCGGACCGCCTCGAAGGCGCGCGTGAAGCGCCCCTCGTCGCCATAGATCTCGGTGGCCACCCGTTCCCAGCCCCCCAGGTCGTCGAGGGTCCAGAGGTCCTCGACCGCCGGGTACTCCGCCGCCGTTTCCCGCGCCACCGGCTCGTCGACCGAGCGCAGGCCGTACTCCGCGTACGCGCGCTGGGCGACCGGGCTGTGCAGGAACTCTACGAACGCCTCCGCGACCTC
>JAICNR010000217.1 GCA_025931135.1 Gemmatimonadota bacterium | reverse complement strand
GCCGGCACTCAGGAGCATTCGCGAGGACCCCGAAAGCGAGCGCCAGGTGCGATACGCCAGGAACAAGCGCTCCTTCCTCCGGGATGTCCTGGCCATGAAGGATGAAGCGGCAAAGAACATAACGATCAAGGATGCCAGGGAGCTGAACTTCCAGAGGTGGTACATGAAGGGCGAAACGCCGGATGGCTCCGCCGTCTTCGACGATCACCAGAAGACCCTGAACCTGCAGCCCTTCGAGGATCTGAGAAGCGAGGAGTCGTAACCCGCCTGCTCTTGCGACCGTTGGACAGGTCGCCCCTCAGTACCTCGCTCCGACCACCGTCCAGGCGCCTGAGCCAGGATCCCACTCCAGCCAGAACGTCGCCGGGCGGGGGGCCTCGTCGCCGTCGTCGAATACCTTCCACACCTCGAGCTCGGCATACCGCTCGTCGGGGTCGGGATCGGCGTCGATCCGCCCCTCGGGCACCGGGAGCGGGATCGAGGGGGCGTTCGTCGTGCCGCCCACCTCGAGATCGGGATCCGCGGCGTCCCAGTCCAACCTCCAGCGGTAGCTGGCGGGGCCGCCGAAGTGGCGGATCCACAGGTCGTCGAAGGCCAGCGAGCCGCCTTCCACGCGCGGCGCGTCGAGGGGCGAGACCTGCGCGAACCAGTAGCGGCCCGTCGCGTCCCGCCGCTCGCGCAGCGACCGCAGGAGATACGCGGCTGCCGCCGGATCCGAGTACTGCCCCGCCGCCACCGCGGCGTCGAGCTGCTCGTCGGTGAACGACATCACGAGCTTCGTGCCCCAGTATCCGTCCGCCGGCGTCCGGTTGATGAGCGCCGAGTTCACCATGTTCGAGCGCCAGTCCGCGGGATTGTAGTTGTCCACCGAGTAGTAGCCGATCGATGTCGGGTACGGGCCTTCCTCGAAGCCCTCCCACGGCCGCTCGTAGACCCCCAGCGTGAGCGTGCGCAGGAGCATTGCCCCGCCGTCGAACTGATACTCGTTCCCGTGCCGGGCGTCGTGCGGTCGCACGGCCGAGGATCCCAGCGCGGATCCGAAGTCGATCAGGTGGTGCCGGATGTAGCCCGTTCTCGGCGTGTCCTCGCCATTCGGGCTTTCCGCGTCCACGATGAACATGTCGAGCGAGTTGCCGGCCTTGATGTCGGTGTGGTTCAGCCATGCGGCCATCGGATAGAGACCGCGAAGCTCCCGCCGGTGCTCGTGAGGGATGACGTCGTTCGGGTCGTCCTCGCGGACGCCGATATACTCGAAGGGGCCCTTCGGAACGCCGGACAGGAACTTGCTGGCGAGGGCCCGGACGCGACCCGATCCGTCCCGCGGATAGCGGTCGAGGACGTGGCGGGTGAAGACCGCCATCGTCAACTGCCGCTGATCTTCCTCCGGATTCGTCGAGTACTCGACGGCGACGGAATCCTCGACGAATTCGGCCACGAGCGGGTCTTCGGGATCGTCCTCGAACGTCAGATCCGCGGGGTCGAAGGCATGGATGTAGTTCTCCGGCGTGTTGTAGCCGGCAGCCCAGAACAGGTTCGTGGCGACGACTTCGGCTCCGCTCGAGAGCTCCCAGAATTCCGGCGGATCGAACTTGAAGATCCAGCGTTGGCCCGTCGCGTCCTCGACGTTGAAGCCCGGCGAGACCCCCTCGCTCTTGATCGACGTCACCTTGAGGGGCGCGACGGGACCGCTGCCCTCCAGAGGCCCGCGGCGGATCTCCTCGGGCGCCAGCGCACGGCGGCCGTTCCGGTTCGTGAACCAGGTGGAATTCGCGACCTCGTCGAAGGGGTCGGCGTTCCAGCTCGGGGGCGGACCGTGGACGAGTCGCTTGGTATTGGAGCCGCGGGCGATGGCCTCGCCGAATCCGTGAACCTGGCTGTAGATGAGGCTCTCCCTGGTCTCCTCGGGCTCGAGGATCGGAAGCGTGTCGGCCATCGGCCGCGGCGCGTACTCCCAGGGCTCCACGCGCGGGTAGGGAGCGCAGGCGCAGGCCAGGAGGAGGAGCAGGCGGATCGGGACCGCGAGCCTCAATACCGGACTCCCGATACCCTCCAGGTCGACCCGTCGGGGACGAGCCAGATCGTGGCGGGACGCGGCGCCCATCTGAGCCCCCGCGGTTCGCTGCGCCAGATCTGTACCCGGACGCGACCGTCGGCGCCCGCCGCCAAACCAGCCGGTAGAGGCACACTCGGCTGGCTCGTCGTGCCGTACTGCGCGCCGTCGAATCGGTAGCGATAGCTCGTGCTC
>JAICNR010000055.1 GCA_025931135.1 Gemmatimonadota bacterium | reverse complement strand
CGCGCCAGATGTTGATGCGGATCACGTCGCCCGGGACGAGCCGGGCTTCGGGCCTCGCGCCTGCCGGGTCCTCCTGCGCGCGTGGGGCGGAAGGAAACGCGAGGATCACGACGAGGATCGCGAGGAGCGTTCTGGCCATGTCGGGTTCACGTCCGCGAGAGTGGGGAAGCCGCAGCGACCGGAACAGGAGGGGGGCGAATATACAGAGAGGCGCCACGGAGGAAAGGGCGCTCGCCGCGCACACGGGTCCGCGTGTAGCTTTCAGCGCGCGATCCACGCGGATCGCGCACGCGGCCCGTTCGGGCCCGCGGCCCCAATCGTTTCGCACCCCGATTCCGATGAAAGGGCAGGAGGATGACCCGAGCTTTGGGCCGCACGATCCTGTCGGTCTGCCTGTTCGCGGCCGGGACTGGGGCGCGCGCGGGCACCGCGCAGAGTCTGCGCACGGTGCCGCTCGAGCACTGGGCGTATGCGGTTGCAGACGAGCTCCTGCTGCGCCATCCCGCGCTCGGCGCGGGGATCTGGCTGGGCGCGAAACCGTGGCGAGAGTCGGACTTCCGCGCGGTGAAGGCGCGCGCGGACAGCGCAGGGCTAGGGGACACGGACCCGCGCGCGGCTGTAGCCCTGGAGCTCCTGGCGGTCGCCTTTCCCCCCGAGCCTCCGTCTCCGGACGACGTCTATTTTCACAACGAATTGTCGCTCCGAGCGGTGGCCCACGCCTCCGAAGACGATGTCGCATTCGACCCGCCGTTTCTCGGTGTCCGGTTCGAAGAACCGGACGGGGATCCGCCGGTTCCCGCGCTGCGCGGAATCGCGCAGCACGACTTCGCGGTGCAGTTCCGCGATCGCTTCGCCCTCGGGTGGCGGTACGCGATCGACTCGGACGTCACGAACGACCCGACCCGATTCCGGCAGATCGAGGCGCGCGAGGACACGGACTGGGGCTTCGCCCTGCTGGACGCCTACGCCACGTACCGCTATGGGCCGCTGTGGGTGACCGCGGGCCGCAACGAGATCGCTCTCGGTCCGGCGGCTCGCTCCAGCGGAGTGTTCCTCAGCGATTCGATTCCGCCACTGGATCAGCTGAGGTTCGCGCTCGGCACCCGGAACGTGAGATTCACCGGCGTCATCGGGCGGCTCAGCGGAGACGAGCAGAATCGCATGTTGGACGAGAATGGCGAGACCGTGCCCGGCTCAGAGCCCCCGCCTGCGGGCGAGCGCCGGAACGTCGATCGGATCCTGTATCTCCACCGGGTGGACTGGCAGCCGATCCGCACTGTCCAGGTGGCGATTTCCGAGGCCGCCATCGTCACGGGGATCGATCGTGGACTGGAGGCCCGCTACGCGAACCTGCTGATCCCGTTCTTCCTGACGCAGGAGGACGAGGACGAGTCGGGTGGGGTGGACGTGAACGTGGTGGTGAACGCCGAGGGGGTTCTCCTCGTCCCCTGGGGCGCGCGCTTGTGGGTCGACGTCTACGCGCAGGAGTTCTTCATCGATGCGGACAAGCGCGAGGAGATCGGGAACCAGATGGCGTACAAGTTCGGCGCCCTCGCGGCCGGGGACGGCCTCGGTCTTCCTGCATTGACCGCGGGGGTGGAATACACGCGCGTGGACGTGTTCACGTACTTACACCGCGGGTTGAACACGAATGCGACACAGTTCGGGGTCCCGTTAGGGAGCTCTCTGGGTCCCGACGCGGACATGGCGCAGGCATGGTTGAGCTGGAGTCCACGGCCCGCGATGCGACTGACGGCGGAGGCTTCCATACGGCGGGACGGGGAGCGGGGAGTGGAGACGTCGGAGAGCGTGATCGAAGCCGGGAACCCGGATTTCCCCAGCGGGGTCGTGCAACGCGAGCGGCGGTGGGGTGTAGAAGCGTGGGGCCTCTGGCCCAGCCGGGGCGTGGAGGGCGTACTGAGGCTGGCCGTCCACGACCTGACCGACATCGGGCACGAATCCGGGCGGGACGGGAGCTTCTGGGTAACCGAGCTGGGTGTTCGCGTGCGCCATGACTTCGCCTCGCGCTGAACGAGACATGGACGCCGACGCCCGTCGGAAACCGGAGTTGCCGCGTGTGAACCAGCTCGTCGAGTGGCAGGACTCGGCCGTGGCTGCATGGCACACGAACCGCCTCCCGACCGAAGCCGAAGTAGAGGACTGCGGTTGGAACGGGGGGCCGCCGGCATCCGGCCTGGCAACAGCGATCGGACGAGAGCACCTGACGAACATCCGGCTATGGCACGAGGAGGACGAGGCGCGCCGGCCGGATGTAGACGACACCGTGATCGCCGCCGTGAAGCGCCGGATCGACGGGCTGAACCAGAGGAGGAACGACCTGATCGAGTCGATCGACCAGGCGCTGGCCAAGACACTGGAAGTCCTGGAGACCGAGGCCCGGGCGGGATCGCGGCTCCACTCCGAGACCCCCGGGGCGATCATCGACCGGCTGTCGATCTTGGCGCTCAAGATCTATCACATGCGGGAGGAGGCGGAGCGGGGAGACGCGAGTCCTGGCCACCGGGCGGAATGCGCCGCGAGGCTGGAGGTCCTCGCCCGCCAGCGGGCCGATCTCGCAAGCTGTCTCGAAGAGCTCCAGCGCGATCTGGCGTCTGGGCGGGCACGATTCCGGACCTATCGGCAATTCAAGATGTACAACGATCCCGAAACGAACCCCGCGCTGCGGGCGGCGCGTCGTGCCGGTGACGATGGGGGAGGGGATGCGTGAGCGCTGTGACCGCCCTCCGAAGGATGGTCCCGCTCGTCATCGTGGCGGCGGGGTGCAACCCGCGGATCGGCGAGTACGAAGAGCGCGGAGACCGCTACAGCGCCCAGGGCTCCTACGTGGACGCGCTGGTCGAATACGAGCTTGCTCTCGAGGAGGCCGGCGGGCGCGCCCCGGTGGGACTCCGCATGAAAGCCGGTGCGTTGGCCCTCCGGTCGAAGAGTTTCAGCGACGCGAGCCGCCACTTCGACGCCCTGCTAAAGAACGAGGACTCGTACCGGGACCGGGTAGCCGCGCTCTACAACCTGCAAGCTCAGCGCTGGCGCGCCGCCGGAGACACGTTCGCGGCGGTGCAGGCCGTTCAGTGGCTCGTGGAGCGGGACTCGACGGCGAACCTCGGGCCATTGTACTTCCTGCTCGGGGACGCAGCCTACGCCCGGCCCGATTACGACGCGGCGATCCGGGCGTACCTGCTCGGGCTGGCCCGTGCCCAGGCCCAGGCGCCGCCGGAGGTGTACGCCCGCCTGGGCGACGCCTTCGAGCGCAAGCGGCAGTGCGCGACGGCGATCGAGTACTACGAGCGCTATCTCGCGGCAGATTCCGCCGCTGCGACCGGGGACGCGCGCTATCGCTACGGGACCTGCGCCTTCCGTCTCGCGGAACGGGCGTTCAACAATGACGACCTCCCGTCCGCCAGGAAGTACGTCGAGATCGTGCTGCGAAACGGGGAGCCCGTCAGTCGAATCGATGACGCCGAGCTGATCATGGCCCGGATTCACGAATGGGACGGAAATCGCGAGGCGGCAATGGAGACCTATAAGCGGATCGCGGAGCGTAACGCCGGCCGGCAGTCCCGGGCGGGCCTGGAGGCGTACCGCCGTTTCAAGCAGCTGGAGTTCGGCCTGCCGTTGCGCTCCGAGGAGCGGGCGCGGGCGGCCGAGGAACGGGCAGCCGGGGAAGGCGAGGGATGAGGCGGCCCCACCTCCTCCTGGTGCTCGGATGGCTGGCGGCCTGCGCCTCGACCCCGGAATCGGGGGTGTCTCCTCCCGACGAGCAGTTCGCGCGCGCGGAGGAAAGTTTCGCGGACGGGGACTACCGGCAGGCCATCGCGGATTACCAGACGTTCGCGTTCAACTACCCGCAGGATCCCCGGGTCTCGGAAGCGCGCTGGAAAGCCGCCGAGGGGTTCTACCGGGTGGAGGATTGGGCGACAGCGGCCCAGGAATACCTCAACTACCAGAGCGAATATCCGGGCCACGATCGGGCCGCCCAGGCACTGTTCCAAGCCGGCCGTGCGTATCAGGAGATGTCGTTGCGGCCCGAGCTGGACCAGCGCGAGACGGAGCGCGCGGTCAACGCCTTCGACCGCGTTATCGTGGAGTATCCACGGAGCGAGTACGTCGAGGAGGCGCGCTCGCGCAAGGCGGAGATGCGGGACAAACTGGCGGAGAAAGTGTACCTCAACGCGGAGTTCTATTTCGACAACGAGAACTACGCGGCCACCGAGATCTACCTGACCGACCTGATCGAGGCGTACACGGACACCGCGTGGATCCCGCCCGCCTACGCGCTTCTCGCCCGAACGACCTGCGCTAGCGGCCAGCCGGATCGGGCCTCGGAGATCCACGCCAGACTCCACGAGAACTTCCCGGATTCCCAGGCCGCGCGGCAGGTGTCGAGCGAGCTTCCGCAGAACTGCCGCTCCACTCAGGCGGCCTCGGACGGCGATGCTCCGCCGCCCCCGAGCGGGGGATGAGCTACCCGGGCCCGAGGAAGGGGATTCTGGGAGGCACCTTCAATCCGCCGCACCTTGCCCACCTGATCGTGGCACAGGAAGTGCGGGAAGCTCTGGGGCTGGACGCGGTGGTGCTGATCCCGACCCACGTCCACGCCTTCAAGGGGGCGGCCGCCGCCGAGCCCCGGCACCGGGCGGCGATGACGGAGCTGGCGGTCGCGGGCGATCCCGGACTCGCGGTGGACCGGATCGAGATCCAGCGCGGAGGGGTTTCGTACACGGTCGAGACCCTGCGCGCGTTGCACCAGCGCGAGCCGGAAACGTCATGGAGCCTGATCATGGGTCGGGACAACCTGGGGGAACTGTCACAGTGGCGGGAGTCCGAGACGCTCCCCGAACTGGCCGACATCGTCGTGATCACGCGCGGCGGTGCGGAGGAATCGGGGGACCTGCCGTACGACGGGCGCTGCGCGCTCGTGCGGGTCCCTGCGCTCGAGGTGTCGTCGACCACGATCCGGGCGCGGGTCGCCGCCGGTCGCTCGATTCGCTACTGGGTCGCACCGGCCGTCGAAGCGTACATTCGGGAGCACGACCTGTATCGGGAGTCCGATCCCGGGGCGTCCATTGAACTTGCGCCCTCGGGGGGTTAGATTGTGGCTCTCTGCCGGTTGACGCCCCGCCCGTCCCATGCAATGGACATCCGTTAGCGGATCGGCATCCCGTGGGCGATGCCGCCCGCCGGTGGTTCCTGGAGAACGAGTATCGTGGTGCTGCAATCCATCCTCAAGCTGTTCGTAGGCGACAAGCACGCGCGCGAGCGCAAGCGCCTGTGGCCCATCGTCGAGGAGATCAACGCCCTCGCCGATGAGTTCGCCTCTCTCACCGACGACGAGATAAAGGCCAAGACCGGGGAGTTCCGCGCCCGGCTGGCGGAGGGGGAGTCGCTGGACGCCCTGCTGCCGGAGGCCTATGCGGTGGTCAAGGAAGCCTGCCGCCGGAATGTCGGCCGCAATTGGAAGGTCACCGACCTGGATTTCACCTGGGACATGGTCCCGTTCGACGTCCAGCTGTTCGGGGGCATTGTTCTCCACGAGGGTACCATCGCGGAGATGGCGACCGGCGAAGGGAAGACCCTGGTTGCGATCTTGCCGCTCTACCTAAACGCTCTGTTGGGCGAGGGCGTACACCTTGTCACGGTCAACGACTACCTGGCGCGACGCGACTCCGAATGGGTAGGCGAGATCCTTCGCTGGCTCGGGCTCACGGTCGGCTGCATCCAGAACCAGATGAGTTCGGAGCAGCGGCGCGAGGCGTATCGCTGCGACGTGACGTACGGAACCAACAACGAATTCGGCTTCGACTACTTGCGCGATAACATGGCCGTCGCGCTCGAGCAGCGGGTTCAGCGCAGCCACAACTTCGCGATCATCGACGAGGTCGATTCCGTCCTGATCGATGAGGCCAGGACGCCGCTCATTATCTCCGGACCCACGCATCACGACACGTCTTCGAAATTCGGAGAGCTCAAACCGCTCGTGGAACGCCTGGTTAGAGAGCAGGCTCGGATCGTCAACCAGCTGGTCTCCGAAGCAGAAACGTCGCTGGGCGCCGACGAAGAGCAGATGGACTACGAGGTGGGAATCAAGCTCTATCAGGCAAAGCGGGGAATGCCAAAGCACAACCGCTTGATGAAGGTACTGAACGAGGCGGGCGTGAAGAAGCTGGTGCAGAAGGTAGAGGCCGACTACATGCGCGAGAAGCGTGCGCATGAGCTGGATGAGGCGCTCCTGTTCGCGATGGACGAGAAGGGCCACGACGCTCATCTCACCGATGCGGGCCGCGAGAAGATCGCCCCCAACCAGCCCGACCTCTTCATCGTCCCCGACTTGTCGCAGCTCATGCACGAGATCGACACCGACGCCGCGATGTCGGAGGAGCAAAAGGCTGCGCGGCGATTGGAGCTCGAGCGCGAATACGCGGAGAAGAGCGAGACGATTCACAACATCAGTCAGTTGATCAAGGCCTATGCGCTCTACGAGAAAGACGTGGAGTACGTGGTTCAGGACGGCAAGGTGCTGATCGTCGACCAGTTCACCGGGCGCCTGATGCCGGGTCGCCGCTACTCCGAGGGAATGCACCAGGCGATCGAGGCGAAGGAAGGGGTGCAGATCGAGGGCGAGACCCAGACTCTCGCCACGATCACGATCCAGAACTACTACCGGATGTACGGCAAGCTCGCCGGCATGACCGGAACCGCGGAGACCGAGGAAGGCGAATTCTGGAAGATCTACAAGATGGACGTCGTCGTGATCCCGACGAATCGGCCTGTTCGGCGCGAGGACTACGACGACATGGTCTACAAGACGCGCCGCGAGAAATACAACGCGATCATCGACGAGATCGAGCACGAGCATCAGCGCGGGCGGCCCGTGCTCGTGGGCACGGTTTCGGTAGAGGTGTCGGAGACGCTCTCGCGTCTGCTCAAGCGCCGGAACCTCGTTCACAATGTGCTCAACGCCAAGCACCACCAGCGGGAGGCGGAGATCGTGGCGCGGGCAGGGCAGCCCGGGGCGATCACGATCGCGACGAACATGGCCGGCCGCGGTACCGACATCAAGCTCGGGCCGGGCGTGGTTCCGCGCGCATGGCCCGAGGTCGACCCGGCGGAGCTTCCCGAGGGCGCGACCATGGATCAGCTCGACAAGCTGATCTCCGAGGACATGCCCTGGGGGCTCCACATCGTGGGCACCGAACGCCACGAGTCGAGGCGCATCGACCGCCAGCTGCGCGGTCGATCGGGACGGCAGGGGGATCCGGGATCCTCGCGCTTCTTCCTGTCGCTCGAGGACGATCTCATGCGCCTGTTCAGCTCGGATCGCATCGCCAGCGTCATGGACCGTCTGGGGGCCGAAGAAGGGGAGGTCATCACCCATCCGTTGGTCACGCGCTCGATCGAACGCGCGCAGAAGAAGGTCGAGATCAACAACTTCGAGATCCGCAAGCGGCTCCTCGAGTACGACGATGTCATGAACAAGCAGCGCGAGGTGATCTACGCGATGCGCCTCCGCGCCCTGGAAGGGGACCGGGAAGAGGTGTTCGCCGAAGTCCGCGAGATCGTCCAGGACGCAGCCACCGAGAAGATCGCGCAATACCTCGATCCGGAAGGCTACTCGGACTCGTGGGACGTCGCCGGACTGCGCGAGGATCTAATGCGCACCTATCTCATGCCGTTCGCCTGGCTCGAGAAGCTGGAGACGAGTGACGCGCAGGAGGGAGCGGAAAACGCCGAAGCGCTGCCGCGCACCTGGGACGAGATCGCCGACCGGATCCGGTCGGAGCTCGAAGCGGCCTTTGAGCGACGGGTCGAGGAGTGGGAGCCGGAGCGGGCGCAGCTGGTGGTGCGGCAGGTCCTGCTGCGCGTAATCGACGAGAAGTGGCGCGATCACCTCTACGAGCTGGATCAGCTCAAGAGCGGGATCCAGTATCGGGCCTGGGGGCAGAAGGACCCGCTCCTCGAGTACAAGACCGAAGCCTTCCATATGTTCATCGAGATGATGGACGACCTGCGGGCGAGCGCCACTCAGCTCCTGTTCCGCGTTCAGATCGTGGATCCGGGCGCGATGTCCGCGGAGGACCGGCGGCGCCGCGAACGGATCCAGCGTCAACAGGTGGCGCTGCACAGAGCCGCGCCGGCCATGGCTGGCGCGATCGCGAATCCGACCTCCACCGGCACCGCCGGGCTGCCCGGACCGGCGCCCGCGACGCCGGCCACGGAGCGCGGCGCCGCGACCGCCACAGCCGACACGTTCGTGCGCGAGGGAGAGAAGGTCGGTCGGAACGATCCCTGTCCGTGCGGGAGCGGGAAGAAGTACAAGAAGTGTCACGGCGCTTGATCGTTCGCGAGCGGCGCCTCGAAGCCCACGGAATGGACTTTTCCATCGGAGGAGATCGCACATGATCGGAGTGCTCGACCGCCTGTCGGGCGGCGCCGGAATCCTGCGGCGCAAGGAGAACGCTTATCTGCCGGGGGACGACGACGTCTACGTGCCCGCTCGGCTCATCGACCAGTACGGCCTGCGGAAAGGAGATGCGATCGATGGTGAGATCGGAGCTCCGCCCGGGCGAGGAAAGCTGCCTCCGCTCAAGAGTGTGACCTCGGTCAACGGTATGACGCCGGAAGAGGCGCGCTCGCGGCCCAAGTTCGATCAGCTCCGCGCAACGCATCCGGACGAGAGGCTGACGCTGGAGATCCTGGACGAGAAGGACGCCCGTGGCGTGAACGGCGCGGGGATCACGAACCGGATCCTGGATCTCGTCGTGCCGCTCGGCAAGGGCCAGCGAGCCCTCATCGTCGCCCCGTCCAAGGCGGGGAAGACGATGCTGCTCCAGGCGGTGATGACCGGCGTGGCCGTGAACTATCCGGATGCCGAGCTGATCGTCCTGCTCGTCGACGAGCGTCCCGAAGAAGTCACCGAGATGCAGCGCATGATCGAGAAGATCGGCCGTGGCGAGACGGTGGCCTCGTCGTTCGATTTTCCCCCTGATCGTCACGTCCAGGTAGCGGAGATGGCGCTCGAGCGCGCGCGCCGACTGGTGGAGTCGGGCAAAGACGTCGTGCTGGTCCTCGATTCGATCACGCGCCTGGCGAGAGCCTACAACGCGATCGAGCGCTCCAGCGGGCGCACGCTGTCCGGCGGCATCGAGGCCGGCGCGCTGGAGGCGCCCAAGCGCTTCTTCGGCTCCGCACGGAAAGTGGTCGGAGACCGCGGCGGCAGCTTGACGATCATCGCGACCGCACTCATCGACACCGGCAGTCGCGCCGACGAAGTGATCTTCGAGGAGTTCAAGGGCACCGGCAACGCCGAGATCGTGCTCGCCCGCGAATTGGCCGAGCAGCGGATCTGGCCGGCGATCGACGTGACCGCCAGCGGGACGCGAAAGGAGGAGCTCCTGTACGCGGAGGAACACCTCCAGCGGCTACAGCTCCTGCGGCGGTTCTTGTCGGAGATGCGGACGACCGACGCGGCTGAGTTTCTGATCGACAAGGTGAAGCACACTCGGTCGAACCAGGAGCTTTTGGACAGTATGAGCCGGTAGCCGCCGTCCCCTTTCGGCCGCCCGGGCGAGACCCGGCGGCACCCGCCTTGCACTCCCCGGTCCGCGTGCGCGGATCCTCGCTTTCGATCAAGGAATGGCCACTCGAGGACAGGCCTCGGGAGAGGCTCGTGCGCCTCGGCGCGGCGGCCCTATCGACCGTCGAGCTTCTGACGATCCTGATCGGGAGCGGCAGCCGGGCGTGTTCCGCCGACGAGATCGCGCGCCGGCTCCTGGCGGCGCACCCGGGGCTGCGACAGCTGGCCGGGCGCGACGCGGAAGAGCTGCTACGACTCGAAGGCGTCGGAGCGGCGACCGCCGCACGGCTTGCTGCCGCTCTCGAGCTAGGGCGACGGCTCCAGCGCGAACGGCGGGAGCGGCAGCCTACCCTTTGCTCACCGCGCGCCGTTTGGCGCCACCTGGCGCTGGAGCTGCGAGATCGTGAGCGCGAGCGATTCCTCGCCTTATGCCTCAACACCCGAAACGAGCTGGTACGGGAGTTCGTGGTTTCGGTCGGCTCTCTCAACGCATCGATCGTTCATCCGCGGGAAGTGTTCAAACCGGCGCTGGCGTGCTCCGCCGCCGGAATCGTGATCGCCCACAACCACCCATCTGGCGATCCCGCACCCAGTCGCGAGGATCGCGAAGTCACGCGCGCGATCAGCGAGGCGGGTCGCATCCTCGATGTTCCGCTCCATGATCATGTCATCATCGGAGCGGATTCGTATTTCTCCTTCAAGGATTCCGGTTTACTCTAAGTAATTGGGGATTCATCACGTGGTTGAGTCATCGCGACAAGCGGCATAGACTCTAGTATGACAGTGCGTGAGATTCGGCATTCGTTTACCACTGGTGTACAAAGGAGTATCTCATGACGTTCAAGACATACGTTCCGCAGCGCGGGCCGTCCGTCGGAAGACCTTCGATCCGAGTCTTGAAGAACGGAAATTTCTCCATCAGCGCGTCCGCATACGAGAAGTGGTTCCACAAGGCGGCCTACGTCGAGCTCCTGTTCGACCCGCGCAACCGCAAGGTCGGCCTCAGGCCGCGCGCGAAGCCGACGCAGGCGACCTATAAGCTGAGACTTTCGCCGCAGGGCAGGAATCGGCGCTACGTGTCTGGAGCGCAGTTCCTGGAGTCGTTCGGTGTAGATGTGCGGAAGGCCAAGAACTTCGAAGCGAAGTGGAATGCGGGGCAGAGGCTGGTGGAGTCCCACTCAAGTAGCGCGGATGCGGTCGTTCCCGGCGCCGGCGTCGCCCAGTCGGGGCGCCGGCGCTTTTCGTTTCCGGGTCCTGAGAGGTATTCTCATACCATGGACAGGAAGCGGTTCCTGCGGTCGCTCGAGCCCTTCGGGGATCGGCTGGACGTCGCGACGATCGAGCGGGCGTACGCGTTCGGTGAGGAGGCGCACGGCGGCCAGAAGCGTCTCTCCGGGGAGCCCTTCATGGCCCATTCCGCCGAGATCGCCCGCATCTTGCTCGACCTCAACCTGGTCGACTCCACCACCATCGTAGCGGCGCTCCTGCACGACGTTGCGGAAGACACTCACGTAACCGTCCAGCAGGTAGAGGAGGTGTTCGGCCGCGAAGTATCCTCGCTGGTCGAGGGGCTGACGAAGCTGGGCCACTTGCGTTTCCGCTCGCGCGAGGAGCGACAGGTGGAGAACTATCGAAAGCTCCTCCTTTCGATGGCCCGCGACATTCGGATCATCATGATCAAGCTCGCGGATCGCCTGCACAACATGCGGACCCTTGAATTCCTGCCGGACGAAAAGCGACGCCGGATCGCAAGCGAGACCCGCGACATCTACGCCCCGTTGGCCCACCGTTTCGGTATGGCGACGATTCGCTGGGAGCTCGAGGACCTGTCGTTCAAGTTCCTCGAGTCCGATGCCTATCGCGACCTCGCGCGCAAAGTGCAGGCCAAGCGCAAGGAGCGGGAACGGATGATCGCGGCGATCTCGAAGCCGCTCCAGACCGCGCTCGAGGAGGCAGGCGTAGCCGCCGAGATCACCGGTCGGCCGAAGCACCTGTGGTCGATCCACAAGAAGATGCAGGCCCGGAACAAGCCCTACGAGGAGATCTACGACCTCCTCGCGATCCGCATGCTCACGGACACCGTGCGCGACTGCTATCACGGCTTGGGGATCATCCACACCCTCTGGACGCCCGTGCACGAGCGCTTCAAGGACTACATCGCGACGCCGAAGTCGAACATGTACCAGTCGTTGCACACGACCATCTATGGCCCTGCCGGTACGCTGTACGAGATCCAGATCCGGACCTGGGACATGCATCGCACGGCCGAGGTCGGGATCGCCGCGCACTGGAAGTACAAGGAAGGGAGTGCAGGGACCGAGATCGACGAGCAGCTGGCCTGGTTCCGTCAGATCCTCGAGTGGCAGCAGGATATGACGGACCCGGAAGAGTTTCTCGAATACCTCAAGATCGATCTCTACAAGGACGAGATTTTCGTCTTCACCCCGAAAGGGGATCTCGTGCAGCTGCCGGCCGGGTCGACGCCGATCGATTTCGCCTTCCAGGTCCACACCCAGGTGGGGATGCACTGTTCCGGCGCCCGCGTGAACGGGCGCATCGTCCCGCTCCACAAGGAGCTGCGCTCCGGGGACACGGTCGAGATCCTGACCCAGCCCTCGCAGCGTCCGTCCAGGGACTGGCTCCACTTCGTCAAGACGTCGAAGGCGCGGCAGCTCGTCCGCCGGACGATCCGAGCGGAGGAGCACGCGAGCTCGGTCGCGCTGGGAAAGGAGCTCCTGGAGAAGGAATACCGCCGCAATCGCGTGAAGCGCCCCGACGACGATCGGCTCGATGAGACCGCGACCCAGTTCCATCTCACGAACGGAGAGTCGCTGCTCGCAGCCCTGGGCCGCGGCGACCTGACACTGACCCAGGTCTGGAACGTCCTGTTCCCGGAGGAGAAGGCTACCGAACGTCGACCCGCAACCGCGTTCGAGCGCCTGGTGGAGCGCATCAAGGGCGGTCCCCAGGGCGTGAAGATCCAGGGGGTGGACAACATGATGGTTCGCTTCAGCCAATGCTGTCAGCCCATCCCCGGCGACGAGATCATGGGGTACATCACGCGCGGGCGCGGGGTCTCGATCCACCGCGCGGACTGCCCGAACATCCTGAACCTGACCGACGAGCCCGAGCGCAAGATCGAAGTCCGCTGGGACACCTCGGGGGCTCAGACCTTCATCGTCCGCCTGGTCGTCACTGGAACCGACCGCCGCGGCTTGTTCGCGGACGTGGCGGGCGCCGTTTCGAGGTCGTCCACGGACATCAAGAGCGCAGACTTGACCGTCAACGAGGCCGGGATCGAGGGCACGTTCGTCGTCGAGGTCAAGGATCTCGATCACCTGAACAAGGTCGTGAGCGCGATGAAGTCGATCGACGGAATCCTCGAGGTCCAGCGGCGGGAGTACTTCGGCTCGCACGAGATGGGCGTCGAGACCGGTCGCGTCATCGGCGGGTAGCGGAACATTCGGCACGGGATCGGGGTTCTTTCGGGGTCATGAAGCGCTTCCTGTTCCTGCTCTCCGCATCGCTCGCCCTCGTAGCTCCCCCGGAAGCCGTCTCCCTGGGGCAGGACGCCGATGCGATCGCCGATCGCGCGGACCGGGCGCTGGCCGCGCTCGAGAGCCTCCAGGCGGACTTCGTCCAGCGGGCCGTGAACCCGATCCTGGAGAAGACGGAGATCGGGCACGGAACCTTGTACTACCGCGCCCCCGGAAGGTATCGGATCGACTACCGGTATCCGGCCGGGGATGTCGTGGTCGACGACGGAACCTGGGTCTGGATCTACCTGCCCTCGAGCCAGCCCGGCCAGGTGATCCGGCAGCCCGCCGACGGCTCGGGGGGGGCCAACCCCCTCACCTACCTGCGCGATCTGCGCACGCTGTACGACGCTGCCCTGGCCGGCAGCGATGCCGTCTCCGGTGAGGTCAGCGACCATCTGGCGCTGAGTCCGAGATCCGACGACGCACCGTTCACGGACGTGGACGTGTGGGTGGGGCGGAACAGCGGACTCGTGCGCCAGGTGCGGACCCGGACGCCCGACGGGATCGAAAAGTCCTACACGTTCACCGCGCTGCGTCGCGGGGCCCCGGTGCCGGACTCGCGCTTCCGGTTCTCGCCCCCTCGGGGGGTCGAGGTCTACGATCAGTAACCGCGGCGGGCGGGACCACCCCCGGCGAACGCGTATCTTCTCCCCATGCCGAAGTTCGAGCTCGTCACCGATCT
>JAICNR010000242.1 GCA_025931135.1 Gemmatimonadota bacterium | reverse complement strand
GCCGACCACCGGAACCGGGCGCCTGAACGCGGGCCTCAACATGAGCAGCCGCTTCTTCCGCATCTTCCTCGACCCGCCCGGCCCGGCGCTGGGACTGCGGCACACGGTCGCGCCGTCGGTGGGGATCAGCTATGCGCCGAAGCCCGATTTCTGGGGCACGGAACCGGAGGACGTTCGCGACACCGAGGATCGGCTGACCGCCAGCTTCAGCCTGAACCAGGACTTCGACGTCAAGATTCCGGTCGGAGACGACGAGGACGAGGGAATCGAAACGGTCGAAGACGAGGTGGCGGAGGGGGATAGCGCCGCGGCCGGGGAAGCGGCTCCAGCGGAGCGCGCGACCCGCACCGTGAACCTCCTCAACATCAGCAATACGATGGCGTTCGACATCCGCCGCCAGCGAGAGGAGGACGAGCTCGGGTTCGGCCTGCTCAACACCCGGATGTCGACCGGCATCGGCGAGAGCTTCAATATCTCGCTGTCGATGGACCACGAGCTCGTCAAGCAGGGAGAGGCGCGCGAGCTGTTCGTCCCGTTCATGAGCGGGCTCAACGTTGACTTCTCGATCCGGAGTGGGCGGGCGGCTCCCGTGCGAGACGTCCACGAGGCCTCCGCAACGGAGGACGCGCGGGCGGGGCGGGGCTCGGGACAACGGCTCGAGGAGGCGCGCCATGGGCTCGAGGGCGCAGCCGACGTAGGGGAAGGATTCGGCCCGTGGTCGCTGAGCCTCACCCATTCGTGGACCCGCTCGAGGGACGGAGAGAACAACCGCCAGAGCCTGGGGATCGGGGCCCAGTTCCTCCCGAGCTCGCACTGGAGCATGAACTACCGCACCACCTACGACATCACGACGAACGAGCTGCAGGGTCAGACCTTGAACCTGGTGCGTGAGCTCCACGACTGGCAGGCTACGCTGGGAATCAACTTCTTTCCGTCGGAGCCGCAGGACCGGGTCCTCGTCGAGTTCGCGGTCTACCTCCACGAAGTCCCCGACTTCCAGATCCCGTACCGGGTGCGGCGTGAGTGAGCCCCGGCGCAGCCCCGAGAGCCGGGTGATCGAGATCGACGGTCACGGGCTCACGCTCGTGGACATGGAGCGGGTCGCGGACGGCGCACACGTCCGACTCGCGGCGGATGCGACCGCGCGGATGCGCGCGAGCCGGGCCGTGGTCGAAGACGCCGTCGCGTCCGGCCGGCCCATCTACGGCGTGTCCACGGGGTTCGGACGTCTGGCGGACACCGCGATCCCGCCGGACCGACTGGCAGCGCTCCAGGTGAACCTCCTCCGGAGCCACGCGGCGGGGGTCGGCGAGCCGCTCCCTGAACGGGTAACGCGCGCGATCGCGCTCCTGCGCGCGAACACGCTCGCGGGAGGGCGGTGCGGCACGCGGCCGGTCGTCTGCGAGCGCCTCCTCGAGCACCTGAACGCCGGGATCCGGCCGCGGATCCCCGGACAGGGATCCGTGGGAGCGAGCGGAGACCTGGCGCCGCTGGCGCACCTCGGGCTCACGCTGATCGGGGAGGGGGAGGCCTGGTGGGACGGCGCGTGGGCCCCCGCGGCGGAGGTCCTCGCGGCCGCCGGGATCGAGCCCCTAGAGCTCGCCCCGAAGGAGGGGATCGCGCTCATCAACGGCACCCAGGTGATGACCGCCATCGGCGGGCTCGCCCTGCTCGGCGCGGAGCGATTGATCGAGTCCGCCGAGGTGGCG
>JAICNR010000241.1 GCA_025931135.1 Gemmatimonadota bacterium | reverse complement strand
CGATTCGTCGCGCGGCGTGCCGGCCCGGATCTCGAGGTTCGTGAGGATCAGCTCCTCGCTCATCGTCTCGCTCACGTGCTCGATCTCGCTCGACACGCGCACGAGCGCCTGGTTGAGGCCGAGGCCCGCTTCCACGCAGACTACCAGCAGGTCGAGCGTGTCGGGCAGCGCGCGTTGGAGCTCGAGCTGCCGCTTCCGGATCCGGCGCTTGACGTAGTACTGGGGTGCCAGCCAGCCGAACGTGGCGCCGATGGCGGCCCCGAGGATCACGGCCGCCAGCGACACTCCGAACGTGAACCCTCCGAACACGGCAGCCGCACCCGTGACGGTCATCGTGGCGAGCCGCGTTCCGAAGTAGGCGGCCACGGCTCCCGAGCGGCGATATCCCGCCTGGATCAGCGTCGACTGGACATGACTCCAGTCCACCCGGCGCGAGGTCACGCGCTCGCCGAACGCCTCCATCAGCGCCTCGAGGCGCTCGCGCTTTTCCTGCCGATTGCGGCGCTGCATTGTCGTGTAGTTCCTGGCGGCCCCGGTCTGGAGCTCGCCCAAGCGCTTGGAGATCACTCGCGAACGCGCGGGCGCGAGGCTCGCCATCCCATACACGAGCGCAAACACCGAGGTCATGACCAGGATGACGACAATGTACAGAACCATGCTACACCTCGATGTGGATGATCTTGCGGATCACGAAGAAACCTATGACCTGGAGCACCGCGGCGAGGCTGATCATGAGCCGACCCGTCGGTTGCTGGAACAGGATCATCATATACTCGTGATTCAGCATCCAGATCAGGAATCCGACGCCGATCGGGAGCACGGCGAGGAGGTAGCCGGTGAAGCGCCCCTGGGCAGTGTAGACCCGGACCTGGCGCTGGATGGTGAACCGCTCGCGGATCGTGTACGAGATCTTGTCGAGGATCTCGGCGAGGTTGCCGCCGACCTCACGCTGGACGAGGAGCGCGGTGACGAAAATCCGCATGTCGACGAGTTCGATGCGATCCGCCATCGCGAGCAGCGAATCCTCGATCGCGAGGCCGAACTTCTGCTCCTCGAACACCCGGCGAAACTCTCCTGCCAACGGCTCCGGCGACTCCTCGGCCACCATCTGGAGGCCGGTCGAGAAGGCATGGCCGGCGCGGATCGCCCGGCCAAGCAGATCGATCGCTTCCGGGAAGTGCTCTTCGAACGCCTCCAGTCGCTTCGTCTTCCGGCGACGCACGTAGATGTACGGGAGGGTGGCGCCGAACGCGGCGGCGGCGATCCCCACGATCCAGAGATGGGCGACGACGAAGGCCGCCATCCCCATCCCGACCGAGGCGCCGACAGTGAGCAGGAAGAACGTACCGACGCGCCACGTCACGTCGGCCTGCTCCAGCAGGTGCTGCAGGTCGCGGCTGTGGGGCAGCCGTGCAACGACCGGCTCCATCCACTTCACTTCGCTGAGCTTGTTGTCCCGGAACAGGTCCCCGAAGGGATCCGCCCCGCCCTCTCCGCTGGCCATTCCCTCGAGCCGCTGGGTAATCTCTTTGCGCTGGCGGCGATCCCGCCACCATTCCCACGCGAGCGACAGAGAAAGGACCGCCAGGCCCACCGCGACGAACAGGATGACGGCGGGCAGGTAGCCGGCGGGAATCCGATCCATCATCGGTCGCCTCCTACGGCGTAACCGAAGTCGGCATTGGAGAACAGCGCGGTCGAGAGGTCGAT
>JAICNR010000019.1 GCA_025931135.1 Gemmatimonadota bacterium | reverse complement strand
GACGGCCGATTGCGTCGTGGCCGGTTTCCGCTGGCACAAGTCGGGGAAGGAAGCGATCGGCTCTCTCCTGCTCGGCCTGTACGACGACGCTGGCGTCCTGCAGCACGTCGGCGTCACGTCGTCGTTCACGATGGCGAGGCGTAGAGAGCTCGTAGAGGAGCTAGAGCCGCTGCGGAAGGATGCCCTCAAGACGCACCCGTGGAAAGCCTGGGCGGAGGCACAAACGGCCAACACCCGGATGCCCGGGGCGCAGAGCCGTTGGAGCGCCGGCAAGGATCTCTCGTGGGAGCCGCTCCGCATCGAGCGCGTTTGCGAGGTCAAGTACGATCACCTGCAGGGAGACCGTTTCCGCCACGCGGCGACGTTCCTGCGCTGGCGGCCGGACAAGAGACCTCGCGACTGCCGCTACGACCAGCTCGAGGTCACCACCCCCTACGACCTGTCCAGGGTCTTCTCATCCGGATCCAAGGGTTCCTGACGCGGACGGAGCTTGGCCGGCACGTGCTGGAGATTGACCCGGATCCGCGTCCACGTGGTCGATCGCCCGCGCATGCGGTCCACCAGAACGTCGGCGAGCTCGAGGTACGCCGCGGCCTCGGAGTGACGCGCCTTCCAGCGCTCGAGCCCGGCTAGCGCATCGGCCTTTCGCTTGGCGCGGCCGATCTCGATCAGGGGATACTTCGCCGCGCGGGCGCGCGACGGCTGGACGCGCGCGGGCTCGCCCGGCTGCTTCCGGTAGTGGGGCGGCCACGGCGCGTCGCCCAGCCCATCGCGCTCGTGCCGCGCAGAGAGCTCGAGCAAGGGCTCCAGCGAGCCGGGAGCCTCGTCGATTCTTGCGTGGCGGTCGCCCAGCTCCGCGAAGCGCCGGGGCATGGTCTCGAGCGTGAAGTCGGCGGGGCGGGCGTCCGGCACTTCGTCCCAATGAAGGGGCGCAGATACCCGCGCATCGGGGGTAGGACGCACCGAGTACGCCGCGGCGACAGTGCGGTCCTTCGCGTTCTGGTTGTAATCCACGAAGACGCCGTGCCGCTCTTCCTTCCACCATTTGCTCGTCGCCAGCCTGGGCGCGCGC
The DNA here is from genome assembly GCA_025931135.1 of Gemmatimonadota bacterium. Classification (GTDB taxonomy): domain Bacteria; phylum Gemmatimonadota; class Gemmatimonadetes; order JACCXV01; family JAHWKZ01; genus JAICNR01. The sequence continues at coordinate 22,172 of JAICNR010000019.1, read as the reverse complement.
CGCTCGACCTCTCGCGCGAGCGCGAGCGCGGCGCGACGCACTTCGCCGAATTCCCAGTTCCGCTCGATGCGCACCAGAACGTGCATGCCGCGGCCACCCGAGGTCTTCGGCCAGCCGATGAGCCCGAAATCCGTCAACGCGGCGTCGACGACCTGGGCTACTCTTCGAACCTGCGCCCACTTGATGCCGGGCACAGGATCGAGGTCGACGCGGAGCTCGTCCGGGTGGTCCAGGTCCTCCGCGCGAACGGGGTGCGGGTGGAGCTCGAGGCACGCCAGGTTGGCGAGCCACGCAAGCGTCGCCGCGTCGCGCGGAACGACCTCTTCGGCGCTCCGGCCCGAAGGAAAGCGCAGCGACACGACTTCGATCCATGGCGGCCGCTTTAGCGGGGCGCGCTTCTGATAGAAGAATTCGCCGCCGATGCCGTTCGGGTACCGCACGAGCACGTTGGGGCGGCCGCCGGCGCCGCGCAGCGCCCCCTCGGCGACGGCGAGGTAGTAACGCACGAGGTCGAGCTTGGTGTGTTTCGGCCTGGGGAAAAGGACTTTTCCCGGGTTCGAGATCGAGATCTCGCGGCCCAGGACGACGATCGATTCGCCCTCCTCACCCTTCGACGCGGAGGCGCGGGCAGGGGGCCTGGGTTTCCTCTCCGGCATCGTCTACGTAGTTAGAAACGCATACAGTTCCATGATCACCCGAACAGGGCCTTGCGGCGCGCTAGGCTCTCGGGTGGCCAGAGCACCTTCGCGTCGTAATACTCCTCGAAGGCCGGTACCGAGGCCGGTAACGTGATCCAAGGCAGCTTCGACCGCGTATAGATGTGGACGTCCGGCGACACGGTCGCGGGATCGTCGAGTGTCCCTGCGCGAACGAATAGGATCTCGGACCGCCCGCCGTATTCACTCCAGACCGCGACCTGGCATTTCGGGCAGCGGAAGATTCGATGCTGTCCCTTTTCTCTGGGCACCGCGACCGCCGTCGGGGTGCCACTCAGCAGATCGACTCGCGAGGCCTCGATCAGCATGTTGAGCACGAAGGCCGTTCCCGTCTGCCGCTGACAGTTCAAGCAATGGCAGCAGTGGACGAACATCGGTGAGGACCTCAGCCGATAGCGCAGCTCGCCGCAGGCGCACCCACCTTCCAGTCCGGACATGCTAGCCTCCAGGTTGTGGACCTTCCGTTACCGCGTCATGAAGGTGTCGACTTCGGCTATTAAGCGAGCGGGTTGGTCCCACTGGATGAAGTGGCGGCTGTCGTCGATCCTCACGAGCCTCACGTTCGGCGCATTGGCATAGAGACGGGCCATCGAAGTGTCGAACTGCTGCGCAGGGACCTGCACGTTCGGTGGCTGTACGTAGAGCACGGTGACCGGCGCGGTGATGCGCGAAAGCTCGGGCCGCATGTCTGTCACGATCAGTTCATGGAAGGCGTGAGCGACCGTGCGCCGATCGCCTTCCCTCGCGAGTCGCATGAGCACCGATTCCTTCTGCGCGTCCATGGTCATGCCCTCGAACAACTGCGCGATGAAGCCGGTCCCGGGTGGATCCACGAGGATCCGAGCGCGCGCCTGATCGGCGATGCCGCGAAGTCCATCCGGCGTCGCTCCCGTCGCGCCAAACAGCTCACCCATGAATGGCATCATGTCGACGACCATCAGTCGTCCGACGTCATCGGGATGACGGGCGGTCAGCATCATGCCGATCGTTCCGCCCATCGAATGTCCTATGACCGCGGGACGCGCGAGACCCGTTTCTCGGACATAGCGCGCGAGCTCTTCCGCCACGGGCGCGGACACCGGCCCTTCAACGTTGGCGCCCGGCGCGGTTCCAGCGAATCCATGCACCTGCACCAGATGGAGGCGGTAGCGGTCATCCAGCGTCTCGATGACGCCACCCCAGGCTTCCTCGCGATGCCCCGCCAGTCCGGGAATGAGGATCACGTCCGGGCCCGACCCGTATGTAATTACGGTGATGCGATCAGAGGCGAACTCGCGTCCCGGAGTCGTGGCGCAGGCCGAGAGAAGCAACATGACGATCGCCGCCAACCCCGGACTCTGTCGCCGCATGGGAACCTCCGATTCCATTGAACGAGGACGTTTCCGTCGGTTCTGCACAAGATCGTGCCTTTCTTGATCCCGGTCACGAGGAAGAGCCGCCGGCCTCGTATTGCGGGGGCGACTTGACGCGCACGCCGAATCGCGTAAGCTGAGGCTGCTGGGTCTTCCGCGACCCATCCCCGGGCCATGAAGGCCTGGCCAGAAGACCTCCCCCGATGACACGTGTGGGAAAGTGGCGTCCACTCGCCGGCATCCGCGAGAGCGGCCTGCCGCGATCGCCGACGGCGAGCCACGTCTCCGCCACTACACGTCGAGATCCCGATCGCCTACTAAGGGTGGCGATCCTAAAAGGAGAAGGAGGTGGCATTTCTGATGAAACGGAAGAAGGTCGTGAGAACCGGCGCGGCACTGCTCACGCTGCTTGCCATCCCGGCTGCCGCCGCAGCCCAGGCACCCGGGATCGTCCCCGGGGCGAACGGCGCGTCGGAGGTCGTCTTCGCCGGCGGTTGCGTCGTCACCTACGACGCCGAGGGCCGGCGCATGGGTCTGACCGCGTGCTCGAACGACGAGCTCATGGCGGCCCACGAGGCGTACGCCGCGCACCTGCGCGAGGAGAGCCAGGATACTCCCGTCGCCGCCGCAACGGACCGCCGGATCCCACCGCAGATCATCGCCGGAGCGAACCGGGAGGCCGAGGTGGTCTTCTCCGGCAACTGCGTGGTTCATTACGACGCAGAGGGCTTCCGCGTCCGGGGCCGGTCCACGTGCTCGAGCGAGCAGCTGGCGGAGGCCGATGCCGCTCAGAGCGCGTACCGAGAAGAGGAGGGCTGGGACGATCCCGAAGCCGACGCGATGGCGGAGGACGTCCCCACAGGCGCGGCGGAGGACGCCACCGTCGAGGAAGACATGCCCGAGGTCGTGATCGACGGGAACGGGAAGAGTCGCGTTGTGTTCGGCGATGGCTGCACCGTCTCCTACGACGATCGTGGTCGGCGGACGGGCCAGACCCGACCGTGCGACGCGACCCAGGTCGTGCGTGCCGACCAGGCGATGGCGACGTACCGGCAGGAGAGCGGGTCGTAACGGAAGTGAGGGGGCGGGGCGCCAGTATCTGACGCCGGCCCTCGGTCAACGGTGGGGAACGGCGAGAAGCTCCTTCGGGTCGAAGACCTCGCCTTGATCACGTACAGGATGTCCCGACTGGCCCGGATATCCGCTGTGGGATCCGACGCCAGGACGACGAGATCGGCCCACGATCGCGATCCGCGGCCAGGTGCTATCCTAGCGTGCGGTGGACGATGGGAGCCGACGGCGTACGTTCCCCTTGGTCCTTGCGAACCGCGGAGCGAGCCTCAACGACAGGAGACAGGAATGGCCACGAAGGTCGTCGTCATCGCCGAAGTCGCAGACCCGAAGAAGTGGGAGCAGAGCTTCCGGACCCACGGGGACCTCTTCCGGAGCCAGACGATCAAGAAGCCGATCGACTTCGCGGTTTTAGGAAACAAGGTAGCCGTCTGCCTGAGGCCCAAGGACCTCGACAAGTTCATGGAGATATTCGAATCCCCGGCGACCGCCGCAGCGATGAAGGTCGACGGCGTGAAGCGGGAGTCGGTCCAGACGTTCGTTCTCGACAAGCGCATGGAGCTCTAAGCGGTATCGGAGGCGACGGGCCTTCAGCCGACTCGGTCATGCTCACCACCCTCGCCCCGATCTCTCTCGACGCAGGCGTTCGCTCCCGTGCGTGGGCTCGCGGACTCGGTTCGGCGCTCGCCGTGGCCACTCTCTGCGGCGGATCTCCCCTGTCCGCCCGCGCTCAGGAGGCGCCTGCGATGACGGTGACGAGCCCGGACGGGATCTCGATCGCGTACGAAACGCGCGGGACCGGATCTCCTGCGCTCGTCTTCGTCCACGGCTGGTCGTGCGACCGCAGCTACTGGGCGGCGCAGCTGGAGGCATTCTCGCGCGACTTCCAGGTCGTAGCGCTCGATCTGGCCGGACACGGCGAGTCCGGCTTCGGCCGGGAGGCTTGGACGATGGCCGCCTTCGGGGGTGACGTCGCCGCCGTCGTCGAAGCGCTCGCCCTCGACCGCGTGATCCTCGTCGGCCACTCCATGGGCGGCGACGCGATCGTCGAGGCGGCGCGTCGGCTGCCGGATCGCGTCGCCGGCCTGGTCTGGGTCGACACGTACCGCAGACTGGGGACTCCGCGCACGCAGGAGCAGCTGGACGCGCTCCTGGCGCCGATACGCGCCGACTTCGTAGACGCGACCCGCGCTTTCGTGAGCGGAATGTTCCTGCCGAGCGCCGATCCGAAGCTCGTCGAGCGTGTAGCGTCCGACATGTCGTCGGCTCCGCCGGAGGTGGCTCTCGAGGCGCTCGCTTTCGCGCTGAGCTTCGACCGGGAGATGCCGCGACTCGTCATGGAGCTGGGGCTTCCCATCGTGGCGATCAACCCGGAGCAGCCTGCGTCCGACATAGCGTCACTCGATCGCCACGGGGTGGAAGTCATCCTTATGCCGGGAGTCGGTCACTTCCTGATGCTGGAAGACCCGGAAGAGTTCGAGGCGCTTCTGCGCACCGCGATCGACCGGATCGGCCCCTAGCGCTAAGATCCGAGCTCCTCGTCGATCATGGCGAGAATGCTGTCCACGTGCGCGATGGACTCTTGCAAGGGATCCGCCGCCCACGCCTCGCGCAGCCTCCGTTCGGCCAGCACGTTGCGTAGCTCGAGCGAGTTCCGGACGGGGAGCAGCTCGACCGGGCGTCGGGGATCGACCCCCGTCGCCACCCATTCGGGGAGGAGCGCGAAGGCCGTGCTCAGGTCGGTCGACCGCCGTAGCAACGGGATCAGGTGGTCCTCGTTGAGCGCCCTGGCCGTCTGCTCGAGCCAGAACGCGTCATTGAGGAGGCGGGGCCAAGCTACGATCCGCTGACGCAGCTCCGGATTCGAGATCGTCGAGACGCGGGCCGACATCTCCAGCTCTTCGAGCGTGGCGTTCGACATATCGAGTGTCGGGAGCGAGAGGAGGGCGACGATGAGAGTGTCGGGTACGAGGACGATCGCCCCGGGCTGCTCCGCCTCCAGGCGACGACGGAAGTCTTCGACGGAGCTCGCGATCAGCGTGTGATAGCGGAGCTTCTCCTCGATCTCGAGCCGGGATTGCTCGAAGTCGTCGCGGAGATTCTGGAATTGAGAACGCTGCACCGCGCGGGCCTGACGCCCGTCCCACCAAGCATTCACCGCGAGCGCGAGGAAGATGCTGACGATGAGCGCGATCGCCTCGATCGCGAGGCGGGACCGCGTTGGCATGCCAAGGACCTTCATGTGCTTGCGCTGCCTTCCTATCGGTCGATTCCCTGCCGGGCGATCCCGTCGGAACCGCGAGTCGAGTAAGCCGACAGATACAGGGGCGTGGCACGGAAGTCCAGGGAACGAGTCGGTCCCCTGTCGCGGGCGGGGGTCTGACGCCGACCGGTCGCGGCGCTAGACTCTCTGTGGTCGAACCGGATACGGACAACCACGAAGGGGGATAGATGAGCGAGATCCAGATGAAGGGCATCGAGGAGGTCGAGCCGTACCGCGGAGAGCATGCGCGGGAGGGGATCGCCTTCCGGTCCGTCGGGCGCGCGCTGGGCGTGACCGCTTTCGGCATGAACGTCATCGAAATGGCGGCCGGGACGACGAGCTATCCCGAGCACGACCACTCCGGAGACGGGCAGGAGGAGGTTTTCTTCGTTCTAAAGGGCGATGCGACGCTCCGTTGCGACGGCGAGGATCAGCGCGTGGAGTCCGGCACGTTCGTGCGCATCCCACCCGAAGCGACTCGCGCGTGGCATCCCGGCGACCGCGGGGTCACGCTGCTCGCGTTCGGGGGGACCCCGGGGAAGGCGTACCAGCCGAGGACATGACGTCAGGCTTCGAATGACGTTCGCGATGAAGGGGGAACCTGGTGACTAGGAAGACCTACGAGGCCAGCTGCCACTGCGGGCGCGTCCGGATCGCGGTCGATATCGAACTCGAGCAGCCGACCTTCCGCTGCAACTGCTCGATCTGCCGGCGGACCCGGATGTGGGTGGCGGTCGCGATGTCGGAGGGCTTCCGCCTCCTCGCCGGCGAGGAGGAGCTGACCCGCTACGTGTTCGGCCCCGAGAAGAACGAGCACTTCTTCTGCCGCCACTGCGGCGTGCGAGTCTTCGGCGTCGGGAACGAGACGCCGATCGGCAAGATGTACGGGGTCAACGTCGGATGTCTCGAGGGTGTGTCGGAGGAGGAGCTGTCGGAGATTCCGATCACGTACGTCGACGGCATGCACGACCGCTGGGACGCCGCGCCGGAATTCCACGCGCACCTGTGAAGCAGACGATCCTCCACACGGCGCTCGTCGTGCGGGACTACGACGAGGCGATCGAGTTCTTCTGCGGTAAGCTCGGCTTCGAGCTCGTCGAGGACACCTACCAAGCCGAGCAGGACAAGCGATGGGTGCTGGCTTCCTTGCTTCTCTGATGGTCCTGGGTTTCCCTATGCACCTGCGAGGTTGACATGGTCCCGATCCGGTTCTTGCTTGCGGCTATACTCGCCTCGCTGACGTGGACCGCTCGCCTGGCGGCGCAGTCCCCCGCGCCGGAGTACCTCTACGTCTGGACAGCGTCCGCCGACTCCACGCAGCCCGACTTCCTGGCGGTCCTGGACGTCACCGAGGCCTCCACGCGCTACGGCAGGCTGGTCACGACGCTCCCGGTGCCGGGCCTCCGGAACGGGCCCCACCACACCGAGCACGAGCTGCCCGCCGACCGGCAGCTGTTCGCGAACGGCTACGGCACGGGGCAGACGTTCATCTTCGATCTGACCGACCCCGCGCATCCGCGCCTCGCCGGGCAGTTCGGCGACCTGGAAGGGTACAGCCACCCGCATTCCTTCCTCCGACTGCCGGGCGGGAACGTCCTGGCGACGTTCCAGATGCGGCACGGCTCCGCCGGCGTTACGCCGGGAGGACTCGTCGAAGTGACGCCCGCAGGCGTGCCGGTGCGCTCGAGCTCGGCCGATACCCCCGGCCTCGATCCACAGACTCGTGTCTACAGCGCCGGCATCGTGCCCGCGCTCGACCGCATCGTCACGACGACCACCGACATGGAGGCGGACTACGACGCCTCGCGCCAGCTCCAGATCTGGCGGCTCTCCGATTTCGCGCCGCTACACACGATCACGCTGCCCGATGGCCCCGCCGGCGGCGAGTCCCAGCTGACAGCGGAGCCGCGGGTTCTGGCCGATGGGAGAACGGTGCTGGTCTCCACCTTTTCCTGCGGACTGTACCTCATGGAGGGCTTGGAGACCGGGGCGCCGAGCGCGCGCCTCGTGGCGTCGTTTCCGCGGAAGGAGGGGACCTATTGCGCGATCCCGGTCGTCGTGGGGGACCATTACCTCGTGACGGTTCCCGCCTGGAGCGCCGTCGTGAGCCTCGACATCTCGGATCCCGCCGCTCCGCGCGAGGTGTCGCGCGTGACACTCGGGGCGGACGATGTGCCGCACTGGATTGCGGTATCGCCGGACGGGCGGCGGGTGGCGATAACCGGCTATGGGTCGATGCGGCACCGGGTGCTGATTGCGCGCTTCGACGCGACGACCGGCCAGCTCACGCTCGACGAGCGCTTCCGGGAGGGGGGAGCCGCCGAGCCGGGGTTCCGGATGGACGACGAGACGTGGCCGCACGGCGGGCAGGCGATGGGGATCCCGCACGGCGCGGTGTTCAGCCGTCCCTGATCGAATAGAGTCCTCTCGAGAACGGGAGAGTTCGTGGCGAAGACTGAAGTTCATTTCCATTGCCCTTCTCCGGCTCGACCGCGCTCGTTACTCTAGATGACGGAATGACGTTCATCGACTGGTCCGATCCCGAGGAGATGCTTGGCCTGCTGATCGAGTACGTCGCCGACGAGCGCGCCGAGACACGACACGATCGTGAGCGCACCTCTTTCCTCTCCGAGGTCCTTGCGGAGCTGACCGATCTGACCGACAACGCTCGGGCGATGCCTCCCGACGAGGTGATCATGCGGCTGCGCGTGCTCCATGGATCGCAGTCCATCGCGTTTTCTGCAGATCCGGTTCTCGCGCACGTGGATCACTGCATCGAGGAGCTCGAGCGGATCCGGAACTCATCACGCCATTGAAAGGCTGCAACGGTACGATTCCATCGAGTGTCCCATTCGCTGGATTCCGGGCCCTCTGCCTGAGCCGGAGCGAACAAGATGCGTGTCGTCCTTATGTTTCTTGCAGTCTGTGCGGCGAGCTGCGCTCGTCCTTCTGCGCCACCTTCCTCCCAGACCGCCGTCGCGGCGGACACCTCCGCCGTCCGACGCGAGATCGAGCAATGGTACGACGATAACACGCGCGCCTTCCTCGCGAAGGACGTCGACGCCATCATGGCGCTTCGAACGGATGACTTCCAGGCCGTGGCGCCCGATGGCAGGGTGCAGGACCGTGGCGCGATGGAGCACTACACCATCGGTCTGCTCAACGGGATCGACCGCTGGATTTCGTTGAACTTCGACATCGACAGCCTCGAAGTTTCGGGCGACCTGGCTCGAGGCGTCGTGCGACAACACCTGATACGCATGGCGCTCCGGCCCGACGGTCTCGTCCATCACGTCGAGACATGGGTCACGCAAGACGAGACCTGGCGGAGAACTCCTGACGGTTGGAGGCTCCAACGCGTCGACAGCGTCCGCGATCAACGCCGGCTCGTCGACGGTCAGCCCGACTGAGAAGCGCACGCGCTGACTGGGCCATGAAGCCCTTGCAGTTGCCACTCATCCGCACGAGTATTCCCCGCAATGCTCTCCTCGGATCCGCGATCGACAGAATCGTCGCCTATGCATCGTGACACGATGATCTTGCACGCAGGGTACCGCCCGACCAGGGAAGGGGGCCCGTTCCTGGCCGGTCCGCAATTCTCGTCGACCTACACGGCTCCCGGTGACCCCTCACAGCATGACCTGACGTACGGGCGTTTCCAAAATCCCACCTGGACTGCATGGGAAGAAGCGCTCAGAGTGCTCGAGGGCGGACAGGCGGTCGCCTATGCTTCGGGCATGGCTGCTGTCGCCGCAGTCTTCGGGGTGTGTTTGAGACCCGGTGATGTGGTCGTGCTCCCAGCGGACTCGTACTACACCACTCGGCTGCTGGCTTCCGACTGGCTGAATTCGATCGGTGTGGAGGCCCGACTCGTTCCGACGCGCGGCGATGCGCAGGGCCGCGCCCTCGAGGGCGTTCGATTGCTGTGGCTCGAGACTCCTACGAACCCGCAACTCGACGTGTGCGACATCCAGGAGCTGGTTCAGGCAGCGCGGTCGCAGGGCGCGCTCGTGGCCGTGGACAACACCACTGCCACGGCCTATCTGCAGCAGCCGCTGCTCCTCGGCGCGGACTACGTTGTCGCCTCGGATACCAAGGCGCTGACCGGCCACAGCGACCTCGTCCTCGGCCACGTCGCTGCGACGGACCCGGAGCGAGTGGCAGCTCTGCGCACCTGGCGTACTCAGCATGGCAGCATCCCGGGTCCGATGGAAGTGTGGCTGGCGCATCGTTCGCTCGCGACGTTGTCGTTGCGTCTCGATCGTCAATGTTCATCCGCGCTGAAGCTCGCCGGCTTCCTGGCAGCCCAGAGCCCAGTTGGAGCCGTCTACTATCCGGGTCTCTCCGATCACCCGGGGCACGCGATTGCGAAGCGACAGATGCAGGCCTTCGGCAGCGTCGTCAGCTTCGACCTCGCAACCCGTACGCGGGCCGAGCAATTCCTGCGCGGTCTCACCCTCGTGCGCGAGGCGACGAGCTTCGGCGGGGTCCACTCCACGGCCGAGCGTCGCGCTCGCTGGGGCGGTGACGCTATCAGCGAGGGGTTCATTCGATTCAGTGTCGGCTGTGAATCGCCCGAGGACATTCTGAGCGATGTTGCGAGTGCGCTCGATCGAGTTGTCGGGTAGAACTACGATCGAGCACCACCGAGGATGAACGGCGGGCTGACTCCGTTCGCCGACGGCGTCTGGGTGGACGAGGCCCCGGTGCGCTTCCTCCGCATGCATCTCCGCGCCACCATGACGGTGCTTCGGCTGGGCGACGGAACGCTCCTTCTCCACTCCCCGGTCGCCATGGCTCCGGAGCGCCGCACCGCGGTGGAGGCGCTGGGACGGGTGGCGCATCTCTACGCGCCGAACCTTTTCCACCACCTGCGGATCGGCGATTGGGCGGCGGCCTTCCCGTCGGCGAAGCTCCACGCCCCGCCGGGTCTGGCCAGGAAACGCCCCGACCTGCGGATCGATCGCGTCCACCACGCTGCTCCGGAGCCCGCCTTCGACGGGATCATCGAGGAGCACCGGATCGACGGATGCCGGCTCGAGGAGACCGCGCTGTTCCATTCTCCGTCACGCACGCTCGTGGTCGCCGATCTCGTCCACAACATCGGCCGACCGGAGCACAGGTGGACGGAGGTCTACACGAGGACGATGGGGTTCTACGACCGCGTGGCGCTCAGCCGGGCGATCCGTCGGACCGCGTTCCCGGACAAGGCAGCGGCGCGCCGCAGTATCGATGCGCTGCTCTCTGTTCCGTTTGAGCGGCTCATCGTGGGACATGGCGCGCCGCTCGTCACGGGCGGGAAGGAAGCCCTCACCGGGGCGTACGCGTGGCTCCGCCCATGAAGCCGCTCGGCGAGACCCGCGATTCAGGGAGGTTTCGTCGACCGTTCGGACACATCTGGTTCGTCGGGGACCGATCGCCGCTGCGGTCCCACCCGGGAGATCCGCGCTCGGACCCTCGAACATGCCCGTGAAGAAACCGTCCCGGGCCGAGGTCCGTAGATTCCAGCATGGCATCCGCGACGGTATCGCAGTCCAGGCCATTCGGGGGATCGCTTTTCACGCGGCAGCGCTTGCCGTCGAGCGATATCCGGATCCTGGAGCCCGCGCGCGAGACTCGTGTCGCGCTCGCGTTCGCCGTCGCCTACATCGGCGCCGCGTTCCTGACCGGGCTGATTCAGCGCGCGTGGACGGCGCCACTCTGGGACGCCACGCTCCTGACGTCCGACACGACGTATGCGCTCGGGTTCAAGATCGGTCTCCTGCTCGTCGTGCCCGCGGTGTGGATCCGGCGCGCCGGCTACACGATGGACGATCTCCTGCTCGGGTGGCGCCCAACCCCGCGATCCGTGCTGACGCTCGTCGTGCTCTTCGCCGCGGGACTGCTGCTCAACGCGTCCAAGCTCGGCCCGATCCGGGAAGCGGTTGCCGCACTCCCGCCGGTCGAGGCGGCGCTGCGCGTGGGGCTCGGCTGCCTCCTCATGCTGTTCTGCGCCGGGATCCCCGAGGAGCTCGTCTACCGCTGGGGGCTCCAGACCCGGCTCGAGCGGTCGTGGGGACGGCTGCCCGCGATCCTCGTGACCGCCATCCTCTTCACGGCCTGGCACATCCCGCCGCGCTACTTCAATGCGGAGGGCGCTGAGGGAACGGCCGGGGATCTCGGATCGGTCCTTCTCGGCACGGGACTTCCCGTGCTCATCGTTGCGCTCGTGTTCGGCTGGGCGTGGGACCGCTGGCGGAATCTGCCCGCGCTCGTCATGATCCACTGGGGGGTCGACACGCTCCCGTCGGTCGCATCGTTCCTGCAGCTCCCGCCCGGAAGCCACTGACCTATCGGCAATGCGTGGACCTTGGTGGTCTAGCGGGTCTTAAAGCGCGGCCGCGAGAGGTGTAACCGCGTTCCGGTGATGAGGAAATCAGTAATTCCAGTAACCTTCGCCACTCGAATTCGATTCGTTGTTCGGCATTGAATCCGAATATGTCGGGCCGGTGGGACCGTAATCCCTCCCCTCGTCGTAGCCGCCGCAAGCTGCCAGCAAGACGATGAGCAGCAACGCTCCTACCGCAGAGAGAACCCGCACCATGAGATCGAGCCTATCACAGGTGAGGATGCCGGTCAATCGTGAGGGAGCGGTCCTCGCGGTGTCGACTGCAGACGAGCGCTGACTCCGGACGGCGCTCTGGTCATGGTAGGAGGACCACTGAGCGGTATGATCAGAGCCGTGGCCTTATCGCGCTTCGTACGGCAGAACCTGGTCATAATGGTGGCGAAGAGTAGTGTGGAGGATCTGACGATACGGGCGCAGCTCCTCGAAGTCGGCACCGTTACCCCGGCATCGATCGACGCTACCCGCTGAATGAGGTCACCGAGGCGATCCGGTACCTGGAAGAAGAGCACGCAAGGGGGAAAGTGGTGATCAGAATGGGCGGCTCGACGCGGGAAGCCCCGGGACATGAATAGTCCCCTCGCCTACTCCCTCGCCCTGTGCGCGATCTCCGCAACCCTCGAGGGGATCCTGGCGGGGCGCGGAGTCCAGGCACGGTTCGCAGACCTTCGTCTCCCCCGGTATTCCCCTCCGCTTCCCGTGTGGTTCGTGATCGGCGGGATCTTCTATGTCGTCTGCTTCTCGGTCCTGTATCGCCTGTTCAGCCTCCCCGGTTCCGGTTTGCGCGACGCCGCGCTCGTCCTCCTCGTGGGGATGATGCTCATGAACGCGCTATGGAACTACGTATTCTTCCGCGCGCGGAATCTGTTCCTCAGCTTCGTGACCTGCCTTCCATACGGTCTCGTGGCGGTTGTTCTCTTCGTGCTCATGCTGAAGCTCGATCGCCTCGCCGCGTTGGTGCTGTCGCCGTACATCCTCTACCTGGGCTATGCGATCGCATGGGGGTATGCGCTGTGGAAGCGGAACCCGGGTGAAGAGGTGGCTGTGTGACGTCGCACACCGTCCGCATGCACGTGCTGGATGGCGCTGTCGTCCGCCTTGAGCCGCAGGTCGCAGAGCACGCCGAGGGGATGTTCGCGGTCCTCTCCGATCCCGCGATGTACGAGCATGAGAACGAGCCTCCGCCCTCCGTCGAATGGTTGAACGAGCGCTTCCGCATGCTGGAGAGCCGTCGGTCACCCGACGGAACGGAGCACTGGCTCAACTGGGTCGTCCGCGTGCCTTCGTCCGAGCTCGTCGGATACGTGCAGGCCACGGTGTACGAGTCCCGGCGCGCGGATATCGCCTACGTTCTGAATAGCCGCTACTGGGGTAAGGGGCTCGCCACCGCCGCGGTCGAGCGGATGATCTCGGAGCTGGTTTCCGGCTACGACGTGACTACGCTGAGCGCCGTGCTCAAGAGTACGAATCGTCGCTCGCGCAGGCTGCTCGAGCGCCTGGGGTTCTCGATCGCCTCGGAAGCCCAATGTCGAGCGCTCGAAATCGAACCCGATGAGCTGCTGATGGTGCGTCCCGCGGTGGTCTGGTCCGTCCCATGACGACGCACGAACCCTTGCTGTACGGGCCGCTCGCGAGCTGGTGGCCGATCCTGTCCGCTCCGGCGGACTACGCGGAGGAGGCTGCCTTCTACCGGCGTACGCTCGAAGAGTCGGGTGTTGAGCCGCTCGAAACGGTACTCGAGCTTGGTAGCGGTGGGGGCAACAACGCGTCGCACCTGAAGCGCCGTTTCCGAATGACGCTCGTCGATCGTTCTTCGGACATGCTCGCCGTGAGTCACGCGCTCAACCCCGAGTGCGAGCATGTCCAGGGCGACATGCGGACCGTCCGCCTCGGGCGGGAGTTCGACGCCGTGTTCGTCCACGATGCGATCGCGTACATGACGAGCCGGGAGGATCTCCTCCGCGCGACGCGGACGGCGCGCGTCCACTGCCGACCTGGCGGCGTAGCGCTCTTCGTGCCCGACCACGTCCGGGAGACGTTCCGGCCGAGCACCAGCCACGGCGGCCACGACGGGGACGGGCGCGCGCTCCGCTATCTGGAGTGGAGCTGGGACCCGGATCCTTCCGACACGATCGTCCTCTCCGACTTCGCCTATCTCCTGCGGGAAGAGGACGGCTCCGTCAGGGTGGTGCACGACCGCCACGAGGTGGGCCTCTTCCCGCGCGCGGTTTGGACGGAGGCGCTCGAGGAGGCGGGGTTCACGAACGTGCGACGGATGCCGTTCGATCATTCGGAGGAGGCGGAAGAGCTCGAGGTATTCCTCGGGCGGGCCGGCTGATCAGATCCCGGAGTCCGCGGCGAGCTGCGAGAGGTGCGTCAGCACACACGACCAGCGATCGTCCCGCTTCACGAACACACAGCTGACGCGCTCCACGAGATGGAACGGCTCGCCTCGATAGGCGCCGCCCGACACGCCGCGCGCGATCACGACTGCGGCGTCGCCGTAGGTCCGGATGCTCGGCTCGTGGGTCTCCATCACGTCGTGGGTCAGGTCGCCGGATCGCACGAGCTCGAGGAACCGCGCTTTGCCTCCAACCCGGCCGTCCGGTCCGACGATCGCCCAGTCGTCGGCCATGTAGGCACCGATCGCGTCCGCGTCGTTCGCGACCATCGCGCGGTCCCACGCGTCCATGAAGCCGATCAGCTCCGCTTCCGCGGCCCCCTGAGCCTTTCGCGCGCTCTCCGGATCAGGCATTCCGGGCCGCGTACCGGTGATGGAGCATGAGGTCGTTACCGTCCGGATCGGTGAACAGCGCCATGTGGCAGACCCCGGTGTCGAAGGTGTCGCCCTGGAAGACGACGCCTTTCCCCTCGAGCTCGGCTCGCGCGGCCGCCACATCGTCGACGTGGAGGGCGGGATGGGCGTTCTTCTGCGGGGCGAAGGGCATGCCGAACTTCTCCGGCTCCCAGATCCCGAAGCAGGTCCGTCCCGCCCAGAACTCGAACTTCGCGTGGTCGTCCGGCCTGAGGCCCAGCGTCTCCACGTAGAAGGCCCGGGAACGCTCCGCGTCCCGGGAGGGGACCCCGATGAAATCCACTCCGCTGATCATCGTATCCTCCATGTCGATGGTTCCGCCTCGTCGGGCGACGGCCTGCCTCAGCCCTTCGCCCACGGCCGCAGCACCGCGTACTCCGGCACTGCGGTAATGCCCTCGCGCGTAACGCGCAGGAGCTTGCGGCCTTCCAGATGGCCGATGGCGTCCTGCACCCCCCGCTTCGACAGCCCGGTACTCTCCGCGATCCGCTGAAGCGTTAGCCGGGTCTCCCCGTCCCGCGTCCGCCGCCACAGGAAAAGATAGACGAGGAAGGCGGACGGGGAGCGGTCATGGCCGACGAGGTCGCGCATCAGGACGTCGAGCACGTAGGCATCGATCTCGATCGCGGGTTTGCCGGCGCGCTTCATCGGCCGAGGATCGAGTCCACCTCGGCGCGCTGCAGGAGCCGGCCGCGTAGCACCACGGCCTCGATCCGGCGGGTGTTCTCGATGTCCTCGAGGGGGTCGGCACCGAGAAGGAGCAAGTCGGCCATGCGCCCCGGCCGGATCGTGCCGATCTCGTGTTCCAGGTCCAGCGCGCGGGCGGGATCGCGCGTGGCGGCGAGGAGCGCCTCGGCAGATGAGAGTCCCGCCTCGACGAGGAGGCCGAGCTCGTCGTGCAGGCTCCAGCCGGGGATGCTGAACGGCACGCCAGCGTCCGTGCCGGCCAGGATCGGGATACCGGCGTCGCGCAGGAGATGGACGATCCACGCCTCGGGCGGCAGCGCCGGCCGGTAGAGGTCGCCCGTCGACGTCGCCGGATCGCATCCCGGCGGTCCGTCGGCGCCGTCGAACCAGTACGCGAGGACGGCGGGGGGGAGCCCACGCAGGCGCGGGTCGCCGCAGAGTTCCGTCGCCTCGGATTGACCCTGGAGGACCAGCGTCGGGACCTGGAAGGTGCCGTACTCGCGGAACGCTGCGAGAGTCGCGTCGCACTCCTCCGGCCGCGCCTCCTCGCAATAGCTCCCGAGCTCGCTCATCAGATGATCGATCGTGCGCATGCCGGCCGCGGCGGCGGCCACGGGGCCCACCTCGGCCGGGGCATGACCGGACACCGGCAGGCCGCGGCGGCGCGCCTCGGCCACGGCGGCGTCGAAGGCGGCGGCGGGTAGGAGCGTATAGACCTTCACGAAGTCGGCGCCGGCGGCGGCCACGGAATCCACCGCCGCGACGGCCTCCTCGGGCGTGTCGACGGCGAACGACACCTCGGCGTGAACAGGCGCCGGTCCGTCGAGGATCGCGCCCGGCGCGATCAGGCTGGGGCCGAGCAGCGAGCCGTCCGCCAGCGCCGCTCGCGTGGGCGGCAGGAGGCCCAGGATCCCGCCCATGTCCCGCACGGTCGTCACGCCGTTGGCGACGAAGAGCGGAAAGAAGGCGGCGGGCACGCTCGGGTCCCAGAGCGCGTGGACGTGCATGTCGACGAGGCCCGGCATCAGAAAGCGGCCGCGTCCGTCGACGAGCGTGGATCCCGCCGGGATCGGGACCTCCCCGGCGGGACCGATCTCCGCGATCCGATCTCCGTGGACGAGGACCGTCCGATGGGGCGCCGGCGGGGCGCCCGTTCCGTCCCACACGGTCACGTCGCGGATCGCGAGGGAGGAAGTCTGCGCCTGGGCTCCGCCCGACACGCAGGCGAACGCAAGGCAGAGGAGCCACGCAAACCGGGGAGGCGAGGCGTTCATCGCGCGAATATAGCACTGGCTGCCATAGCGGAAGATGCACGCCTTGAAACGCAATCGGCGGTTCGTATGCTGGGAGAATTCGCGGCCGACCGGCCATTCGAACGCCATCGAGGAGGAGGAGCCATGATCCGACGCGTGAAGTTCGTCAGCATCCCGGTGACCGACGAAGACCGGGCGCTTGAGTTCTACACCAAGGGGCTGGGGTTCGAGGTGCTGACCGACCAGTCCTACGGAGAGGGACAGCGCTGGATCGAGCTCGGGATCCCCGGTGCCGAGACCAAGGTCGTCCTCTACCGGCCCGAGAACGGCGACGGGGTCGGCACGTTCCAGCGTCTCTCGTTCCAGGCCGACGACGTCGAGGCCACGTGGCGCGAGCTCGTGAAGCGCGGGGTCGAATTCACGCAGGAGCCGAAGACGGAGTCGTGGGGAACGGCGGCCGGGTTCAAGGATCCGGACGGGAACACGTTCGTGCTGTCGTCGAAGTAGCCGCGCGGCGGCTTCAGCCCCGCCGACCCTCCATGCGCTCACGAACCCGGAACTCCACGATCCGGCGGATCAGGTCGTGGGGGATCGGATCGCTCAACGGGAACTGGACCGTCCCCTTGCCGCCCTTGTAGGCAGAGAGCTCCGCCCGGAACTCCTCGCTCGCGCGCGGCGCGGGGTACAGTCCGATGTGGTTCCTGTAGCCGGCGAAGTGGATCACGTTCTTCCCGTTCCACTGGAAGGTCGGGATCCCGTAGCGGATCGCTTCCTCCAGATCCGGGGCTGCGTCCCGGATCGTGCTCCGGATGTCCTCCAGGGTCTTCCGCACGACGTCGGGAAATCCGGCGATGTACTCATCCACGCTCGCGGGTGCCGGATCCGGCTTCATGGGGTCCTCCGAGGCATTGCCGGAATGTAGGAACCCGCCGCGCTGGAGACGAACGGCCCGCGGAGCTGGGCGAGCGCTTGACCCCCTCAACGCTCGGTGGCCGCGGTAGCGGCCATGGCCGACGCCGATTAAGCTCCGCGCAATCTCCGAAGGCTCGACGCGGATTCGAATCGGGGGCGCCTACAAGCGATGAGCTACGCAGCCTGGAAGCTCCTCCACGTGGCCTCGGTGATCCTCTTCCTGGGAAACATCACGACAGGATTGTTCTGGGCGGCCCACGCCCACAGGTCACGCGACCTTCGCCTGATCGCCTCCACCTTCGAGGGCATTTCACGCAGTGACCGGTGGTTCACGATCCCGGGTGTGATCGGCATCGTCGCGGGTGGTGTCGCGGCGGCTGTGATAGGAGACCTGCCGATTCTGGCCACAGGCTGGATCTTCTGGCCGATCATTTTATTCTCGATCTCCGGAATCGTCTTCGGGGTGTGGGTAGCCCCTCTGCAACGGAGGATCGTCGAGGTCGCGCGCGCGGCGGAATCTTCCGCCAAGGCCTGGGACTCCTATCAGGCGCTCTACAGGAGATGGGAGATGTGGGGGCTTCTGGCCCTGATCACTCCCGCCGTCGCCATGGCGATCATGGTGTTGAAGCCCTCGCTTCCGGGTCTATGATGCGCCACGCGTCGAGAGCCCTCGCCTTGTGCGTGCTCGTCCTCGCGGCCTGCACGGGCTCGGCGCCGTCGCGCGCCTCCGCGGTCTGCGCGGGAGTCGACGCGCCCGAGGGGGTGGTGTGCCGGTTCTATCAGGTCTACCTCGAGACGCGCCCGGTGGGGCTCCCTACCCCCGAGCAGGAACGGCTGCTGGCGCCGTACCTGACGACGGCCCTGCTGTCGCGAATCGACGAGGCGCGCGGTTACCGGGAGGGATTCGAGGCCCAGCACCCGGACGAGAAGCCCCCGTTCGTGGACGGGACCCTGTTCACCAGCCTTTTCGAGGGCGCCGACCGCTTCGAGATCGTACGCTCGGAGCCGACGGCGAATGGAGGCGCGGTTGTAACCGTGCGCTTCGGGTACGACGATGTCAAGCCCTGGGAGGACGCGGTCGTCGTGACGCGCGATGGGACCCGATACGCGATCGACGACATCGTCTTTGCCGGTGTCGGGGAGTTCAATCCCGCCGGACGTCTCACGGAAGTGCTGTCGTGGCGCGATTAGGGGCTTACGAGGTAGCCGGATGAGCGACTCGTTTCGTCTGATCGCGTTGTCCTATGAGCGGTTCGCGACACTGTTCGGTCAGAGCGATGCGGAGCTGGGGGCGATCGGCGCCCGTCGGATGATCGTCGACGAGAAGCCCGGCTACCCTTGTCGGGTCAGTCTCGCAGACGCGGAAGTCGGAGAGACCGTCGTACTCGTGCCGTTCATCCATCATGATGTGTCTTCTCCATACCGCGCGTCCGGCCCGATCTTCATCCGCGACGGCGCAACGACCGCGCGCCCGGGTCCGGACGAGATCCCGACAATGTTCCGGCATCGCCTCCTGTCGCTCCGCGGATACGACGCGGGGGCGATGATGGTTTCCGCGGAGGTCGTGGAGGGCAGCGACCTCGAGGAGAGCATCAGACGGCTGTTCGCGGATGAGAGCGTGAGCTATCTGCACATCCACAACGCCCGTCCCGGTTGCTACAACTGCCGGGTGGAGCGGGCCTGACGAGGTGAAGCGATGAGGGCGATCACTTTCCGCAGTGTCGTAGTCGCCATTGTAATCGGCGGAATCGGAACCGCCGTCGACCTGCGCGCGCAGGAGGCGCCCGATCGGGCTACGGTGTACCGGGACGGCTATGGGGTCCCGCACGTCTTCGGTCCCACCGACGCGAGCGTGGCGTTCGGGGCGGCGTGGGTGCAGGCGGAGGAGGACTGGCCCGCCGTCGAGCGGAACTTCCTGCGCGCCTCCGGTCGCGGAGCGGAGCTCCTCGGCGAGGAGGCACTCTCCGACGACTACATCGCGCGCGCGCTCGAGATCCCCCGCCTGTCGCGCGAGGAGTACGAGCGGTCTGATCCGCGGATGCGCGGGCTCCTCGACGCCTACGCGGCCGGGTTCAACGAGTACCTGGACGAGCACCCCGAGGCGCGCGGGCTTCTCGAGCGCGTCGAGCCCTGGCACACGCTGGCGCTGATCCGCTTCAAGTACCATCAGCTCGAGTTCCTGGCATACGGAGGGTTCGAGGAGGAGTACCTCGAGCGGCTGCTCGAGGACGGATGGCCGCGGGGCGGCGCGTCGGGCACGGCGGTCGCGCCGGCCTCGAGCACGGGCGATCTCCACGCAGGCTCTATCATGCGCTACGCTTCGACGCTCCGCGGACCGCTCGGCGACATCCCCCTGGGATCGAACGAGTGGGCGCTCGGGCCGTCCCGTACCGCCGACGGGACGACGATGCTCCTCGTGAACCCGCACCAGTCGTTCTTCGGTGTCGAGCGCTACGTCGAGATCCACATGCACAGCGACGAGGGGCTCGTCTTCAGCGGACTCTCGCGGTTCGGGTTCCTGCTGCCGTACATGGGGAACAACCCGCAACTTGGCTGGACGTACACGGACAACTACGCGGACATCAGCGATCTGTACGTCGAGCGGTTCGACGATCCGGCGGCGCCCCTCGCCTACTCTTACGGAGACGAGTCGCGGACGGCCGAGACGTGGACGGAGAGCGTGGAGGTCGCGGACGGGGAGGCGCGGACCCTGCGCTTCTGGAAGACCCACCACGGCCCGGTCGTCGGACTGGACGAGGAAGGACGCCCCCTGGCGGCGAAGATCGCCCGGCTCGAGGACGGCGGCTGGTTCGCGCAGCTGGACGCCATGATCCGCGCGCGCTCCCTCGAGGAGTTCCAGGGCGCGGTAGGCCGGCTCTCGATCGCCTACATGAATCTCATGTACGCGGACGCCGACGGGAACATCTGGTACCTGTACGGCTCGGCGGTCCCGCGACGCGACCCGTCGTTCGACTGGGGAGATCCGGTCGACGGCAGCGACCCGCGGACGGAGTGGGGCGACTATCATCGGCTCGCGGACCTCCCTCAGGTCCTGAACCCGCGCTCGGGGTTCCTCCTCAATACGAACTCGGCGCCGTTCGTTGCGACCGACAGCGTAGGATTCACGCGCGCGGATTTCCCGCCGTACATGATCGGAACCGAGGACGACAATCCGCGGGCGGTGAGCTCGCGGCGCGTGCTCGAGGAGCTGAACGACGTGACGTTCGACGCCTTCGCGCACGCGGTCTGGGATACGCGGCTCTCGCTCGCCGACAGCCTGATTCCGGTCCTCGTCGAGCAGTGGGAGGCGCTGGACGCGGCGGAGGCGTCTGATGTCCCCGAGGTGCTAGCGGTGGGGGCGTCGGGGCGGGACGCGGTGGGCGCCGCGATCGAGCGGCTTCGCGTTTGGGACCGTCGCGCGACGATCGAATCAGTGGAAACAACGTGGTTTGTCATACCGGTGGAGCGCTGGTTCATGGACCGCGACATCCAGTCCCGGCCCTTTGCGCACCTCGAAGCCCTGGCGCGGGTTCTCGAGGACCTGGAGCGGGATTGGGGGCGGATGGAGGTCGCGTGGGGCGAGCTCAACCGGCTCCAGCGCCCTTCTTCGCAGGACCCGGACGACTTCTCCCCCGACCTTCCGAGCGTGCCGGTCGCGGGCGCCCCCAGCGGGGTGGGGTCGATCTTCGTGTTCCACAGCGAGTTCGGCTCGACGGGCATCCGTTACGGCCAGCACGGCAACTCGTTCATGAAGGTGATCGAGTTCGGGCCCACTGTGCGCGGCCGGTCGCTCCTCGTCTTCGGGCAGAGCGGTGACCCGGAGTCCCCGCACTTCTTCGACCAGGCGCAGCTCTATTCCGACCGCGAGTTCAAGCCCGCATGGTTCACGCGCGAGGAGGTAGAGGCGAACGCGGTCGAGTCCTACGTGCCGGGAGAACCCTGAGCGGACATAGCCCGCGTGAGCTTCACGCGGCGCAGGCGACAGACGGTCTGGAAGAGGATCCCTTCGGCAATGAGCCCGCTCTCGCTGCCGGGAGGATGGGGGCATCCAACGGAAGGAGATCCGAATGACGCGAGCCACCGAGGAGTTTCGGATCCGGCCCATCGGGCACATCCATTCCACGCTCCGAGCGCGGGACGAGGCGCCGCGCCAGGGCGACGAGGGAGCGCCGGACGCGTGGCTGGAAGTGGAGGCCGCCTTCGCGCGCGGGCTGTCCGGGATCGCGGCGGGCGATGAGATCGTCGTGATCACCTGGCTTCACCGGGCGGACCGGAATGTTCTCGAGGTCCACCCGCGCGACGACCCCCGGGCCGCGCTCGCCGGTGTGTTCGTCACCCGGTCTCCCGACCGGCCGAATCCCCTGGGGCTCCACGGCGTGACGGTGCGCGAGATCTCCGGCACCCGGCTGCGGATCGGTCCGATCGAGGCGATCGACGGGACGCCGGTGGTCGACGTCAAGTCGTCGACCGGGGGACTGGACGGCGCCGTTCGAACCGGGTAAATTGGGGTTGCTTTCAGGAACGGGTTCAAGAGAACGAACGCTCGAAAATCGACGCGCCGGACTCTCGAGGGAACACCGAAGAGAGCGGCGCGTTTTTCTTGCGTAGCACCCGAAACCCTGGAAGGCCCCGACAAGTGGTCGGGGAGTGAATACACGCAACAAAGGAAAAACAAGAAAATGGCTAAGGGCAAGGTAAAGTGGTTCAACGACGCGAAG
>JAICNR010000220.1 GCA_025931135.1 Gemmatimonadota bacterium | reverse complement strand
GGGGTGACGGAGGCGAACGTCGGATTCGGGATGCTCGACTTCCAGTCCCCGGGCAGGAACCCCTCCGCCGAAAACCAGCCGATCCGCTCCGGATGCCCCGTGTCCTCGATGTCCTCCCATGGACGCTCGTACGCGCCCAACGTGATGAAGCGCATCGAGATCGCCCGCATGTCGAAGTCGTTCTCGCTGCCGTGCCGGGGGCGGTGGGGATGGACGCCACCCGAGCCGAGGGAGGCGCCGTTGTCGAGCATGTAGTGCACCAGGTGCCCGTACCGGCGCTCGTCGCTTCCCGTAGGGCTTCCCTCGTGGAGGCGGAACATATCGAGGGTGTTCCCCTCCTTCGTGTCGACCTGATTCAGCCACGAGGCGATGATCGCGTATCCGCGCAGCTCGCGACGCTTTTCATGCGGGATCACGTCGTTCGGATCGTCTTCCCTCGTGCCCTCCCAGGAGAATGGACCCTTCGGGATGCCGGCGACGAACTTGCTGGCCAGGGTTCGGATGCGGCCGTTCGCGTCGCGCGGGTAGCGCTCGATGTAGCGCAGGAACACGTCCATCGTGAGCTCCCGCTCGTCGGGTTCGTTCGCGCCGACCTCGTATTCGACGATCCTCCCATCCTCGATCATCTCGAGCTCGACGCCCTCGTCGAGCGTGAGGTTGTTCGGGTCGAGGTAGAAAACGTAGTTCTCGGGCGTGTTGTAGCCCGCGGCCCACACCAGCTTTGTCGCGAGGACGTCCGCGCCACTCGCCATCTCTGGGTACTCGGGAGGGTCGAACTTCACCAGGAATCGCTGTCCGCTGGCGTCGCGGATGAAGAACCCGATGTTGACGCCCTCGGACTTCATCCCGGTCACGCGTACAGGCCCGGACTGGTCGGGTCCATCGGAGGTGTGGGGTCCGCGCACGATCTCCGCGGGAGTCATGGCCCGCGCCCCGTTCCGGTTCGTGAACCAGCTCGAGTTCATGACGCCGTCGAAGGGATCCGCATTCCACGCCGGGCCGCCCCCGCCGCCTGACGCGGGCATGATCATCCCGTACGCGATCTGCTCGTACACGACGCTGGCCTGTTGCTCCTCCGGCTCCCAGATGGCGAGCGTGTCGGCCATCGGTCGCGGGCTGTATTCCCACGGGCGGACCTGATGGCTGGCGCATCCCGTGCCGAACGCGACGATTGCCGCGACGAACGCGGGGAGGCCCCGCTGCAAGACGCGACTCACCAGTAGCTCCCCGTCGTGACGTTGAACCGGTACCCTTCGTCGCTGAAGGCCACACCGGCGCGGAAGATGGGTTCGTCCTTCAGGAACATGCGGAACTCGAGCCCGTACGATGGTTTCAGGTCCTCGGCGTCGATATCGCCGAGCTCGTCGCCCATGTCGGCGGCCTCGGCGAACAGCGCGGCCTCGATCACGCCCGGCGTGGCGCGCCAGGTGTGCTCCTCCCAGATCCGGTAGCGGTACTCGGCCGTCGCCCAGGCGATGGCCTCGTCGCGCCAGCGCCAGGAGGGATATCCGCGCAGGCGACCCGAGCCGCCGAGCGTCGGCACATAGCCGAACGGGATCACCGAGTCGTCGTCGTCGGGTTCCACCACCTCGAACGACCCCCCGAAGCTCAGGATGTGCCAGTCGCTTCCAAGCGGGAGATGCGCCTGGGCGCCCGCGCCGTAGTGGGTCCAGTCGAACGGCAGATCGTCGTCGAGAGAGCGCCAGATCGCCCCCTGCCCTTCGACCATCAAGCCGCGGGTCGGGAGTCCGTGGCTGTTCCGCAGGTCGAGGCGGATCGAGCCGCCCGGGCTCCAGAGCTCCTGCTGCGGCAGATCCACCCCGGGCAGAGCGACGTGGACGTCGACCGAGTTCACGTGGTTGTCGTCGTACGTCTCGTAGAAGAAGGATCGCTCATACGCCGCGTGGATCTCGCCGTTCACGGTCCATCCCTCCGGCAGGCCGAGAGCCGCCACGCCGCCCCAACGCTCCCAGGAGAACCCCGAGTCGTCGTCTTCCTCGTCGGTGTCGGGACCGAAGCCCCAGAACTCGTCCATGTGGTCGACGTCGTAGTAGCCGGTGACGCGGAACCACGGCGCGACGTCGGGATCGTTCCAGCCCGCGAACGCGCTGTACTCCTGGTACAGCCGGTTCGTCGCC
>JAICNR010000041.1 GCA_025931135.1 Gemmatimonadota bacterium | reverse complement strand
GCCCTTCTTGCTCTGGACCTCCGTGATCGCAGCCGTCAACGTCGTCTTCCCGTGATCCACGTGGCCGATCGTCCCCACGTTCACGTGCGGCTTCGTGCGCTCGAATTTCGCCTTGCTCATCAATGTCCTCCCGTGCGGATACGTGCCCTGCGAGTCTCGTCGATTCGAGAGTCGATCGCGTGCCAGCTATGGAGCCCAGGAGCGGGATTGAACCGCCGACCTCGTCCTTACCAAGGACGTGCTCTACCGACTGAGCTACCTGGGCCCGACGCCCTCGGCGTCCCGTGACTGGAGCGGGAGACGGGTCTCGAACCCGCAACCCCGAGCTTGGAAGGCTCGTGCTCTAGCCAATTGAGCTACTCCCGCCCACGTTCGATCAAGGCTTCCGCCGCCGTGACGCGCCGCGCTGCGCGTGATGGTGGAGGGAGGAGGATTCGAACCTCCGAAGGCATGAGCCAGCAGATTTACAGTCTGCCCCGTTTGACCGCTTCGGTATCCCTCCGGTCACCCAGCCGCCGCCGGCCCCCGAGAGCCGGCGAATGGAGCCGATGACCAGACTCGAACTGGTAACCTGCTGCTTACAAGGCAGCTGCTCTACCAATTGAGCTACATCGGCGCGCGACGATCGTTCCCGGCGGGAGATCCGTCCGTCAGGTTCCGCCGCGCCGTCAACGTCCCCTGCGGACGCAATACGCCCAACAGAAAAGAACAGGGAATTTACGGTTCCGTCCGACCCTGTCAAGCCCCCGGGGACCGCTTCCAGCGCGGTCCCGCGGGCGTGTCTTCGACCACGATCCCGAGCTCCTCGAGCCGGCCCCGGAGGGCGTCCGCCCGATTCCAGTCGCGCTCGCGGCGGGCGGCTTCACGCTCGTCGATCAGCGCCTGGATCCCTTCGTCGAGCCGCAGCTCCTCGGCGTCGGGCGTCAGGACGTCGTAGACGGCGTCGAACGCCTCCAGAACCGCCTCCAGGGCGGGGCGGTCGGCCGCACTCGCCCGGCCCTCGTCGATGGCCCGGTTGGCGTCCCGGACCCATTCGAAGACGGCTGCCAGAGCCCGGCTCGTGTTCAGGTCGTCGTCGAGCGCCTCCTCGAACGCCTCCCGGGCGCGGTGGCTGCGCGCGGCGAGCTCTTCGACGGGCGCTGCCCCCGGCGGCAGCTCCTCCACGCGACGCACGAAATCGGACAGGCGCTCGATCGACGCCGCCGCCTGGTCGAGGCCGGCGAAGGTGAAGTTCAGCTGCTGCCGGTAGTGGACCGAGAGCAGCAGGTAGCGGATCGCGCGCGGGCGGTAACCGCGCTCGAGCAGGTCGCGGAGCGTGAAGAAGTTCCCCAGCGACTTCGCCATCTTCTGGCCGTCGACGATCAGGTGCTCGGCGTGCAGCCATATGCGGGCGAATGGTCGTCCCGTGGCCGCCTCCGACTGCGCGATTTCGTTCTCGTGGTGGGGGAAGATGTTGTCGACCCCTCCCGTATGGATGTCGAACGTCTCGCCGAGGTAGGCCATCGACATGGCAGAGCACTCGATATGCCATCCCGGGCGACCGCGCCCGAACCCGGAGTCCCAGGCCTCCTCTCCCGGTTTGGCCGCCTTCCAGAGGGCGAAGTCCTTAGGGTCCTCCTTGTCGTACTCGTCGGATTCGACCCGCGCCCCGTCCCGCATGCCCGACAGGTCGATCCGCGACAGCTTCCCGTACCCCGGAAAACTCGCGATCCGGAACCATATCGAGCCGTCATCGGTCCGGTACGTGTGGCCCGCGGCCTCTAGTCGCTTGACCAGATCGACCATCGCGTCGATGTGCCCCGTGGCGGTCGGATAGTGCTCGGCGCGCTCGACTCTCAACGTCGTCAGATCCTCGAAGAAGGCTTGCGTGTACCGGCTGGTGAACTCGGCGATTGTCTCGCCCGATGCGCGAGCCTTCTGGATGATCTTGTCGTCCACGTCGGTGAGATTCATCACCTGGGTCACGTCGTACCCCCGGGCCTCGAGCACCCGCCGCAAGAGGTCCTCGAACAGAAACGTGCGCAGGTTCCCGATGTGGGCGAAGTCGTGCACGGTCGGCCCGCAGGTGTACATCCGTGCGCACCCGGGCTCGAGCGGCTCGAAGGTCACCCGCTCGCGGCGAAGCGTGTCGTACAGCGCGAGCGCCATCAGGACTCCCGGTGGGCGGAGGGAAAAAAAGTCTCAGATGATACGGATCGTGTGCCGTGCGCAGCAAGCGCTGCGCAGCGCGTTCAGTCGAGGGTGAGCCGGAGCTCGGTCACGACCCAGCGCCCGCGGTCGCTGCGGGCCGCAACGAAGACGCGCTCCACCCGCGGCTCCAGGCCGTGGCCGTTGCGGTACACGCGCTGACCGACCGCGTAACCGGTGCCGCTGGTCGGATCGTATGTGGAGTACGCCGGGAAGCGGAACGTGACCTCTTCGCTGTCCTCGAACATCTCCTGCAGGAGGTACTGGAGCTGGGCGGCCGCCAGGCGCTCCCCGACTCCCTCCTGCTGGACGACGACGTGGATCCGCCCGTCGGGCGCCATCAGGTAGGCGATCGCGCGCGAGTTCTCGGACATCCAGTAATCGGCCAGGCGCCTGTACAGATCCTGCAACGCCGCCGGCACCGCCGCCGTCTCGGAACCATAGGGCGTGAACGTATCCCGCGGACGAACCGGCTCCTCCTCCTGAGCCAGGACCGAGGTCATCGGCGAGGTCACCAGAAGCAGCGCGATCAGAAGTCGGATCGTGGCGCGTTTCATCGAGATATGGATACGTCCGGTCAGCCGCTTTGTTCCCGGTTGTGCCCCTGCGGGAAGGCCGGGCGGTTCTCAGCCGGGCCGGCTCCCGGGCTTGATCGCAGGCTGCCCGAGCGCGCACTGCGGGCATGACTCCGGCGCGTGTTGCTCGACCTCGAGCCGGACGAGCGCGGCCCAGGGAATCTCCCATTCGACCCGCCCTCCCGAGCGATCCACCAGCGCGCCCGCGCCGACGACCTCCGCGCCCGATGCGCGACAGAGCGCGACCAGCTCCTTCAGCGAGCCCGCGGTGGTGACGACGTCCTCGACCGCTACCACCCGCTCGCCCGGAGCCAGCGCGAAACCGCGCCGGAACGCGAGCTCGCCCTGCGGTCCCGCGCGCTCCGCCCATACCGCGCGCGCGCCCCACGCGCGCGCCACTTCGTGACCGAGAACGATCCCGCCGATCGCGGGCGAGACCACGGCGTCGGGCGCCGGTGCGAACCGCTCGCCGAGACGCGCGGCGAGCGCCGCGCCCGCTGCGGCCGCCTCATCGGGGTGCTGAAGGAGGAGCGCGCATTGGACGTAGCGCGGGCTGTGGAGCCCGCTGCTCAGACGAAAGTGACCCTCGAGGAGCGCGCCGCGGGATCGCAGGCGCTCGATCCAATCGCTGGGACCGCGGGGTGGTGCGGTCACCGGAACTCCTCGAGGTCGGCGACGATCCGCTCGTACGCCGCGCGGGGATCGGGGTCCGCGGTCACCGCGCGTCCGACGACGAGCCACGACGCCCCGTCGCGAAGCGCGGCCTGGGGCGCGGCGGTCCTCGATTGGCCTCGGTGGTCGCTGGTCGACCAGGCCGGACGGATCCCCGGCACGACGAGGAGCGGCTCCGGGCCCAGCTCGGCCCGAAGTCGCGCGACCTCGTGCGCCGAGCACACGAGCCCGTCGGCGCCGGCTTCGATGGCCAGGCCCCCCAGCGCCGACACCGCTTCGGGGATCGCACGCGCGGCTGCGCCCGAGACCCGAGCCCAGTCCGCCTCGTCGAGACTCGTCAGCACGGTGACCGCGAGGAGCTTCGGGGCTTTCGCGGCCGCCCGATCCGCGGCCCCCCGCGCGGCCTCGATCATCGCCCGGCCTCCCGCGGCGTGGAGGGTGATCATCTCGACCCCGAGATCCGCCGATGCCGTCACCGCACCCGTGACGGTGGCTGGAGTATCGTGGAGCTTGAGGTCCAGGAACACGCCCAGGTCGCGGTCGACCAGCTCGCGGACGAAGGACGGACCCGCGCGCGTGAACAGGACGCTCCCCACCTTGAACCGGCGGGCGGCGCTCTCCAGGATGCTGACGCACGTGCGGGCCTCGCGGGTCTCGGCGTGGTCCAGCGCGACGATCAGCGGCGGCCCTAACCCGTCCACACAGGCTCCTCGACCGCCTCACCGACCCGGTGCGCCGCGCCAACGACGTCGCGGATCGCGACGTTCCGGCTCGCGCACCAGCGGTCGAGACCGGCCAGGATGTCGGGACACGCGTGCGGATTCACGAACGACGCTGTGCCGACCTGGACCGCCTGGGCCCCCGCCATCAGATACTGCAGCGCGTCCCGCCAGGTAGTGATCCCGCCGATCCCGAGGATCGGCAGCTCCGGAAGCGCGGCGCGAACCTTGAACACCCAGTGGACGCCGACCGGGAGGATGGCGGGCCCGGAGAGCCCGCCCGAACCCGTTCCCAGGACCGGCGCTCGGCGTTCGGTGTCGATCTGCATCCCGTAGAGCGTGTTGACGAGCGACACCCCTTCTGCTCCCTCGTCCGCCGCGCAGAGGGCGAAGGGCACCACATCGGCCACGTTCGGCGAGAGCTTCACGAAGATCGGCAGCGTGGTGGCGGCCCGCACCCGGCGAACGGCGTCCCGGAACTGGCCGATATGGCAGCCGATGTTCGTGCCGCCTTCCTTGACGTTCGGGCACGAAACGTTGACCTCGACGGCGTCACAGCGAACAACGTCGCGGTCCGCCTCGACGCGCGCGGCGATCTCGCCGAATTCCTCGGGCGCATTGCCGGCCACGTTGACGATCATCCGCGACCGCCCGCGGAGCGCGTTCACGCGCGGCGCCTTGTCCCGCACGAAGGCCTCCCACCCCACGTTGGCGAGGCCGATCGAGTTCAGCATCCCGGCGCTCGTCTCGGCCACGCGCGGGGCCGGATTCCCGTCCCGCGGCGCGACGAACAGCGTCTTCGTGACGAAGCCGCCCAGCAGGGAGAGCGGCCAGAATCGCTCGAATGAATCGCCGTATCCGAACGTGCCGCTGGCCGCCAGCACGGGATTCGCGAGCTCGAGAGGCCCGCAGGTCGTCGCCAGCCGCTCTACCACGCGACCTCGCGCGGATCGAGGACGGGTCCGTCCATGCACAGGAGCCGATACCTCGGCTTGCCGCTCCGATTCGGCACGATACACGCCTGGCAGACGCCGAAGCCGCAAGCCATCCGCTCCTCGAGCGAGAACTGGACATCCGTCGCGCCGGCCTCATCCAAGCGCCGCGCCAGCGCCCTCAGCATCGCGTGCGGACCGCATGCGTACCATGCCGCGTTCGGATCCCCCAGCCGATCATCCAGCCCGTCGACCACCGTGCCGCGGGCTCCCAGGCTCCCGTCGTCCGTGAACCGCTCGACGACGTCGAACAGCTCGCCCTCGGCTTCCATGAGGGGAGCGTGCGCGTCCGCACTCCGTTCGCCGTAGCGAAGCTCGATCCGCGCCCCCGGCTGGGTCGCGCGCAGGCGGCGCGCCAGATAGAAGAACGGCGCGAGGCCGATCCCGCCCGCGACCATGCAGTGGACGGACCGTTCGGGCTGGAGGAATGGTCGGCCCAGGGGCCCTACCAGCCGGATCGGCGAGCCGACCGGGAGCGTGCGGAACCAGGCCGTCGCCCCGCCGAGCGCCCGCACGAGGAAGCCGAATCGCTCCCCATGGACGTCGCCGATCGACAACGGCCGGCCCAGAAAGGGGGCACCGTTCTCGGGAGAGGAGAGCATGAAGAAGTGGCCGGGGTCGCAGGCGAAGCCGGCCGGGGCGTGGAAACGGAGCCAGTACGTTCCCTTGGAGACGTCTTCGACCTCGACCAGCGGGAGAGTCCGGACGGCGCCGGGGTTCAAGTCCGGGAATCGCCTTCCTGAGGCGCATCCTCCGGGGGCTCCTGGCCCGCAGGCTCCTGCCCCTCGGGCTCCACGGGCGCCTGTCCCGACTCCCGCTCGCGCTCGACCTCGAGGGCGCGGTCCGTCCCGCGGAGCCGAGCCCGGCTCGACAGGCCGCGGCCGCCGTATCGGTTCATCTGGTCCTCGATCCCGATCATCGGATCGGTCTCGCGCGGGAGCACCCGCGCGAGGACGGCGAGCGTGGGATCGGTGGCATAGAAATCGCTCGGGCGATCCGGCACCTCGAACCCCAACGCTCGGCGCGCGGAGTCGGCCGCCGGGTGATCCGGATCGGCGTCGACGAGCTCGAGGAGCCGCGCGACTCCCGTGCCGAGCGCGGGCGTCGATGCGCCTTCTCCACCGTCGCCGGCCTCGCTCAGCAGCAGTCCGGACGCCAGCATCGCCCAGGGACGCCACGGCGACTCGGGATACCGCTCGACCAGCTGCCAGAACATCTCCGCCGCCGCCTCACGATCCCCTTCGACCTCGAGGATCTCCTCCGCCAGCCGGTACATTGCGGTCGACCGCGCGAGGCTCACGTCATCGATCTGGGGGACCGGCACCTCGCCGTCGGCGATGCGCTGAAAATGAAGCAGACGGGCGAGCTCGCGGGATTCGTTGCGCGCGGAATCCCCCCATGCGCTCGTTGGAGAGTGGATGAAGGCGTCCAGCAGGATGTCGAGCGCTTCCTCCCGCCGCTCTTGCTGCTTCCAGACGATGCGGCCGCGGTGGAGCGTCGCCCGGCTCGCCGCTGCCGAGCCGGGGGCGAGCTCGGAAACCCGCAGGTACGCCTCGATCGCCGCTTCCCGGTCGCCCGTTCGCTCCAGCAGCTCTCCCCGCTCGACCTGGACCTCGGCGGCCAGGGAGTCCACCACCGTCCCGATCAGCACGCCCTCGTAGGCCATGAGCGCCTCGTCGGCGCGGCCCTCGAGCGCGAGCGCGCGCGCGGCCCGGATCTCGATTTCGCGGCGGCGCTGCGGGTCGTCGACGGCCGCGGCGAGAGCGCGGTAGGCAGCCAGAGCGGAAGCGTACTCCCCGGCCGCGAGCTCGGCGTCGGCGAACTCGATCGTCAGCTCCCGATCGGCCGCGAACTCGGGGTGCTCGGCCAGCAGACGCTGATAGGTCTCGGCTGCGCGCTCCCGTTGGCCGGTCGCGAGGAGGATCAGCGCGTGCTCGTAGACTACGTCGCTCCGGAGATCCTCCTCCTGGCCGGAGACGAGCAGCGGGGCCAGGGCGGCCTCGGCGGCGGCATGGTCGCCGAGTCTGCGCTCGGCGCGCGCCCAGCCCAGCCGCGCCTCGGAGGCACGTTCTCCTTCCGGGAAGCGCGTCGAGTAGCGTTCGTACGTGACCGCCGCGTCCGCCCAGCTCCCCAGCCGATAGAACGACTCCCCCAGCAGGAACAGCGCGTCGTCGACGTACTCGGAGTCGGGATATCGCTCGAGCACGATCGCGCTCTTCTCGGCGGCGACGCGGAACGCCTCCGCGGCCGAGGTCGTGAGGGTGTCCGAAGCGGCGGAAAGCCGCACGCCCTCGTCGAACGCCTGTCGCGCGTTGTAGAAGGTGTTCAGGTACGCGCACGCCGGCAGCACGACGAGCGCGAGAACGAGCGCCGTCAGGCCAAGCTCAGCGAGCGGCCTGCGCCGGGGACAGCTTGCGGCTGTAGCGGTCGAGGTGAGCGAGGAGGCTCTCGGAGAGCGCGTCGGCGATGCGGTTCTGGAACGCGGGGTCATCGAGCAGGGATTCCTCCCTGGGATTGCTGATGAACGCCATCTCGAAGAGGATCGCGGGCATGAACGCCCCGTTGAGAACGAAAAAACCGGCCTGCTTGACCCCTCGACTGCGCAGGGCAAGCCGCCGGTCGATCTCCTCCTGAACCGACTCCGCCAGCGTGCTCGACTCGCGGAGGTACTCGTTCTGCGCGAGATCCCAAAGAATGAAGTTTAACTCGCCCAGGGATTCAGGGTCAATCGAAGGGTTCTCGTACCGAACCGCGGAATTCTCCATCCGCGCGACGCGACGCGCGTCCTCCGTCTTGGCTGCCGACAGGAAGTAGGTCTCGAAGCCCTCCGCCGAGCGGTTCTCGGCAGAGTTCGCGTGGATCGAGACGAACAGGTCGGCCTTCTCGCGATTCGCGATCTTCGTGCGTTCGCCGAGCGCGACGAACTCATCCCCGCCGCGGGTCAGCACCACGCGCAGGCCGTCCACCTGGTCGAGCCGCTCGGCCAGGCGCTTCACGACCGCCAGCGTCACGTCCTTCTCCCGAACGCCGCTCGGACCGATCGCGCCCGCGTCGCGCCCGCCGTGACCGGCGTCGAGGACGATAGTCCAGCCGTCCCCGGGGGCGCGCTTCGGCGTCGGAACGGGGATCGCCTCCGGTTGGGGAGGGGCCACTGCGGCCGGTGCGGGCGCCGCTCCGGCGGTGGGGGTCCGGACCGGAGGCTCCTCCGCCACCCCGTCGCCGCCTTCCGCCCGTGGCCGCGGAACGTCGGCGCGCCGCACGGAGACATCGGAAGCCAGGAGCGTGGCGACCTCTTCCCGTGCCGCGGCGAGGAGGACGACCTCGACACCGCTGGGGCGCCGGAGCGGCGCGACCGCATACACGGTCGCCTCGCGCGCCAGCCACAGCGTCATCGCGGTCTCCCCGTCCCCAGGCACCACGGCTACGCTGTCGACGAGCCCCACGCCGGCGAGGCCGCGGGACACGCCTGCGGGAAGGGAGACGCCCGCGAGCCGCAGCTGGAGCGCGCCCGGCAGGCCGTCGTCGACCTCCACGTCCGGGATGCGTGCCGTTCGGAAATCGAGCCGCGTGCGCCCGGGCTCGACCCACACGTCGACCCCCCGGAGATCGCCGATCATCCCGCTCTCGGTACCGCCATCCTGCGGCCGATCCTCGCGCGGCGCGGGCTCGGGCTCGAGACCGGGCTCGGTTTCCGGGACGAGACCCGGGGTCAGGCTGGGGAACCGTCCCGGCCAGACCACCGGGAGGAGCTGGGTGAGGCTCGACGCAGGGAGCCAGAACCCGCGCGCGTCCTTCTGGGCCGGGTCCACCATCTGGTACCACTTGCCCTGCACCTCGACGAACGGGAGCCGGCGGCGGACGACGAGCTCGACCCCGTCGACGTCGAGGACGGCGCGCTCGGGGTCGCTCTCCACCAGCTGCCCGCCGAGGAGCGCGGCCACGTCCTCGAGCGCGACGAACCGGCGGCCCTGCCGCTCGATCAGCGGCACTGATCTGGACACTCCATCGACGGACACGGTGGCCGTCTGGCCGACGAGCGCAGGCGGGCCCGCGAGCGCGACCAGCACGACCGCGAGGAAAGCACGGCGGGGGTTCACCTTCGCCCCGCGTGGCGCTCGGCCTCGCGTTCCATCTCGCGGCGTTTCAGGGATTCCCGCTTGTCGTACTTCCGCTTCCCGCGGGCGACGGCGAGCGTCACCTTCGCGAAGCCGTTCCGGAAGTGGAGATCGAGGGGAACTAGGGTGAGGCCTTTCTCGAAGACCTGCCCGGAGAGGTCCCGGATCTGGTCGCGGGACAGGAGCAGCTTGCGGAGGCGCACCGGGTCGACGTTCCAGCGGTTGGCGGGATCGTAGGGGCTGATATGGACGCCGTGCAGCCAGGCCTCGCCGCGCTCGATCGTCGCCCAGCCATCCTGCAGGTTCACTCTGCCGTCCCGCACGGATTTCACTTCCGCTCCTCTCAGCACGAGGCCGGCCTCGACCGTGTCGAGGATCTCGTAGTCGTGCCGCGCCTTGCGGTTGCGCGCCACCGGGTTCTCGGCGCTCATCGCTCGCTCACCGGGGATGGGGTCCTGCGGATGGGAGTGCAAAGATGGGGCCGCTCGACCCGTTTCGCAAGCGCGGGCCGTTGCGCGTCGCCCTCCGTGGCGGATATCTTCCCTGCCCTGCTGTACGGCCGCACGGCGGCCCCGCATGATGCCCAAGTGGCGGAACTGGTAGACGCGCACGATTCAGGGTCGTGTGGGCTTGCGCCCGTGGGGGTTCAAATCCCTTCTTGGGCACCATGGGGGTCGGACGATGATGGTCGGTCGATGAAAACGGGCCATCTGCTTCGTTGCGCTCCTCGCGTCCTCCTGCGGCGTACAAATCGTACGCCTCGGAGTCCTCTCGTCGCGCGCCTCGCATCTGACCCGTTTTGATCGACCCCGGAGACCCCGATAAGCCTGTCTAGAACGACACCCGGATCGGGGTTGTGGGCGGCTGGAAATCGTTCGTTTTTGCGACCTGCGGGGAGCGGCGGTGGCGTTGTTTTTTGAGGATTCCGTCGGTACACTGGACGCATGCTCAAGGTCATCGTCATCGTCCTCATCCTGTTCTGGGTCGCACGCGCGATCGGACGATGGTTCCCGCGCATCGAGATCACGTTCGACCGCGGCGCTGGAGACGACGTGAGGATCTACTCCATCATGCGCGAGCACTTCCCCGACGATTACGAGCGGTACAAGCACGGGCTCCTCAGCGAAGGCGAGGAGCGGCGCCTGTATCTGGACTGCGTGGAGATTCTCGGCGCGCGCCGGGAGATCGAGCGGCTCTAGGTGTCGAGCGCTCTCGGCCAGGGGATTCGCCTGTTCGACGTCCAGGACGCGGAGCGCATGCTGCCGCTCATCCGGGTGATCGTCAAAGGCATGATGGACGATCATGCCGAGCGCCAGGCGCTGCTCGACCGGCTCGAGGGACCTCCGGACGAGCTCCAGACCCGCGAGGCACGGTCGCTCCGCTCCGAGATCGATACCCTGACCGAGAAGCTGTCCGAAGCCGCCTCCGAGCTCGAGAATCTCGGGGTCGAGTTCAAGGGCATCGATCCCGGTCTGGTCGACTTCCCCACCATGATCGAGGGTGAACTGGCCTATCTCTGCTGGAGCTATGGGGAGGACCGGATCGAGTACTGGCACTCCCCGGATGGCGGCTATGCGGGCCGGCGCCCGCTAGAGCGAGACTGACCCCCGCGACCACTAGCGAGCGCGGCCCCGCGGCTTGGGTGCGACGGCTGGTCCACGTTCGCGCCGCCGAGTGGCCGATCGTGATCACGCTGTTCGGCTACTTCTTCCTTATCACCTCCACCCAGCACCTCCTGAAGCCCGCGCGGAACGCGTTCTTTCTCACGACGGCGGGTTCCCAGAATCTCCCCTGGGCGTACATCGCGGGGGCCGTGGTGAGCGTCATCTCGACGACCGCATACGCCCGCTGGATCGCGCCGCTCGATCGCCGCGGGCAGACGATCGGTTCGCTCGTCTTCTCCGTCCTCACCGTCGTGATCTTCCGCCTGCTGCTCGTCGAGCCCACGGCCTGGAGCGCCGGGGCGTTCTACGTCTGGTACAGCGTCTTCACGCTCGTCCTCGTCAGCCAGTTCTTCACCCTGACCGGCGACCTGTTCGATCCC
The DNA here is from genome assembly GCA_025931135.1 of Gemmatimonadota bacterium. GTDB lineage: Bacteria > Gemmatimonadota > Gemmatimonadetes > JACCXV01 > JAHWKZ01 > JAICNR01. The sequence goes on along the minus strand of JAICNR010000041.1, from coordinate 3,563 downwards.
CGGCAGGCGAAGCGGGTTTTCGGGTTCATCCTGACCGGAGGTGCGGTCGGGGGCGTGGTGGGCAGCGCGGTCGCCGGCCTCCTCGCCGAGCCCCTGGGCACCGGCAACCTGATGTGGCTGGGCTCCATCCAGCTGCTGGCGTGCGCGGTCCTGGCGGCGCGGGTGTTCCGGGTCGGGCAGCTGCGCGAGACCGGCAAGTCGGCCGGGAAGCGGTCCGAGGCGGGCGCCCGTGCAGTCGCGGGCGGGTTCGATGTGATCCGGCGGATCCCGCACCTCCGGATGATCGCGCTCATGGTGTTCACCGCCGTCCTCGTCTCGACGTTCGTCGACTGGCTGTTCAACGCGGCCGTCGAGCAGGCGATCCCGGAGCGTCCCGCTCAGGCGGAGTTCTTCGGGCGGGTCTTCGCGGTCTACAATCTGCTCGCGTTCCTGTTTCAGCTGTTTTTCGTGGGCTGGATGCTACGCGTCCTCGGTGTCGTGGGCGCGCTGTTCGCCCTTCCGCTCGGGATGGGCGGCGGTGTCGCGTGGATGATGCTCGCTCCCGGCCTCTGGGCAGCGTCCGCCGCCAAGGGAGCGGACCAGACGCTGCGCTATTCGGTCGATCAGGCGGCGCGCGAGATCCTCTATCTGCCCGTCCCCACTGTCCTCAAGCAGCGCGCGAAGCCGTTCATCGATGTGGTGGCGAACCGCGGCGGGGACGCTGTGGTCGGGGTCATGATCCTCGTGCTCAGCGGAACTGCGATCCTGACTGGCCGCGGCCCGGCCATGATCGCGATGGGGCTCGTCATCGTCTGGCTGCTCGCGGTGTGGGGTGTACGGAGGACCTACCGTCAGGCGCTCGAGTCGCTCCTGTCCGTGCGCCTCGTGGACCTCGAAGCGGCAGTCGAGGACAGCCTCGACTCGGAGTCCGCGCGGCAGATCACTTCGACCCTGACACGAGAGACCCCTGCCGAGGAGGTTCACTACGCGCTCGACGTCCTGAAGGTCATCCCACACGCGGCGCTCCACCGAGAGATGCGCGAGCTGGTCAACCACCCGGATCCCACGATCCGCGCCCGCGCCCTCGACGCGCTGGTCGCGATCGCCGACCCTGCGGACGTGGAGCTCGTTCGCCCGCACCTGGAGGTCTCCCACCCGCGCGTGCGCGCGCTCTCCCTCCACTTCCTCTGCAAGGTGGAGCCGCGCCGGTGGTTGCCCAGGCTCGCGGAATGGCTGGACTCGGAAGATCCGGACGAAGTGGAGGTCGCGATCGCGGACCTGATCGCCTCCGGGGACTCGACCCACGCCCGGGCCGCGGCCGACCGGCTCACGCGCCTCGTGCGGCGGAGGGGGGACCGGGACGCACCACTACGGCGCGCCTGCGCCCAGGCGCTCGGCCGACTCCCCGTCGACCATCCGCTCCAGCTCCAGCTCGAGCCGCTCCTCGCCGACGGCGACCTCGAGGTCGTGAAGGCCGCGCTCCTCAGCGCCGGGCGGGTCGCGCGTCGCGAGCTGGTCACGCCGATCCTGTCCCACCTCGGGGCGCGCGAAACCCGGCCGCTCGCCCGCAACGCCCTGGCGGCGTACGGGGAGAACGGACTTCCGCTTCTGTCCGCGGCGCTCCGCGACCCGCGCCTGTCCGAGGACCTGAGACGCTGGCTTCCCGGCGTCTTCGTCCAGCTCGGGACGCGGTCGGCCTACCGCGCCCTGCTCGACGGACTATCGGCCCTCGGCGTGTCGAAGCACCGGCTCTACGCCCTCAAGGCGCTGAACAAGATGCGACGCCGTCATCCGAGCTGGGAGGTGTCCACGTCGCTCGTCCGCTCCGAGCTGTCGCAGGAGCTCGAGGCCTCTTACGGCACGGAGCGGCAGCTGGCCACGCTGCAGGACGCGCTCTCGGCCGGCGCCGGGGGGGGCAACGGCGCGTCTGTTGGAAAGGCGTACGAGGGTGCGCTCGCGTACCAGGCCGCCGCCACGATCGAGCGGACCTTCCGGCTCCAAGGTCTGCTGTACAGCCCGCAGACCATCTACTTCGCGTACGCCGCGCTCATGGCCGACGACGCCCACTACAGCGCGCACGCGCTCGAGCTCCTCGAGACCGCCCTGGCCCGCGAAGACGCGGCGAGACTCCTCCCGCTGATCGATCCCGATCTGACGCCCTCCCGTCGAGCGGAGATCGGACGCCAGTGGTATCCTTTGGTAGACCGCAACCTGGAGGCGGACCTCGAGGAGGTGTTCGAGTCCGGCGAGCCGTGGCTCCAGGCGTACGCGGTCAGCTTCGCCGAGGCCGAGTTCCCGAAGCAACTCGCGCCCGAGCTCGAGCGTCTGGCGACGAGCGGCCACCCGATGGTGAAACCGCTGGCCCGCCACGCGATCGAAGGGCACCGGGAGGGCGAAATGACGATGTCATCGGTCGAGAGGGCGGCCGCGCTGCGGCAGGTCCAGCTGTTCAGTGGGCTCGCGGCCGACGACCTCCTGCAGATCGCCGCGGTCGCCGAGGAGAGGGTGTTCGAGGCGGGCGACTATCTGTTCTACGAGGGGGAGGAGGGCGACTACATGTATCTCGTCCTCGATGGGCAGATCCGGATCGAGGTCGGCGGGCAGCAGGTCGGGATCAGCGGCCCCGGGAAGTCGACCGGCGAGTTCGCGATCCTCGACCGGCGTCCCCGGTCCGCCAGCGCGGTCGCGATCGACCGCACCCGGACCCTCGCGATCCACAGTGCCGACATGGGCCAGATCTTGGCCGACAACTACTCCCTCGTCGAGGGGATGTTCTCGTATTTCACGGGGATCATCCGCGACATGAACGAGGCGCTGTTCCGCGCGCGCGCTGAGGCGGAAAAGAAGGAGTAGAACCCCCTCTGTATGAATGGAGTGGCGATCATGCCACCCGTTGCTCTCCGCACACCCCGTCCCTCCTGTCAGCCGTCATACCGCCTCGCGCCGCGCGTCTCGGTATCCTGATTCCTACGGCGAACCGATCGCCGCTAGGCCGCACGACGGCGAACCCATGACGAGACACGAGGTCACCATGAGCGCACCGGATCGAGACGAGCTGAAGGGGAAAGCCAAGGAAGCCGCAGGCAAAGCGAAGCAGAAGGCCGGCGACTGGACGGACGACGAGGAGCTGGAAGCCGAGGGCAAGCTCGAAGAGGCCGAGGGCGAGGTCCAGCAGAAGGCGGGAGAGCTGAAGCGGCAGGCGGGCGAGAAGGTCGAGGACGCGCGCGAGAAGATCCGGCAGAACTCGAGGCGTTACTAGCCCTCTGCGTCCCGGCTATATGTGGAGCACCTGGCCCTGGACGTCGAGCGCGGCCTCTTTGACCGCCTCGGCCAGGGTCGGGTGCGCGTGCACGGTCATCGCCACGTCCTCGGCGCCGCCGCGGAACGACCCCACGGCGACGAGCTCGGCGATCAGGTCTCCCGCCCGCGCACCCAGGATGTGACATCCCAGCATGCGGTCGGTCGCGGCGTCCGCGATCATCTTCACGAACCCCGTCGTCTCGTTCATGCAGCGGGCACGACCGTTCGCGCTGAACGGGAAGCGCCCCACCTTGACCTCGTGCCCCGTCTCCGCGGCCTCCGCT
>JAICNR010000239.1 GCA_025931135.1 Gemmatimonadota bacterium | reverse complement strand
CTCTCGGTACCGAACCAGTTCGGCTACACGCTCCGCGAGCCGGTCGGCGTCGTGGGCGCCATCGTGCCGTGGAACTTCCCGCTCAACCTCGCCTCCTGGAAGGTCGCGCCCGCGCTGGCCGCGGGCTGCACCGTCGTGCTCAAGCCCGCCAGCGAGACGCCGCTGACTGCGCTCCTGCTGGCGGAAATCGGAGCCGCGGCGGGGCTCCCGCCGGGCGCGCTGAACGTCGTCACCGGCGGTGGCCGCACGGCGGGCGAGGCGCTCGTACAGCACGCGGGCGTCGACAAGATCGCGTTCACCGGCTCGACGGCGGTCGGCAAGCGGATCGCGGGGCTCGCCGCCGAGACCGTCAAGCGCGTCTCGCTCGAGCTCGGCGGGAAGAGCGCGAACATCGTGTTCGCCGACGCGGATCTCAAGCTCGCCGCGCGCGGAGCGGTGGGCGGGATCTTCTACGGCAAAGGCGAGGTCTGCGCCGCCGGAAGCCGGCTCCTGGTCGAGCGCGCGGCGCACGACGAGCTCGTGCCTGCGGTCGCCGCCGGCGCCGGCAAGATGGCGGTCGGCGATCCGTTCGAGAAGACGACGCGGATCGGGGCGATCGTCTCCGAGAAACAGATGGAGACCGTGCTCGGGTATATCGAGACCGGGAAGCGCGAGGGGGCCACGATCGTCGCCGGTGGCGCGCGGGTGGCCGAGCTCGAGCCCGGCTACTTCGTGCAACCCACCGTGTTCGACGGCGTCACGCCCGAGATGACGATCGCGCGCGAGGAGATCTTCGGACCCGTCCTGGCCACGCTGACATTCGACGACGTGGACGAGGCGATCGCCCGGGCCAACGACTCGTCCTACGGGCTCGCCGCTGCGGTCTGGACGCGGGACATCAAGAAGGCGCACTACGTGGCGAGCCGCCTCAAGGCGGGGACCGTCTGGATCAACACGTACAACCTGTACGACGCCGCGATGCCGTTCGGCGGCTACAAACAGAGCGGCTACGGCCGCGACCTCGGCAAGCACGCCCTCGACAACTACACGGAGACGAAAGCCGTGTGGGTCGACCTGCGCAGATGAAAAAGCGGTACTTGCTGGACACGAACGTCCTGCTCCACGACCCCAAGGCGCTCACCGCCTTCCAGGACAACACCGTCCTGATCCCGATCTACGTCATCGAGGAGATCGACCGCTTCAAGAAGCAGCTGACCGGCCTGGGCGAGAATGCGCGCTGGATCAGCCGGTTTCTCGACTCCCTGCGCGCGCGCGGTCATCTCTCGGACGGCGTGGAGCTCGACACGGGCGGGCGCCTGCGCGTGGTGTTCGACCCCGATGACCCGCAGCGGGTGATCGCGCGCTCGGACGGCTGGGTCGACAACGAGATCCTCAAGATCGCCCGCCGGATCCAGGACGATGCACCGGACGTCCCGCTCATCGTCGTCACGAAGGACGTGAACCTGCGGATCAAGGCGGACGCGCTGGGCCTCGTGGCGGAGGACTACGAGACCGATCGCGTCGACCTGAACGAGCTCTACAGCGGCCACACCGAGATCGAGCTCGACGCGGGCGAGCTCGAGCAGTTCCGCGCGGAGGGCGCGCTCGCGCTGCCGGCGGGCGAGTACTTCCCCAACGAATACGCCCTTCTGAAGGACCGTCAGGATTCCGCCAACACCGCGCTCGCGCGCATCGATGCGGTGGGAGGAACCCTTCGCGCGCTGATCGATGTGGCGGAGGGTGTCCAGGGGATCCGCCCCCGGAACAAGGAGCAGTACTTCGCGCTCGACGCGCTCCT
>JAICNR010000078.1 GCA_025931135.1 Gemmatimonadota bacterium | reverse complement strand
CCCGCGTAGAACGCGGGATCGGCGAAGCGTGCGTGGAGCTCCTTGAGTCGCGCTTCCGCGCGCCCGACCTCTTCCAGCAGACGATCCCGCTCCGTCGCGAGCTCGGTCGCGCGGCGGCGGCGGGCCCGCTCGCTCACCGCCAAGTCCCCCGCTTTAGACCGTCGCACTGCCGCCTCCGGCGGGGCGGCGCGGCTGGTCACCTCCGCGGAGCGTCCGCGGAGCTCCCGGTTCGACACCGCCTCCACGTCGAGGTGGTCGTCGCCGCACGCCGCCACGTAATCGTCGTATCCGCCGCGGAAATCCCGCAGACCGTCAGCCCGGATCTCCACGATCCTGTCCGCGACCTCGCGCACGAACCAGCGGTCGTGGCTCACGAGGATCACCGTCCCGTCGAAGCTCTTCAGCCCCTCCACGAGCGACTCGATCGCCTCGAGGTCCAGATGATTGGTTGGCTCGTCGAGCACCAGCACGTTGGGCTTCTCGACCGCGAGCCGCGCGAAGACGAGCCGAGCGGCTTCGCCGCCGGAGAGCTTTCCGACCGGCTTGAGGGCCTCGTCTCCCGAGAAGAGTACCAGACCGAGTTGCCCGCGCACGAAGCCGATCCCTTCGCCCGGGGCCGCCTCCCAGAGCCAGCTCTCCGCGGTCTGCTTCCCGTCTCCCAGCTGCTCGCGATGGTCCTGCGCGAACCAGCCCGGATGCGCCTCGTAGCCCCACTCCACTTTCCCCGCGTCGGCCTCGAGTCGACCGACGAGGATCTTGAGCAGCGTCGACTTGCCGATCCCGTTTGGTCCCAGGATCGCGAGCCGGTCTCCTCGTTTCACCTCGAGCGAGACATCCGCGAGCACGTGCCGCTCGCCGAACGACTTCGACAGGCCGCGCGCGATCAGCGCGATCTTCCCGCTCGGACGCCGCTGGCGGAAGCGGAACGTGGGCCAGCGGCGCGAGCTCTGTGGCAGACGCTCGATCTCGATCTTCTCGATCCGCTTGATCCGGCTCTGCGCCTGACGCGCCTTCGTGGCCTTGGCGCGGAAGCGGTCCACGAACGCCTGGTGGTCGGCGATCTCCCTCTCGCGCTTCGCGATCTCCGCCTCTTTTCTCTCCCGTTCCTCCCGCTTGGCGTCCTGAAAGCGGGTGTAGCCCCCGGGATAGAGCGTGACTGTCTCGTAGTCGACGTCGAGGATGTGGGTGCTGACGTTGTCGAGGAACCGATGATCGTGGGAGATCACGACCGCCGTGCCTTCGAAGTCCTGCAGGAATTTCTCCAGCCAGCGGATCGACAGGATGTCGAGGTGGTTCGTGGGCTCGTCCAGGAGGAGGACGTCGGGATCCGCGGCCAGCGTCTGCGCGAGAAGCACCCGCAGCTTGAATCCGCCCGACAGGGTCGAGAGCGGACGGGCGTGGACCGCCGCCGGGATCCCCAATCCCTCCAGGATCTCCGCCGCCCGCGGTTCGACGGAGTATCCGTCGAATCGGAGGACGACCTCCTCGGCGGCCGCATAGCGATCCCCGTCGAAGTGCTCGGCGGCCCGTGCCAGGACCTCCTCCTTCGCGCGGAGCGCCGCCCATAGCTCCGGGTTGCCCATCAGCACGACGTCGAGGACGGGCACGTCCTCGTATTCGAAGTGGTCCTGGCGAAGGAGCCCGACCCGTGCCCGGCGCGGGATCGAGACCGACCCCTCGCTCGGAGCGGTATCTCCGGAGAGGATCCGGAGGAGCGTGGACTTCCCCGAGCCGTTCGCCCCCACGAGCCCGTAGCGACACCCCTCCGAGAGCTGGAGCGAGACGCCTTCGAACAGGCTCTGGGCACCGAACGACTTGGCCAGGTTGGAGATCGTGATCATCGGTCTCGAAACCGCCTCACATCAAGGCATGCAAGTCGTTTATCATTATGAACATGAACGTGGATTCCAGCCCGCAAAAATTGGGCTACGACGCGAGCGCGTCGGCGGGGGCCAGGGCCAGCGCGACCGCGTGCGCGACCTCGAGGCTCCTCCCCTCCGAGAGCGCCCGCTCGAGCTCCGAATCGCCGAGCGCTTCGCGGCCGGCGGCCTCGATCTCGCGCATCGAGGATACCTCGACCTCGCTGATCGACAGGCTCGCCCGCCGCTGGATCTCGCGCGCCGCCCCGAGAAGGATCGCCGCGCGTCGGTGGTGGCCCTCGGCGCGCTCGACGCCCGCGAGCCCGATCAGCGCCAGGGCGACGCCCGGCAGATGCCCCAACTCCTGAACCCCCTGGATCGCCTCGCCGAACAGCGCCCGGGCCCGCCCGAGGTCCCCTCGCTCGCGGGCTACGATCGCCAGGTAGTAGAAGGACCAAACGAGGCCGGGGCGCGCGCCGAGATCGGCGAACTCCCTGCGACTCTGCTCGTAGAGATCCTCCGCCTGGTCGAGGAGCCCGTCGACCACGGCCATCGTGCCCAGATACTGGAGCGAATAGGCGTGACCGATCCGCGCGCCGCCGGCACGCGTGACCTCTCGCGCGCGCTCGAACAGGGAGCGGGCCTCGTCCCGGTCGCCCCGCGCCGAGTAGAGATCTCCGAGGTTCATCAGCGCGGCGCCCCGGCCGAAGGCCTCTCCGAGCGACTCGTAGATCGCAAGCGCCTCGCGGAACAGCGCCTCGGCGGCGTCCAGGTCCCGCTCACGGCGCTTCAAGTTTCCCAGGTTCATGAGCGCCCGCGCGATTCCCCGCTCGTCGCCGAGCTTGCGGTAAAGGCCGAGGCTTTCCTCGAACGCGGCGCCGACCTCCGGGCTGTTGTCGCCGCCGATCTGGCGGATGCGCCCGAGCAGGTTCAGCGCGCGCGCGCGCGTCGGCTCCGAGAGTGACCCCAAGGCGAGCACCTGTTCGAGCCATGTCCGTCCCTCCTGGAGCGTCCCGGTCCGGAACCAGAGCGCCGGGATCGCGGCGCAGAGCCGGACGGCCAGGTCGGCTTCCCTCGCTCCCACCGCCCACTTCAGTGCCACACGGATGTTGTCGACCTCGAGCGCCAGCCGGTCCAGCCGGCTCTTCGCCTCGCGCTGCGCGCTCAACGCCTCGTCGACGCGCTCGGCGAGCGCCGCGAAGTGCTCGGCATGCCGGCGGCGCCAGGTGTCGGCCTCCCCGCTCTCCTCAAGGATCTCGACCGCGAACGCGAGCACGGTGCGAAGACGTTCGAACCTCGGCTCGCCGAGCGAAGTCGGCCGCTGACGCAGGAGGCTCTTGTCGATCAGCGAAGTCAGACCCTCGAGGATGTCGAGCGGGTCGTCCGGGGGCGAGCACACCTCCTCGGCGGAATCGAGCGCGAACCCGCCGTCGAACACCGCTTGACGCCGGAACAGCGCCTTGTCTTCTTCGTCGAGCAGGTCGTACGACCACGCGATGGCGTTACGGAGGGTTCGATGCCGGTCCGGCAGGTCCCGCGCCCGCGACGACAGCAGGTCGAACCGCTGCGCGATCCGGCTCAGCAGCGCCTGCGGAGTGAACAGCTGGATGCGGGTGGCGGCGAGCTCGATCGCCAACGGCAATCCGTCGAGCTGGCGTACGATCGCTCCCACCGCCTGCGCGTTCTCCTCGTCGAGCTCGAAGTCGGGCCGGATCGCCTGCGCGCGCTCCACGAACAGCTCGACGGCGTCGTTGGCCGCCAGCACGACGAGGGACGACCCTTCCTCGGGAAGCTCGAGCGGACCCACCGGGAAGGCGTGCTCGCCGCGGATCCGGAGCGCCGCCTGGCTCGTGACGAGGACGCACAGCCTCGGCGCCTCGCGCAGGAGATCCCCGACCCGGACGGCGGCGTCGACGATCTGCTCGAAGTTGTCGAGCACCAGCAGCAGCTCGCGGTCGGCGAGCCATTTCCGCAGCGCCACGTCTTCGGCCTCACCGGAGTCCGGAGAGACGTCGAGCGTCTGGAGGATCGTCGCGGGAAGCCGCTCGGGCTCCCGCACGCTGGTCAGGTTGACGAAGAACACGCCGTCCCGGAACGCGTCGATCACCTCGGCGGCCACCTGGAGCGCGAGCCGCGTCTTGCCGGTTCCGCCGGGACCGGTCAGCGTGATCAGCCGCGTGCCCTGCCGGAGCACGAGGTCGCGGACCGCTCTAAGCTCCCGCTCCCGGCCCACCAGCGGGGTCTCCTGGGCGGGCAGGTTGTGGGGACGGGCGTCGAGGGTCTGAAGCGGCGGAAATTCCGTGTCCAGCCCCTCGACCACGAGCTGGAAGATCCGCTCCGGGCGAGCGAGGTCCTTGAGCCTCCGCTCCCCGAGATCCCGCAGCGCGGTCCCCTCGGGGAAGCGGTCCTGCACCAGACGCTCGACCGACTGGCTCAGGAGGACCTGTCCGCCGTGGCCTGCGGCGAGAATCCGGGCCGTCCGATTCAGCGTGGGCCCGAAGAAGTCGTTGTCCCGCTGCTCGGCGTCGCCGGCGTGGAGCGCGACCCGCACGCGGATAGGCTCCGGAGTCTCCCACGCCTCGGCGGATAGCGACCGCTGGATCGCGATCGCGGCTTCCACCGCTCGCGCCGCGTCGGCGAACACGGCATGGAACGCGTCCCCGACCTCCTTGAAGACGCGGCCCCCGGAGGCCCGGATCACGTCGCGCATGACGCTGTCGTGACGCTCGAGAGCGCGCGGCATGACCTCGCGGTGGCGCTCCCACATCTCGGTGCTGCGCTCGATGTCCGTGAACAGGAACGTCGCCGTTCCCGACGGATAGGTGATAGAGGAGGTAGACTCGCTCATCGGAACCGCAAGACGGTGCGGGACGTCCGGCGTCAGCCCGCGAGCTGGGAGCCCGGCACGATCACTTCGGAGCCGTCCGACAGCCGCACCAGCGCCTTGCGGCCGCCGTCGTAGTCCGCCGCCCACGCGAGTACCGGGACGGTGATCCCACGGTACCGGGCCTCCTGGAGCGGAGTCGCCGGGGCGCCGCGGGCGATGCGCCAGAAGGGGTTCCCGGCCTTCTCCTCCCCCACCGTCGAAGACGGGCCGTGCCCGCACCAGAGGATCGTGTCGTCGGGGAGGTCGTCGAAAACTTCGCGCACGGTCTCGAACAGGGATGCGGTGCTCGCCCCCTCCCCGTCGGTCCGGCCGCTTCCCAACCGGAACAGGAAATCCCCCACGAAGACATGCTCGTCGATCTGATAGCTCACGCTGTCCGGTGTGTGCCCCGGGGTCGCCTGAACGAGGATCGTGCGCGCGCCGAAGTCGAGCGCTTCGCCGCCCGATACCGGACGGTCGACAGCGTACGGACCCGACGGCGGCCCCGCCACCTCGCCCCCCACCCGTCCGACCAGCTCCCGCACGCCGGCGCAATGGTCGGGATGGCAATGGGTGACCAGGATCCACCGCACGTCCCCGCCCCACTCCCCGGCCGCCCGGACCAGATCGTCGACCCGATCGCCGGGATCCACGATCGCAAGCGCGTCGGTATCGTTGTCGCGGATGACGAATCCGTTCGTGAGGAACGAGTTGAGGACGAACCGCCGCACGGCGACCTTGTGAGTCTCCACGAGCTCCTCGCGCGGGGTCTCTGGCGCGCTCATGCGACGATAACTCCCGCGGACTGACCCACTTCCGCAATGGCATCCACCGCGCGGGCGAGCTCGTCGCGCGTGTGCGCCGCCGAGATCTGGCACCGCAGGCGCGCCTCCCCCTTCGGCACCACCGGGAAGCCGAATCCCGAGACGTAGATTCCGCGCTCGAACAGCTCCCCGGAGAGCCGGATCGCGAGCGCCGTGTCGCCCACCATCACCGGTACCACGGGGTGGATTCCTTCCCGCACGTCGAATCCCCGCTCCCGCAGCGCGTCCCGGAACCAGCGCGTGTTCTCGCGCAGACGCGCGACCCGCTCGGGCTCGGCGTCGAGCAGGTCGAACGCCGCGAGCGACGCCGCCACGATCATCGGCGGGAGCGCGTTCGAGAACAGATACGGCCGCGACCGCTGGCGGAGCGTTTCGACGACGGCGCGCGGTCCCGCGACGAAACCACCGGCCGCGCCGCCCAGCGCCTTTCCCAACGTTCCGGTCGTGATCGGAATCCGGCCGTGGACTCCCTGCTCCTCCGCCGTCCCTCGGCCACGCGCGCCGAGAACGCCGGTCGCGTGGGAGTCGTCCACGACGAGCGTCGCGCGCTTGCGCTCGCAGAGGTCCAGGAGCGCCGACAGGTCGGCGAGCTCGCCTTCCATCGAGAATACCCCGTCTGTCACCACCACCCGGTGCCGGGATTCGTCCTCGTCCAGGAGCTTCTCGAGCGCCTCGAGATCCGCGTGCGGATAGCGGTGACGTCGCGCCTTGCAGAGCCGTATACCGTCGATGATCGACGCGTGATTGAGCTCGTCCGAGAATACCGCGTCCGGATCATCCAGGATGGTGGCAAAGAGCGCCTCGTTCGCGTTCCAGCACGAAGTGTACAGGATCGCCGCGTCCGCCTCGAAGAAGTCCGCGATCCGCTCCTCGAGCTCGAGATGGAGCGAGTCCGTCCCGCAAATGAACCGGACCGACGCCATGCCGTACCCCCACGCGTCGACCGCCTCGCGGGCGGCGGCACGGATTCGCGGGTGGTTCGCCAGGCCGAGGTAGTTGTTCGACGTCAGCATGACCACCTCGCGGCCGTTCACCTTCACTTCCGCGTCCTGAGGGCCTTCGAGCTCGCGCTCCGTCCTGTAGGTCCCCGCTTCGCGGAGGGCGTTCAATTCGGCCTCGAGATGGCGCGTCAACCCGTCAGGCATGCCCGTTTCTCCCGTGGGGGTAGAAGACGACCTTCAGGGCCTCGTGCGCGTCGAACGCCTCCATCCCCTCGATGAACGCATCCAGACCTTCGTACTCGTGGGACACCAGCGGACGAACGTCGAGGCCGTCGGCGAGGAGGTCCAGCATCCGCTCCCAGGTCGAGAAGATCCGCCGTCCTATGATCGCATGCAGCGTGAGACCCTTGAAGATCAGGTCGCGCGCAAAGCGCTCGATCGTCACCGCTTCCCGGGACGGGATCCCCAGCAGGGACACCGTTCCACCCATGCGGGCGATGCGAAGCGCCTGGTTGACCGCGGCCTCGGCCCCGGACATCTCGAGCACCAGGTCCACCCCACCGTCGGTTTCGTCGAGGATCCGCTCGTCGACTTCGTGGGCGGTGGCCCCGCCCGTCCGCAGCACGGTTACGTTGTCGGCCCCCTTCAGACGCCGCCAACGCTCGGCCTGTGCGATGGCATGATCGCTCACGTCGATCACATAGATCCGCGCCGCGTGCTCGTGGTGGGCGATGGCCGCCGCCATGGCCCCGATCGGTCCGTATCCGGTAATCGCCACCGTCGCGTTGGCGAGCACGTGGTCTTGAACCGTGTGAACCGCATTCCCCAGCGCGTCGAGGAACGAACCGACCGCGAGCGGTACGACCTCCGGGTCGAGCCGCACGACGTTCCGGGTCGGGACGATGACGTAGTCCGCGAACGAGCCGTCGCAGTGGAAGCCGATGATCCGGGTGTTGCTGCAGACGTGGCCCTGCCCGCTCAGGCACTGCCGGCAAGCGCCGCACGTCACGTGCATCTCGGCGGAAACGAAGTCCCCCTCGCGCAGGTCGCTCCGGCCCGGACTCGAGCCCAATGCGTCGACCTCGCCGCAGAATTCGTGTCCGTAGATCCGCGGAGGTACGATCATTTCGCGGACCGACGGGTCCCAGTGATAGATGTGCCGATCGGATCCGCAGATCGCCGCGGCCCGCACCTTGAGTCGGACCTCGCCCTCTCCGGGCTCGGGAATGGCGACGTCACGCACCTGCGTGCCCGCGCGCCCCTCGCGCTCGTCGACCTTGACGACCGCCTGCATGCTCATGCGCGCCTCACTTCGACGTCGCCCCGGCGACCCGCTGGGGCGCCTCGCCCACCCGCTCGAGATAGCGCTCCGCGTCCATCGCGGCCCGGCAACCGGCGCCCGCGGCGGTGACCGCCTGCCGGTAGACGTGATCGTGGACGTCCCCGCCGATGAACACGCCCTCGACGTCGGTGAGCGAGCGCCCCGGATCCTTGGGAACGAGATACCCCTGCGCGTCCATCTCGAGCTGATTCTCGAAGATCGTGGTGTTGGGAACGTGGCCGATCGCCAGGAACACGCCGTCGATCTTCATCTCCCAGCGCTCTCCGGAAGCGTGGTTCCACAGGCGAACGCCCTCGACCTGCCGCTCGCCCAGGATTTCGGTCAGGTGGGTGTTCCAGAGGAACTCGATCTTCTCGTTGGACAGCGCACGCTCCTGCATGATCTTGCTGGCCCGGAGCTCGTCCCGGCGATGGACGACGTACACGCGGCGCGCGAAGCGGGCCAGGAACAGAGCCTCCTCCATCGCGCTGTCCCCCCCGCCCACGACGATCACTTCCTGGTCGCGAAAGAAGGCGGCGTCGCAGGTAGCGCACGTCGATACGCCGTGCCCGATGAGCTGTCTCTCGCCCGGCAGGCCGAGCATCCTCGCCGTGGCTCCGGAACAGACGATCAGGGTTCGGGTCCGGCGGGGCTCGCCCTCGATCTCGAACCGGAAGGGGCGGACGGAAAGATCGACGGAGGTGACGTCCCCGGCCTCGAAGCGCGCGCCGAAGCGTTCGGCCTGCCGACGCATGCGGTCGATCAGCTCCGGACCCTGGATCCCGTCCGGAAAGCCGGGGAAGTTCTCGACCTCGGTGGTCATCGAGAGCTGACCGCCGGCCTCGACTCCCATGACGACGAGCGGCTCGAGATTCGCCCGCGCGGCGTAGATCGCCGCGGTGAGGCCTGCGCAGCCGGAACCCAGGATGACGACGTTCTCGACGGCCGCGGGGCTTTCGGTCACTGCGCCGTGGCCGCCTCGACGGTTGCAGAGGCATCGGCCTGGCCCTTGATCTGGAGCTTCGCCAGCCCGACGTCCGCGTCGGCGAACGCCTGGCGGATCCCCACGAACATCCGGGCCAGGTCCGCGACCGGCAGGACTCCCGGGATCTCTACGACCGCCATCGTTCGACCGTCGGACGCCGCCCGGGTCGAGACGCGAGCGTCCGGGGCCGCCGAATGCACGAGCTCCTCGACCTGCCTGTCGCGCGGCCGGTAGCTCTTCCGCGCGTCGGTTCGGAACTCGACGTCGAACGGGATCGCGTATGCGATCGCGGGCTCGGCCCACACGCCCAGCGCCGTGGGGTCCGACTCCGCGTGCGCGGTTTCGCTCTCCCCCTCGTACACGCTCAGCGACTCGCTCGATTCCACCTCCAGCTGAACGTCGCGGTCGGCGGCGAGCTGGTGCTGGATCGTCATGCCGGCGCGGGTGTCGGTGACCCGGGTGGTGAGCCGATAGGTTCCGCTCCCGTCCCCCCGATCCTGCCCGGTCCATTCGGAAACGACTTCCAGCGTCGCACCCTGGAACGCGGGGGTGGTCTGAGCCACGGCTCCGGAGGCCGGGACGAGGACTGCGAAACCGATCAGGAGCGCGAGCTTGCGGGCGGCGCGGTCGGGCATTGGCGTTTCTCCCTGGGGAGGCCGAGGTTTAAACGTGCCCTTCAGAGGGCGCGTTCTCAGGGTATGGAGGTCACGACGACGAACGGGGAGCGGACCCCCGCTCCCCGCATCGACTGGTTGGCCCGCCTGGACTCGAACCAGGAGTCTCTTGATCCAGAGTCAAGCGTGTTGCCAATTACACCACGGGCCAAACAGGTTGAGGAAGTTAGGTGGGCATCCAGTGAGCGGCAACTGCACCGGGAGGAGTCCGATGCGGCGGATCGACGTCCGAATCCCCTTGATCTTCATGGGTTTCCTGGCGTTCGGGGCGTGCGACGACAGCACCACGCTGGTGCTCGAGCCGAACCCGGCCACCCGGATCGTGATCGACTCGTCCCGCTGTCCCCGGGTGCAGAAGTGCGCGCGGTGTCAGCTCGAGTTCGACGCCTTCGACAAGAACGGGAAACCGGCGCAGCTTCCGACCGTGCTTTGGACCTCGAGCAACCCGGCCGTGGCGAGCGTCGACGGCCTCGGCCGGGTCGACGGGTGGGCGACGGGCACCGTGACGATCGAAGCCGAGGTTCTCGAGACCGGGGCATCGGACGACGTCACGATCCCCGTCACGCCTCCGTCGAGCCCTTCGATCACGTGCACGCCGCCCTGAGCTGACCGCTCCCGTGGAACCGAGGTGACCATGGCCCGATCCGCGAGTATTTTCGACCCATCAACGTTCATCAAGGAAGGATCCACACGATGACACTCCAACGCATGGCCCCAGGACTCCTCGCGGCCGCCTTGCTGGCCTGCGGCGGCGACGATGGCCCGACGGCTATCGAGATTCCGCTGGCCCAGGTAGAGATCACCGCTCCGTGTCCCACGGTCGACATCGGAAGCACCTGCCTTATGACCGCGCGCGGAATCACCGCCGACAATCAGATCGTGACCAATGCCGTCCTGCGCTGGTCCTCGAACGCGAACTCGGTCGTGCAGGTGAACAGCGAGGGTCGGGTGTTCGGAGTCG
This sequence comes from Gemmatimonadota bacterium, assembly GCA_025931135.1. GTDB lineage: Bacteria > Gemmatimonadota > Gemmatimonadetes > JACCXV01 > JAHWKZ01 > JAICNR01. The sequence continues at coordinate 494 of JAICNR010000078.1, read as the reverse complement.
CCCCCGGCAGAGCGACGATCACGGTCGAAGCGGCCCTTGGTCAGGGATCCGATACCGCCGAGGTCCTGGTCTTCCCCTGCACGAAGTGCTGACGGGGAGAGCGATCAGCGGGATCGCATGAGCGAGGCGCGCTCTTCGCGCGCCTCGAGGGCCAGCTCGATCAGGCGATCGCAGAGATCCGGAAACGACACCCCGGCCGCTTCCCACAGCCGCGGGTACATGCTGACCCGCGTGAAACCGGGGATGGTGTTGATCTCGTTCAGGTAGATCCGATCGGTCCCCCGCTCCAGGAAGAAGTCCACTCGCGCCATTCCGCGCGCATCGATCGAGCGGAAGCCCTCGACCGCGAGTTCGCGCACCCGGTCGGCGACTCCCTGGGGTAGCTCCGCGGGGATCAGGAGCTTGACGGCGTCGTCGAAGTACTTGTCCTCGTAATCGTAGAACTCGTGGCCGGGGACGATCTCCCCCACCACCGAGGCCTCGGGGTCGTGGTT
>JAICNR010000186.1 GCA_025931135.1 Gemmatimonadota bacterium | reverse complement strand
GACGCTCGCCTCCGGAGGTCGGAGCGCACGCGGAGGCGCACGTTGAAGATCACAAGGATCCGCGCCGACGCGGCGGGCGTCACACGCTTCGACGAGATCGAGATCCCGCTCGAGGATGCGGGGTTGATCGGCCGTCTTTCGCAGCCGATGGCCGCGGAGTCCGTCATCTTCCGCGAGACCGGCGCCGACTACGACTACGACTGGCACCCCGCGCCCGCGCGGCAGCTCGTCGTCCTGTTGGACGGCGAGATCGAGATCGAGGTCGGCGACGGAGAGGTGCGGCGCTTCGCGGGCGGCGAGGTGCTGCTTCTCGAGGACACTACAGGGCGCGGCCACCGCACGCGGAACGTGGGCGCGGTCCCGCGCCGCTCGCTTTTCGTCCCCCTCGCTCCGGACGCGCGGCTCGGCTGATGTCCGCCGCCTGCTTCGCTCAACGCATGTTGCTCTTGGGGAGGAGCACGCGGTCGGGCTCCGCGTTCAGCCGCTCGAGGGCTGCGGCCAGAATGTCGGTCTTCACCCGGCCCGCCCGCTTGGGATCGACCAGGTAGCGGACGCTGGCTTCGATCCACGTGTTGGAGCTGACGCGAAAAAAGACCGCCGGCTCCTCCCGGACCTCGAGCTGGTCGACCGGGGTTTCCGCCAGGATTTCCCGGAACACTCTAACTCGCTCCCGCATCGCCTCACCGACCGCGCGGTCGGCCACCTCCTTGAGGATCTCCGCCACTCGCGGCAGGTCGGAGTCGTACGCCACCTGGAAGCTCAGCTCGTTCCAGATGTAGGGGAACAACGGCCACGAATAGCTGAACACGGGCTCGCTCAGGACCAGCGAGTTCGGGAACTTGATCACGCGTCCGCTCGGGTGGTCGGTCGAGAGATACTCACCGCCGAACTCCCACAGCGTGGTGTCGAGGTACCCGACGTCGATGACGTCTCCCGTCGCCTCGCCGATCCGGATCCGGTCCCCGACCCGGTACGGCGCCCGCACCAGGATGTAGATCCAGCCAATGAAGCTGAGGATGGGTGTCTGGAGAGCGAATCCGAGGATCACCGACAGGACGCCCAGGCTGACCAGCGCGGTGTACCAGCTGGCCGATAGGACCGAGGCGATCACCGTGACGGTCAGAAGGGCGGCGACGGCACCCACCACGCGGCGCAGGTTGTACTGGGTGACCCGGCTCTCGAGCCGTCGGAGAACGAACACGTCGACGGACTTGGCCGCCGTCAACACGGTCAGGACCGCCATCCCTCCGAGCGTCAGCCTCTCCAGGAATGCGTCCAGACGAGGTGGAAGCTCGACCACGTCGAAGCGAAGCAGATACAGAAGGACGGCCAATGCGGCGAACAGAAGCAGGTAGGTCGCGAGCCATGCGAGTTCGAGCGGACGCACCGGTTTCGACTCCCGTTCGACCCCGGTCACCTGCTTCAGGGCGACGCGGACGTCCTCCCGGCGCTCGATCTCCTCTTCCGCCTGCTGTCGCGGATCGGCCATGGGCGGCATGATGGTCGGTCGGGATCCCGCGGGCAACCAAAGAAAAGCGCCCCGCCGGTCCCGCCGGCGGGGCGCTCGATTCGACCCGGTAGCGGGGGTCCTAGACTTTCAGGACGTTGGAGGCCTGCGGGCCCTTCTGCCCGTTCAGTACCTCGAACTCCACCGACTGGCCTTCGGCCAGGGTCTTGAAGCCGTCAGACTGGATCGCGGTGAAGTGGACGAAGACGTCCTCACCGTCCTCCCGCTCGATGAATCCGTATCCCTTCGCGTCGTTGAACCACTTGACCTTTCCCGTGGGCATCGTGGTGGGAACCTCCCCGTTCGAAGGCGATGTTCTGAGGGTTGTCGCAGCGAGTGTATCGGAAGGTCAGGGGCCGGTCAAGGGTTCTTCCCAGGCGAACGCGAGCCGCTCCACGCGGGCGAATCGCCGGCGGCTGGAGTAGGTCGGACGGGCCTCCACGACGAGCGTCTCCGCCCTCTCGGACCACCCTTCCGGCGGCGGCTCCCGCCAGGCGGAGGCCGCCCACTCGATCGCCTGGCGACCCTCCCCGACCGTGCCCGCGTCGACCACCGCGAGCGTGTCGCCGGCGGCGTCGAGGAACGCGAGCCGGACCGTCGCGGGTTCGGTCAGGAACAGCTCGAGCGCCCACTCCCCACCCCCTTTCCGCTCCCGCACGCGGATCGGCACCTCGAGCGGGCGGAAGTCGGTCCCCACGAAGAAGTACTGGGCGCCCTCGCGCTCCGCGACGAACACCTGGCCGAACCGCTTCCAGATCGCGATCCCGCGCGGCTCCTCCAGGCCGCTCTCGACCGGACCCGGACCCGCGAAGGTCGTCAGCGGCCGGAGGTCCGCGTCCAGCTTGTGGACCGCCTGTCCCATCGGATCGCTCGCGTAGACGTTCCCGAAGTAGTCGATCTCCACGTAGAGGAAGCGCGCGCTCCCGTCGCCGCCGGGGAGATCGCCCGGCTCGACCTCCGCCACGACGTTCCCGTCCGCGTCGTACGCCCGAAGCCGCAGGCCCTCCCGGTCGACGAGGTAGAGTCGGGTCGCGTTCGGCTGGAGCCACGGGTCCAGCGAGTCGGCGACGGCGAGACCGAGCGGCGCTTCCACGTCCGCGGGGAGCGGCCAGCGGTCGCCCGGGCTCTGGGGGCCCAGGAGCGCGCTTCCCGCCCCCGCCTCCCGATCGGCGAACCGCAGGACCGCGTTCGCTTCGCGGTCGGATATCCAGACCTGACCGCGCGCGTCCGCCTCCACGTCGAACGGCGAGCCCGCGGGCCATTCGCCGGCCCACCGCAGCGCGCGCGCGTCCGGGTCCCACCGGAGACGCACCACGCGACGGTTCCCCGTGTCCGCCACATATACGCGGCCGTCGACCGTGGCCGCGATCCCGTGCGGCTCCCGGAGCTCTCCTTCCCCCTCGCCCTCGCGTCCGAAGATCGCGAGCGTCCGCATGCTCGAGTTGTAGAGCACCTCGCCGCGGCCGGAGTTCACGCCGAACAACGTCAGCTGGAAGTCGTCCCCACGGACGTCGGGATCGTCGTCGGATGCGAACTTCACCGCCGCCACGCCCTGCGGATCATCGAAGCGCGTCCGGTCGCCGAGGAAGAGCCGGAGATGGCTCGTCCGCGCCCGGTGGATCCCGAGCGTGTGCGCGAACGGCGGATAGACGAGCGTCGTATGCTCGGCCTGCTCGCCGATCTCGAGCTCCGGCTGTCCGGCGAGAGGCACGGGACTCCACGCGAGCGCGGCAACGAGGCCGAACGCGCCCGCTAGGCGCGCCTCAGCGCGAGGCCGGCGAATCGGAGTGGAGCCCGCGATATGCCACATACTGAGCCACTATCTTCTTGACGTAGTTCCGGGTCTCACGATACGGGATCCGGTCGATCCACAGCTCGGCGTCGAGCTCGCGCTCGGGGAACTCCCACCAGCGTTCGACATTGTGCGGGCCGCCGTTGTACGCGGCCAGGACCGCGGGCCAGAATCCGTCGAAGCGCGCGAGCTGGTCCTCGAGGTAGCGCGCGCCGAAATGGAGGCTGACCGCCGGATCCGTGAGGAGGCCGGGGTCGTAGCCCGGCCACCCGGTCGAGTCCGCGATCTCGCGACCGGTGGCGGGCATGATCTGCATGAGACCGACGGCGCCCACCGGCGAGACCGCGTCCGCATCGAACAGGCTCTCCTGGCGGATCAGCGCCATCACGTAGTAGGCGTCGAGGCCATGCGCGTGGGCCTCCGCGTCGACCGCG
>JAICNR010000109.1 GCA_025931135.1 Gemmatimonadota bacterium | reverse complement strand
TCAGCGCGTGCGCGAGCGGCCTGCGCCGGAAGTCGTGGTCACGGAGCTGGCGGCGAGCTCGGTGAACCTCGCGCTGCGCTTCTGGCTCAAGAACCCGCACCACGAGGTTCCGCTAGAGTTCGAGTATCTAGAGCGGCTCAAGGGGGCGCTCGACGACGCGGGCATCGGGATCCCGTATCCGCACGTCTCGCTCCGGGTGGAGCGGATGCCCGAGGTTCGGCTCTCCCGCCCGCCCGAGACTGGATCGGGACCCCGCGGAGACGGATCCTGAGTGGCCCCCGGGCCAGCGTGGCACCTGTCGAGGAGCGGTTCGTCGGAGGCGAGCTCCCGCGCGTGGAGGGGGCGCTCGCGGACGGCCTGATCTCGGCCGTCACGGTCCGCCCGCTCGACTTCGGACTCCACACGGAGACGCCGGCGCGGGAGGTATCGGCCGCCCATCGGGCCCTGCGGGTGTGGGCCGCAGGGCGCTTCGGCCTGGTCGTCGGCGGCGCCCAGGTGCACGGCGCCCGGCTCTTCCGCGCCGACGACGTGCGGGTCCCGGAGCCGGCCGGCCGGCAGGCCCCCGCCACGATCCGGGTCGCGAGCTACGACGGGTTTCTCGCCTCGAAGCCCGGAATCCTCCTGACGGTCGGAGTCGCCGATTGCGTCCCGGCGTTCCTGGCCGCTCCGGCCCGCGGGGCCGTGGCGCTTCTCCACGCGGGATGGCGCGGGGCGGCTGCCGAGATCGTGCCCCGGGCGGTGGCCGCCCTCGGAAGCGAGATGGGTGTGGAGCCGGCGGAGATCCGCGCCTGGTGGGGACCGGCGATCGGGCCTTGCTGCTATCCCGTGGGGGAGGAGGTCGTCCGCGCCCTCGACGCCACCGCCGCCGGTCGCGAGCCGGGGGCATGGCGCCTCGAAGCGGACGGCGGCCCCGCGCGCGTGGACCTGCGGGCCGCCCTGACCCTCCAGGTGGTGGCGGCCGGCGTGCCGCGCGACGCCGTTTCGTCCTCGACGCTCTGCACCTCCTGCGACGCGCGCCTTCACAGCTATCGGCGGGAGCAGGGGGGCGGAGGTCGGATGCTGGCGCTCGCGGGTTGGGCCGAGGAAGGGCGCTGATCGGGGAGGTTTGCAGGCCCGCGATTCTCGGCTATATTCGTTTCGGAGTGGGGCCCAGGCCCCATTTTTTTTCTTCCGCGGCCGTGAGAGCCGATGCCAGACCCGAGCCGCCTGATCGCCGTCGTCGAACCGATCGTCGAGCAGGCGGGTGCGGAGCTGGTCGATCTGGAAGTCGCGGGATCGCACGGCCGACCGGTCGTGCGCGCCTACGTGGACACGGTAGAGGGGATCACCCTCGACGAGTGCGCCCGGCTCTCGCGGCTGCTGGAGTCGGAGCTCGAGCGATCGGGCGAGGTCCCCGAACGGTACGTCCTGGAGGTCTCGAGCCCCGGGATCGATCGGCCGCTTACACGGCGTGCGCATTATGAGCGCTTCGTGGGCCACAGGATCGACGTGCGCCTCTACACGAAGCGGGAGGGTCGCAAGAAGTACGTCGGCACGCTGGAGCGGGTGGAGAACGGGGAGCGGGGGTTCCGGATCGTGGTCCGGGACGGACAGGAGCAGTGGACGTTCGCGGAGGACGAGATCGCGCGCGCCCGGCTCCACGTCGAATGGTAGAAACGACCCTACAGGAGTCACGACAGTCATGGCGATGGAGATTCTGGACGCCTTCGGTCAGCTCACACGCGAGAAGGCGATCGACAAGAGCGAGGTCATCGAGCTGGTCAAGGCCGGCATGCTGGCCGCCGTTCGCAGGAACCACGGCGCGGAAGCGAATGCCGACATCCTCGTCGACCCGGCCTCCGGCGAGATCAGCATCTACCTGCTGAAAGAGGTCGTCGAGGACGAGGAGCATCTCGAAGACCCTTCGCGTCAGATGACGGTCGAGCAGGCGAAGGCGCTTCCGTACGTCAACGAGCCGTGGGGGGACGGAGACCCGCAACCCGGGCAGATCGCCGAAATCCCGCTCGACTTCCGCAAGTTCGGCCGCAATGCCATCCAGGCGGCCAAGCAGATGATCATCCAGAAAGTGCGCGAAGAGGAACGGAACCGGATCCGCGACGAGTACGAGGATCGCGTGGGTGAGCTCGTCTCGGGCACAGTCCAACAGGTCGATCGGGGCAACGCGCTGGTGTTCCTCGATCGGCGGACCGAGGCGATCATGCCGGCGCGCGAGCAGGTCCGGCGCGAGTACCTTCGGCAGGGCGAGACCGTCCGCGCCCTGCTGCTCGACATCAAGGAGTCCACGAAGGGCCCGCAGCTGATTCTGAGCCGCACCCACCCGGACTTCGTGAAGGCCCTGTTCGCGCTCGAGGTTCCCGAGGTCTACCAGGGGATCGTCGAGATCCGGGCCATCGCGCGTGAGCCCGGCAGCCGCTCGAAAATCGCGGTCTGGTCCCGGGATCCTCACGTCGACCCCGTGGGCGCGTGCGTGGGTCTGAAGGGGAGTCGCGTCCAGGCGGTGGTCAGCGAGCTGGGCGGGGAGCGGATCGACATCGTGCCTTGGACCGACGACTCGCGGCAGTTCATCGCGCAGGCGCTGTCACCGGCCGACGTTTACAAGATCATCCTCCACGAGCGTGGCGGAGTCGACGACGGCGGGTTGTTCTCGGAGTTGCGTGGATCCCCGTTCCAGACCAAGCCGCGCTTCCGCGGGCCGACCGCCGCGCCCGCGCCGTTCCAGCCGGCGAGCCCCGAGGAGACAGCCGCGGCACTCGAGGCGTCGAAGGTCGCCCGTGCGCGTCGCGAGGCCGAGCTGGAGAGTCCAGCGGCCGTCCCGGGAGAAGCCGAGACCTCCATCGCCGAGAGCGCCGCGCCGGAGGATGGCGGGGAAGCCGCTGGCGGCGAGGGCGAGGCCGAGCGCTCGCCCGAGAAGCGCGCCACGGTCGTCTGCGCGGAGGATCAGCTCTCGTTGGCGATCGGCCGATCGGGTCAGAATGTACGGCTCGCTTCGAAGCTGACCGGTTACAAGATCGACCTGGTGAGCAAGCAGGAGTACCTGGCGAAGGAGGAAGAGATCCTGTTCGGCCGCAAGCCCGAGCCTACCGCAGAGGCGCGCGCAGAGGCGGTCGCCGAGGCGGCGGCCGGCGGCGAGGACTTCCCCCTCAGCGAGGTGCCCGGCGTGACACCCGATGCCGTGGCCGCTCTCACCGCGGCGGGCTTCCGGACGTTCGAGGACATCATCAATCTCGAGCGCCAGGAGCTGGCCGCCGTGGCGGGAATCGATGCCGCCTCGGTGGACGTGCTGATGCGCATGATCGACGAGCTCACGGTCGAGGTCGACGAGGAGTGGGATGAGGAAGCCGGGGAGTACGTCGAGAGCGCAACCGAGCCGGAGGTGATCGGGGCCTCTGACGAGGCAACGGAGGCGGAAGCGGCCACCGGCGTGGATGAAGTCGAGGACGAGACGGCCGGCGAGGAGTCGGGCGACTCGGAGGCAGCGGACGGCGCCGAGCGCAGCCCGGACTGAGCGGGTACCGGACACGCTCAAGCCTCGGGTGGAAGGCCTGTTGAGGCTGGCCCGCAAGGCGGGGCGGATCGTCGTGGGCGTGGCGCTTACGAAGGACAGCGTTCGGGCGGGTCGTGTGCGGGCGGTGTGGATCGCGGACGATCTGCTGGCCAAGCGCAGCCAGTCCCTGATCGACGCCTGGCGCGCGACCGGGGTCGTGATCTATCGGGGTTGGACGAAGGACGAATTGGGGGATCTCGCCGGCAAGGCCGCAGTGGCGGTCCTGTCGGTGACCGATCCGAACATCGCGGCAGGCATATCTCAGATCGTCGCCGTCGCGGAGTCGGGCGAAGAAGAACGGCAAGGAGGGGAGCAGAGCTAGTGGCCAAGATCCGCGTATACGAAGTCGCACGTCAGTTCGACGTGTCGAGCGAGGCGATGGTCAATCTCCTGCGCGAGATGGATCTGCCGGTGAAGAACCACATGTCGTCGATCGACGAGGCGACGGTGGAGCGCATCCGCGGCAAGTTCGACGCGGAGAAAGAGGCGGTAAAGCACGCCGAGGAAGAGAAGAAGAAGAAGCTCGAGGAGGCGAAGAAGGCCCGCCGGGCCGAGAAGGCGCGCACGAAGTCGAAGGCGGAGCCGGAGCCCGACGCCGCACCGCCGGTCGAGCCCGAGGTCGTCGAAGCCGTCGACGCCGACGGGGACAAGCGAGGCCGCCGCCGCCGGCGTCGCCGCCGCCGGGTCGACCAGGCAGCGGTCGAGGCGAATATCAAGAAGACGCTGGCCAAGATGGAAGGGAAGGCGACCCGGCGGCGCAAGCGCGTGCGCCGGGAGGAGACCGAGGAGCCGGGGGAAGTCGTCGAGCCGGAGAACCTGATCAGGGTGACCGAGTTCGTATCGGTCGGCGAGCTCGCGGACCTGATCGACGTGCCCGCGACGAAGATCATCCAGACGTGCATGGAGCTGGGCCTGATGGTGACGGTGAACCAGCGCCTGGACTTCGACACCATCAGCTTGATCTGCGAGGAGTTCGGCTTCGCCGCTCAACGGCAGGATGCATTCGTCCTCGAGGAGCCCGTCGAAGAGGACGTGGCGGAGGAGAACCAGGTCGCGCGTCCGCCGGTCGTGACCGTGATGGGCCACGTCGACCATGGGAAGACATCGCTGCTCGATTTCATCCGGCAGACGAACGTGATTGCGGGAGAGTCGGGTGGAATCACCCAGCACATCGGCGCTTACGAGGTAGAGCTCGACGACGAGCGGTCGGTGACGTTCCTGGACACACCCGGCCACCAGGCGTTCACCGCCATGCGGGCGCGGGGCGCTCAGGCCACTGACATCGTGATCCTCGTGGTCGCGGCGGACGACGGCGTGATGCCGCAGACGGTCGAGGCGATCGACCACGCGCGCGCGGCGAGCGTGCCGCTGGTCGTGGCGGTCAACAAGGTCGACCTGCCCGACGCCCGACCCGATCGCGTGAAGCAGGAGCTGATGCAGCACAAGGTCGTCATCGAGGAGTTCGGGGGCGAGGTCCTGTGCGCGGAGGTGAGCGCCAAGACCGGCCAGGGGGTCGACGACCTCCTCGAGAAGGTCATGCTGCAGGCCGACGTGCTCGACCTGCGGGCGAACCCGGAGCGGCATGCCCGGGGTGTCGTCATCGAGTCCGAGCTCGACAAAGGCATGGGTCCGATGGCGACGGTCCTGGTCACCGCCGGGACGCTGGAGATCGGCGACGCGTTCATCTGCGGCCTGTTCGACGGCCGCGTGCGGGCGCTCCTCGACGAGCGCGGCAACAACGTGCAGGAGGCGGGTCCGTCCCAACCCGTTCGCGTGCTGGGGTTCAGCGGCGTGCCGGAGGCCGGGGACAGCTTCGCGGTGCTCGAAGACGAACGTGAAGTGCGCGACATCGCCCAGCGGCGTCAGCGATTGCAGCGCGAGCAGGGGTTCCGGCGGACGAAGGAGCCGACCACCCTCGAGGAGCTCTACGCCCAGGTCCAGGCGGGGGAGATCGAGCGCCTGAACGTGATCCTGAAGGGCGATGTCGGTGGCTCGGTGGAAGCGCTGGCGGACGAGCTGACGAAGCTTTCGACCGACGAGGTGAAGGTGGACGTGATCCATCGCGGCGTCGGGGGAATCACCGACAACGACGTTCTGCTAGCCGCAGCCTCGGCCGCGATCATCATCGGCTTCCACGTGCGCCCCGACGCGCGAGCGCGAGCCGCCGCGGAGCGGGAGGGCGTCGACATTCGATCCTACCGCGTGATCTACGAGGTGGTAGACGACGTCCGCAACGCGATGGAGGGCCTGCTCACTCCCGAGGAGCGCGAGGTCGTGCTGGGGTCCGCCGAGGTCCGCGAAACCTTCAAGATCCCGAAGGTCGGCACCATCGCGGGCTGCTTCGTGTCGGACGGAACGATCCCGCGGACCGCGCGCGTGCGAGTTGTGCGCGACGGCGTCGAAGTGTACGAGGGCCTGATCGGGTCGCTGAAGCGCTTCAAGGACGACGTGCGCGAGGTGCGCGAGGGGTTCGAGTGCGGGATCAACATCGAAGGGTTCAACGACGTGAAGGTCGGGGATGTGATCGAGGCCTACAAGATCGAAGAAGTCCAACGGACTCTCGCGTGACGCGTGAAAACGGCCCGTCTGCCGCGTTGCGCTCCTCGTGCCTTCCTGCGGCGTACAGGTCGTACGCCTCGGCACCCACTTACGTGGGTACCCGCACTCGTCGCACGCCTTGCAGCCGGACCGTTTTGACGCGTCCTCTGACGTAACGCATCGCCGGCTGCGGCAAGCGGCTTCCAGCTACCGGAGCGGCTATGGCTTTCGTCGGGTATGCGGTCTTCGACATCCACGTCCAGAACGTCCATTCGCTGAAGGAGAAGCGGTTCGTGCTCCGCAGCGTGAAGGACAGGATCGCGAACAAATTCAACGTCGCCGTGTCGGAGACGGGTCATCAGGACAAGTGGCAGCGCTGCGAGCTGGCCGTCGCGGCGGTGGCAGCCGAGCGCCGGTCTGTCGAACGCACGCTGGAAGGCGTCCGCTCGCTGCTGGACGGTGAGCCCGAGCTGCGCGTCATCTCCGACGAAACCGACATCCTGTGAGCCTTCCGCCATGCCCCATCGAACCCGTCGCACCGAACGCGTCGACGAACTGCTGAAGCAGGAGATCGCGCGCGTGATCCGGGAACTAAAGGATCCGCGCGTCGGGTTCGCGACCGTGATGGACGTGCGGACGAGCCCGGATCTGCGGCACGCCCGGGTGTACGTCAGCGTGCTCGGAGAAGAGAGCGAGAAGCAGGAAACGATCGCGGCACTCGGTCGCGCGCGCGGCTTCGTGCGTGCCCGGGTAGGAGAGGAAATCTCGCTCAAGTATCTGCCTGAGCTCCATTTCGAGCTCGACCGCACGCTGGAGCGCGCGGCTCGGATCGAGGAGCTCCTCGAGGATCTACCGCCTGAGCCCGAGGACGGCGTCGCTGGGACGGGGGAGGACGATTGATCGCCGGCGTGCTGGCGGTCGACAAGCCCGCGGGACCCACGAGCCACGATGTAGTCGATCTCGCACGACGTTCCCTCGGGACGCACCGCATCGGCCATTTCGGCACCCTGGATCCGTTCGCAAGCGGCCTCCTCGTCTTGGGGATCGGGCCTGCGACGCGTCTCGCGCCGTTCTGTCTGGATCATCCGAAGTCGTACCGCGCGATCGTGCGGCTGGGGGAGCGAAGCGACACCGACGACTCGGAGGGTACGATCGAGATGGTTCCGGTCGCATCGCCACCCGATCGTGCCGCGGTGGAGCATGCGTGCGCGTCTTGGGTCGGTACGATGGAGCAGGTGCCGCCGGCATTCTCGGCGAAGCACGTCGACGGCCGGCGGGCCTACGCGCTCGCACGAGCCGGCGAGACTGTGACGCTCGCCGCGGCGACGGTACGGATCGACGCGATCGAGATCGAACGGTACGATTGGCCGGAGCTCGAGATCGTCGTTCGCTGCGGCACCGGCACGTACCTGCGGGCGTTGGCGCGGGACCTGGGGGAGGACCTGGGAACGGGCGGTTACTGCGACATGCTGCGACGGCTGGCCTCGGGGCCGTTTCGCGTCGAAGACGCTCTCTCGTGGCCTGCGCTGGGGGACCCCGTGGCCGCACGCGCCGCCATCTCCCCCGCGTGGCTCGCTGTGGCAGATCATCCGCAAATCGGACTGGATGCGGCGGGACAGCGCGCGTTCGCCGCGGGGCGCGAGATCGCTGCGCCCGAGCACGGCGCGGCGCTCCCCGGATGGGTCCGCGTACACGGACCCGGAGGCTTTCTCGGAATGGGGGAGCTCATCGAGGTCGAGGGGGCGCACCGGCTTCGCCCGCGGCGGGTCCTGTTTCCCGCAGGCGAGGACGCGGAATGACGGCCCGACTGCCGGGCAGTCGGCGCACGACCGTCACGGTCGGCACCTTCGACGGCATCCATCGAGGACATCAGGCGGTCCTGGCCGAGATCGTGCGTCGCGCCGATGCCGCGGATCGGGCCGCGGTGCTGGTCACGTTCGACCCCCATCCGCTGGAGGTCGTGGCCCCCGGGCGCGCGCCTGCGCTCCTGACGACGGCGGACGAGCGCAGGCTCCTCTGGCCGCTCTTCGGACTGGACTATGTCCACGTCGTGAAGTTCACCGAAGCGGTGCGCGAGATGCCGCCGGAGGCATTCGTGCGCGACGTGCTCGTCGGCCGGCTGAGGGTCGGCGAGCTGGTGATCGGGTACGACCACGGCTTCGGAAAGGACCGGTCGGGGGACGTCGAGGTGCTCCGCCGCCTAGGAGCCGAGATCGGGTTCGAGGTCGACGTCGTGGGTCCGGTGGAGGTCGACGGCGACGCGGTGTCGAGCAGCCGCATCCGGCGCTCCGTCGAGGTGGGGGACTTCGCGGCCGCGGAGGCGGGCCT
>JAICNR010000246.1 GCA_025931135.1 Gemmatimonadota bacterium | reverse complement strand
GGCGTCCGGTATGGCTTGTAGTGAGGTAAGCGCCGCTGTTCAGGCAGGCCGCACCACGGCGGTGGAAATCCGCTGCTCGGACATTCCTCCGGTCGAAATCGGAGATGAGCTATTAGGCAACTGGGGATACATTCGACTCAACCCCAGTCAGACAGGGATCTGTCCGAGCCCTCTGCCCGATGCGGGTTCGGGATCCATAGTACGCGGCTCCACCAACAGCATGATCAGAATCATCGGTCTGGACCCTGCGATCGAGATCGTTGGACTCTACGACCCGGGATCGGGCGTGTTCACCGGATCCGGGACGACGGTGCGGGGAGACGGCTCCACTCTCCAGTCTGACGTGACCCTCAGCTTTTACTGGGACGTCTGGGACGTTGGTGGCTTCTGGTTCTCCACGTACAGCGCGTGGACACGACGGCATCTGGATCCGAGTGGGAACCTGGTCTGCACCGAGGTCTACGAAGCGCACGGCTACCGAGTGTTCTGACGACTCGGAAACCGTCAGGTGCGCAGGATTTCCCGCGCCCGCGCGAAGACCGCGTCCAGCATCGCTTCGGTGAGGACTCCCGTGAAGGTATTCTGCTGGGAGGGGTGGTAGCTGGCGAGAAGGATCGGCGCGGCCGCCGTGGCCGAGCGGTCGCCCTCCAGCCCCAACTGCACCTCGCGGCCGTGGCCGAAGGCGGGTTTGGGCTTGGGCGCGGCGAACCCGCGGCCGCGCCAGACGCGGAGCGCGTTGTCGAAGGCGAAGCCACCGAGCGCCACGACGACGGCGATCCGCGGAAGCCGGTCGAGCTCGGCCTCGAGCCAGAGGCGGCAGTTGTCCCGCTCATCGGTGGTCGGACGGTTGGCGGGCGGGGCGCAGCGGACGGCCGCGGTGATGAAACAGTCGCGGAGCTCGAGCCCGTCCCCCTTGCGCTCGCAGTCCGGCTGGTTGGCGAAGCCCGAACGCCAGAGCGCCCGGTAGAGCCAGCGCCCGGACTCGTCGCCCGTGAACGCGCGGCCCGTCCGGTTCCCACCGTGCGCGGCGGGTGCGAGCCCCAGCACCAGGAGCCGGGCCTGCGGATCCCCCCACCCCGGCACCGGCCGCCCCCAGTACTCCTCGTCGGCGAACGCCCTCCGCTTCTCGCGCGCGACCTGCTCGCGCCAGGCGACCAGCCGCGGGCACCTGCGGCAGCGGACGACCTCGCGCTCGAGAACGCGTAGCGCCGGACTCAGCGCCGCCTCCATGGGGAGGGTCTCGTCGGGGGATCGGGCAGACATCCCGCGCAAGGTACGCGGACACCTATCCCCGCGTAGCGTGTAAGCCATGCCACAGACCCGGAGCGCCGCGACCATTAGCATGGTATCGTTGCGATCTCGGGGGGAGCTGCGGGGAATCGATGGGGATCGGGAACGAGGGCCGGTGAGGGCGAAGCTTCTGCGGGATGGTCACGCGCGCGTCCACGCGCTCGTCTTCGACGTCGAGGACGAGGCGGTCGCCACGCTGACCTCCTTCGCGAACGAGCACGGGATCGAAGC
>JAICNR010000066.1 GCA_025931135.1 Gemmatimonadota bacterium | reverse complement strand
CGGACTGGAGCAGCTCGCTGATCGTCGGGCGCACCACGCGCGGGAAGCTCACGACGCTCGCCAGGAAGCGACCCACCTCGTGGTAGTCGCCCTGTACCTGGACGTCGTACGGGATCTCGACCAGGACGTCGCCAGGCACCTCCGGGAGCGGCGCGAAGTTCACGATCTTCACGTCGTTCTCGATGGCCGCGAACGCGACCTCCTCGAGGAGGGTGGGGACCTCCGCCTCGGACGGGAGCAGGGTCTCGTACTCCGCCAGCCTCACCTGGTACTCCGCCTCTCTCTGCTCGAGCTCGCGCAGCCGCGTCGGCTGCGTCAGCGCACGGGCCTGATCGTTGTAGCTCTGGAGAGTCGCCAGCTGCTCCTCCGTTCCCAGCCGCTCCGCGCGAAGCGGGCTGTAGAGGTATTGCCAGAATACGTACCCGAGCCCCGCGAGCAGGAGCACGAACAGCGCCGAGCGCTGTTTCTCGGGGGAGTCGAGGCCGAAGGCCATCAGTCGACCACGACCCCGAACTCGTCGAGATAGACGGCGCCGAGATCGAACAGCCGTCCCGAGTTGATCGTCAGGCCCTCCAGGTACGGGACCACGGCGCCCTGATACAGGAACACGACCCGCACGTCCGCGTAGATCAGGGGCGGCGGCAGGTCCAACGGGTTCGTCGGATCGCCGCCCGTCCCTCCACCCGTGCCGCCGGTCTGCGACTGGTAACCCGGGAACACGAACGCCTCGGCCAGTCCGTCCTCGCCGGAGATCGCGATGACGTCCGGCCCCTCGTAGCGGCGCTGCGCCTGCCCTCCACCGCCCTGCTGCTGCTGCGGGGCTTCGACGATCATCCGCACGCCGGGCACGGGAGTCCGAGAGGTGCTGGACGCGAAGAACTGGACCCGGACCAGCGCCATGTTCGCCTGGTTCTGGATCTCGTCCGGGTCGTTGAAGTCGCAGGCGCCGGATCCCAGGATCAGGATCGCGCACGCGGCCGCGGCGATGGTCCTCATGGCTGTTCCTCCGTGACGGCTGTCGTGTCGGGGATCACCACCGCAGTCGTATCGGGCGGGGTGATGACCACTGGATCGAAATTCTCGAACGTGGCCAGGAGCGTGAACGTCTGGACGGGGGTCTCCTGCCGCAGCGCGCGGGTGACCCCGACCAGGCGCACCGACTGAAGCTCGGGCGAGGCCTCCAGCCCGCGCATGTAGGCCGTGATCGCGGGGTTCGAGAATGTCGCCCCCGCGATCCGGATCTCTTCCGGCGGCAGGTCCTCCTGGTTCACCGCCTCGAGCCAGGTGTATTCGGGGAGCTGGAGCGAGAGGGTCTCGAGCAGGCGGATCCAGAACAGCCGCCCGTCGACCACCTCCTCCAGAATGTCGACCCGTGCCACGAGCTGCGACTGAACGTCCTCCATCGCCCGAACGCGGGCGATCTCCGTGTGAAAGCGCGCCGAGTCGGCCCGGGCGTCCTCGATCGCGGCGCGGGCCTGGCTGATGCCGCGGCGCTCGCCGAAATAGAGGAAGACCGCCGCCAGGAGCACCACCAGACCGAGGAGGCCGACGAGGAGCGAAGGCGAGCCCGAGAGCCACTCCGGCCGGCGGACCGAGACCCGCGGAGCCCGCCGGGCTTTCGGCTCGCGGCTCTTTTCGCCGGGGGTCAGGTTGATGCGGACCACCGTCTACTCCTTCCCGCGCAGGCCGAGACCGACCGCGACCGACAGCACCGCGGGTCCGCCGTGTTCCGCCAGCGACCGCAGGACTTCGGGCGAGGCCGAGATCCCGCGCAGCGGATCGAGCACCGTGACCTTCGTCCCGAGGCGCCGCTCGATCGCCTCCGCGAGGCCGGGCAGCAGCGCCCCGCCGCCGGAGAGAACGACCTCGTCGAGGCGGCCTTGCGAGGACTCGCTGCTCATGAGGATCGAGCGCGCGCGCTCGACGGGGGCCACCAGGCTCTCGATCGGCTCCGCGAGCGCATCGCGGGAAGCGGCGTCCATCTGGCCCGGGGTTCGCAGTCGGGTCTCCGCGTCCTCGAGCGAGATCCCGAGCTCCTTGACCAGCGCTTCCGCGAACCGGCGCGTTCCGATCGACAGATCGCGGGTGAGCAGCGGAATGGTCTGCTCGATGAGGCTGAGGTTCGCGACCTCGCGACCGATGTTGAGCAGGCAGAAGCTGCCGTAGCCCGCGTGCTCGTACGCCTTCTCGAACGCGGTCTGGACCGCGAAGGAATCGACGTCGATCAGCGTCGTCTGGAAGCCGGCCTCTCCGAGCAGCCGCATGCGGGTCTCGACGAGGTCCATCTTAGCAGCCACGAGCAGCACGTCCATCTGGAGTCCGTCGCCCTCCGGGTCGAGAACTTGGAAGTCCAGGCTCACGCTGTCCATGTCGAACGGCACGTGCTGCTCGGCCTCCCAGCGAATCACCTTCTGGGCCTCGGCCTCGCGCATACGATCCATCTTGATCCGCTTGACGATGACGTCGCGGCCGGAGACCGCGGTGGCGGCGGAGCGCGGCTTGACGTCGAGGCGCTCGCGGAGACTCCGGACCGCGTCGACGACCACGTGGTAGTCCATGATGTCCCCGCCGACGATCGCGTCGGCCTGGAGACGCTCGATGCCGATCGCCGCGATGCGGGGTGGCCCCGACCCGTTCTCGAGTACCAGCATCTTGACCTGGCCCGAGCCCAGGTCGACCGCAACGGTCCCTCGCGACTTGCCGAACTTCATTCGCACCTCGTCGTGCAGTTCGCGCTGCGGTTTTCTGAACAGTCTCAGAAAACCGGCACACCACGGCGTCGCCCGGTCAAATCGACCGGAAGTGGCTGCGACGTAATCAAATGTCACGCGGTTGGGTGGCCCTGGTCCCGCGCGGTGCGGATGGGGCCCGCGCTAGGGAGCAAGACTGGGGCCAGACTCTCGATCAGCGGATCTCGCGCCAGCCGATCACACGCCAGTCCGTTCCCGAATGCGCCGCCCAGGCCTCGATCTCGCGCGTCGCGGAACCGGCGAAGCCCTTCGCCCGCAAGTGGATACCCGGCCCGGCCGGGAGCCAGCCGGCGGTCCAGGCGGCCCCGGCCTCCGAACCGGTCACGCTGTCCGCCCCGGTCGCACGGAGGGGTTCGCGCGCGACCGCGGCCACCGCTTCCGCGAGACCGGCCTCGGCTGCCGCGAGCGCTTCGGAGTGCTCCCGATGCCGGACGGCGAGACGGAGGTCCACGAGGGCGCCCACCGACGCGGCCAGCGCGAGGGCGGAGAGCGCGACGAGCGCCCAGAGCACGACGACGAGCGAAGCTCCGCGCTCGGGTCCGCGCGGCGTCCCCGGAGGCCGCCGTCGCACGCTCACCCCTTCTGCGTCACGGGTTCCTCCGCGACGCGGTCCACTCCGCCACTGGCGGGGGCGCTCCGGGCCTCGCCGGCAGCGCGAGCCGTGCGGACGCCGTCCGGACGGGGCCGGGATCGGGTCGCGGCCCGAGGTCGCCGCCGGCGGAATCCCGGAAGGCGAAGCGCGTCGAGTCCGGCCATGCGGAGGCGATCCGGGGACCGCCGTTGATTCCGCGCCGGAAGATCCCCGGCTCCACCGCGTACGCCAGCCGTTCGTTGGGATTCGACGCGGTGGGCAGCAGCGTGCCGTCCCCGTTCCAGTCGGCGGAGAACTCCATGGTGTCGGGAGCGAGGCGGGTCACACCGGCCCCCGACGCGGCCGTCGGGTCGTAGCCGGATCCCCGCCAGTCCGCGGCCCACTGCGTGAGCACGGCCCGTGCCTCCTGCCACGCGAGCTCCGCGGCCGCGATCCGGGCCACGGCGCGGTTCCCCGCAGCGCAGAGGGCGAGGGCACCCGCGGTCACGACGAACCCGATCGAGACCGCGACGACGGTCTCGAGGGTCGAGATCCCGCGGTCGTCGCGCGCCCGGGGGCCGCGCGATCCTCGGCTACGGCCCACACCGCGCTCCCGCCGGGATCCTGCGGCTCGAGAGGCGGGTCGCCGAGTCTCCCCCCGCGGGCGCCACCGCCACGCGCGCCCACTCCAGGCACCCGGACTCCGACGTCTCCCATTCGAGCGCCGCGCGCCAGCTTCCCCAGCGTAGCGAATCGGCTCCGGATGCGGCTCCCCGCGGCGGACCGGCCCTCCATGCCTCCAGCCATCCTTCGGCCGCCGCCAGCGCGAGGCCGGAGGAGGTCGCCTTCACGCGCGCCTTCTGCGCCTGGCCGATCGCGCCCGCGAGCGCGAGCGCGCCGACGGCGAGGAGCAGGAGCGCGACCACGACCTCGACCAGCGTTTCCCCGCGACCGCTCACGGCGCCGCCACCGCGCCGCTCGGAGCCACCCGCAGCCCGTGCCACGTCCCGCCCGGGTCGTTCCCCGGTCCGATCCACGTCGTGCTGTAGAGGTCGGCGGTCCCGCGGGCGGTGAAGGGGATCGCCTGCCGGTTCGCGGTCGTCCGGATCCGGACCGAGGACGGGAGCGTTCGCGTCAGGACGACCCCGCCGTCGGAATCGGTGGCCCCGTACGCGCCGGCCACGGTGTCGATCGCGATCGTGACCGTCCGCCCGCGCAGGACCGCTTCCATGCGGGCGCGCGCGAGGTCCGCCCGCAGCTGACGCACCGCCGATCGCGCGGCCCAGCGGCGGTGCGCCTGTGCCAGATCGGGAACCGCGGCCGCGAGCACCACTCCCAGAACGAACAGCGTTACGAGGACGTCGAGGAGCGAGTGGCCGGATCGCGAGGGGGATCGAACGTGCACGGTGACCGAGCGAGGGAGTCGGAGCGGGACGGGGGTGAGGAGGAAGCAAGACCAGGGCCCATGTCGATCACGCCCTGGAAAGGGAATCGATTCGTGATTCGGTGGATCAGGATCGTCGGCGGGCCGACGGAGGGATCAGCAGTCGACGACGGCCCCGTCGGCGGAGGACAGACAGAAACTCTGGGTGCTGGTCGCGTGCGTCGCCGACATCTCGTAGCCCGTCTGATCCGCCGACACGACCGTCAGCGTGACGTTCTCGGAGGTGTCGAAGTCGCTCGTCAACGCGCTCTGGTCGGCGTACGTGGCGTTCGTCGCGTAGTAGTCTTCCTGGAAGAGGGCGGCGTTTCGCAGATCGCTCTTCGCGGCAGCGTTCCCGGCCCTCGCGCGGACTTGTGGGTAGGACGCGATCGCGATCGTCGCGAGGATGCCGATGACCAGGATCACGATGAGGAGCTCGATCAGCGAGAAGCCGTTGGCTTTCCTCGCTCCAGGTCCGCCGGGGATCATCTTCGGATTCACGGTGGTACGGATTGGCAAGAATCAGGCCACTGCAATGTCGTCGAATCTATCCATGCCCGGTCAACGCCTCGCACCCGGTTCCACCCCAGCCTCGCGCAACGGCCGGAATTCCCCCCCGCGGAAGACCCACGCTTCCCGATCGGGATAGCCACGGAGCAGCCTCGCGTTCGAGGCCCGCAGGTCCCGCGCGAAGACGAGGGGCCCGTCCAGCGTGGGGCGGTTGTCCGGCAGGTGGGCGGTGAAGTTCTGGTAGCGTCCCCGGTCGTACTCGATCTGTTCCAGGCATTCCGCCGACAGGCGCCTCCCGGGGCGGAACCGTGTCGTGGGGTCCTCTCCGACAGGCACGAGGACGAGCGCCTCCTGCCCCACCCGGACCGAGTCGAGCGCCGCCTCCACCCGGACCCCGCTCCACCCTTCGGACTCGGCGCTGCGAACGAGGCTGTCGAGATCGCAGAGGTCCGACTGCCGGTACGCCTTCTCGACCGCCGACGCGCCCGCTCCGAGGCCGCGGAGCTCCGCGATCACCCGGCTCCCCCAGCTCTCCGAGACGAAGACGAGGCCATGCTGGATGCCCGCGTCGTGCGCCGCTTCGACCAGGTCGAGCTTCATGCTCGCCATCCCGGTCCGGTAGATAAGGAAGCGGGCGGGAATCCCGTACGCCACCGCGTAGGCGGTGGACAGGACGAGCACCAGCAGCGCCCACGTGGCCGCGTCGACCGCCGGCACGCCTCCCGTCCCGATCCGCCGCCCGGACAGCCGCCGCGCGCCGACGACCAGGGCTCTCGCCGTCAGGGGGAGCACGAAGGCCAGCGTTACGTGGAGGAAGCGGGGCCCCAGGAACGTGTCCCGGTGCCAGTAGAAGACGTTCGCCGCGAGGACCATGAAGAGCGCGGCCAGGAGCCGCCGGTCCCAGCGACCCGCCAGCCATCCCGCGGCCAACGCGAGCCCGAGCGGCAGGAGCGCGGGGATCGGCCACTCCAGCAGGAAGACGTTCAGAAGCGAGAGATCCAGGATCTGGTTCCGGAGACCGATCGCGGCGGTGTGACGCTCGCCCCACGGGCTCTCGTGGAAGCCGAGGCCGTGCGCCGATCCCCACAACTCGATGTAGCCGGGCCGGAGCGGGTCCCCGGTCGTCGCGGCGTTGAACGCGAGGTACAGCGAGGCGATCGCGAGGAACGACGCGCCCCCGACCGCGAGCGGGAGCCAGCGCCTCGACCGCCAGGCGCTCCCGACGGCCACGCCCGCGAACACGGTTCCGATCGCGAGCGCCTCGAGCGGGCGGCTGAGGAACGCGAACCCGAGGGCGGCCCCTGCCACCGCCGCCGCACCCGCCCGGCCACCGTCCTCCCAACGCGCGAAGGCGTACAGGAACACGGCCACGCCCGCGAGCGAAGAGACGTGGTTCATGAAGCTCGCGCCCATGAACCAGAAGAACGGCGACAGCAGGAGCAAGACCAGCGTCACCCGCGCGGTCGGCTCGTCGAACGCACGAGCCGCGAAGCGCTGAAGAAAGAAGGCGGTCGCGAGCGACAGCGCGATGGGGACGAGCCAAGCCGCACCCAGGAGAGCGCCGAGAGCGAGCACCGCGGCGTGGCCCGGAGGATACTGCGAATACCAGCGCGCTCCGTCCAGGACCATGTGCTGCGTGACGAAGAACTCGGGCGCGGCCGGCGCCGGCGCGGTCAACCGTCCCGAGGCGAAGATCTCGGCCTGGAAGAGCTGGATCACGGCGTCGACGAGGAGCGGCCGGCGGTCGAACGCGAGCGTCGAAGCGACCACCAGGACGACCGCGAGGAGACCGAGGAGCACGACCGTCCGTCCGCGGCCGCCCGTGCCAGCGAGGGCGGCGGCAGTCGACCGGAGTCGGCTTCGCGCGACGTCGGGCAGCATCCACGCCGCGAGCCACGCCGCGGCACCGAAGATCGCGAGCCCCAGCAGCCACTCGCCGGGCCCCACGAACGCGCTCTCCTCCCGCAGAAGGCCGGGCGAGGGGAGGAACGGGACGGCCAGCAGCAGGACGCCGGCCGCGCGCAGCACCATCCGCGACCGCGTCAGAGGCGCCGGTCCCCGGCCTCGGACTCCGGCTCTCCGATCCCGATCCGCTCGGCGACTATATACAGAGGCCGGCGTTTCACCTCGTCGTAGATCCGGCCCGTGTACTCGCCGATGATCCCGATCGTGACCAGGATCACGCCACCCAGGAAGAGGACGGAGGTCATCAACGAGGCCCAACCGAGGATGGCGCGATCGGTGAACAGGCGGAGCCACACGACCGTGATCATGAGGAGGAACGCCGCCAGGGACACCGTCAGGCCGAGGAGTGTCGCCAGTCGAAGCGGCAGGTTCGAGAACGAGAAGATGCCGTCGAACGCGAGCCTGAAGAGCCTCGCCACCGAGACCCGCGGCGCGCCGGAGAAGCGCGCGTCGCGCTCGTACTCGACCGCGGCCTGCCGGAACCCCACCCACGAGCGCAGCCCCGCCAGGTACCGATTCCGCTCGGGCATGCGATCGAGCTCGTCGACGACCCGTCGGTCGAGAAGGGAGAACAGGCCGGCCTGGGCCGGCAGGTCCGCGTCGTGGGACATCGCGCCGATCAATCGGTAGAACGCGCTGAACGCAACTCTGCGCAACCACGACTCGCGGCGTCGCGTCTTCACCGTGTGGACGATCTCGTTCCCCTCACGCCAGCGCGCGACCAGCGCGGGGATCGTCTCGGGAGGATCCTGCAGGTCTCCGTCCATGAGGACCACGGCCCGGCCGCGGGCGTGCGCGAGCCCCGCGGTCACGGCCGCCTGGTGGCCGAAGTTCCGCGACAGCCGGACCAGGCGTACGCGCCCGTCGTCGCGGTTCCGCTCCGCGATCCAGCGCGCGCTTTCGTCGCGGGACCCGTCGTCGACGAACACCACCTCGGCGTCGGACAAATCCCCGACGAGGACCTCGGAGAGGCGCCGCGTCAGCTCGGGCAGGGTTCCGATCTCGTCCTTGATCGGGACGACGATCGAGAGCAGCGGGCGCGGCGTCTCACTCATCGACGACCCGATAGATGGCGACCAGCGGGACGCCCTGCAACTCCAGGCGATAGGCCGGACGCAGGCGCGCCATCCGCTCCCGCTCCGCGGGCGGCTGCATCCCCTGCCGCATCTGGACCACCCGCCACTCCGCGACCGCCGGGTCGCCGGTGACGATCAGGTCGCGCCGGAGACGGCCGTACGCCTGCTGGAGGCGGAGGGGCAGCGGCGTGCCCGGCACGTGGACGGTCGCGTCCCGTGGGAGCTCCCGGTTCATCCAATCGAGGACCGGACCCGTGATCGCGTCCATCCAGTACGTGGTCTCGAACCCCAGGCGGCGGGCACCCCGGATCCCCCCCACCGCTTCGCCGTAGTATGCGAGCTCGAACGGGTGGATCCACGCGAGCTGGACGGCCGCGGGCGCGAAGGCGGCCGCCAGGACGAGCGCGCGGCCGCGCCTCCCGACGGCCCGCCACGCCCGCCGCAGCCCATACCCGGCCAGCAGAGCGAGGAACGGGAACAGGACGATGAACTGTCGCACCCCGTCGTGATGCGGCGCGCCCGGCAACATCATCAGCGCCCACTGGAACGCGACGGTCCCCACGCAGAGGACGACGAGCGGATCGACCCGGCGCACGCCGGACGCCCCGCCGAGGCCGGCCAGCGAGAGGATCCCGAGCGGGGTCACGGCAGCGGTCATCACGATCGCGTGGTGCCACGGAACGGAGAACGAGTAGGAGTTTCCCAGATAGAAGGTCGCGATCGGCGCGTACGCGCCGCGGTTCATGCTCTCCCACAACCAGCGTTCGAGGAACAGCCGGGGATCGAACCAGAGCATCGGGTTGATCGCCCAGAAGACGAGGACGCCGACGAGCGCGGCTCGTGGCAGGCCGTAAGCGGTCGCGCGGGGATCCCGCCACAGCCCCCATGCGGCGAGCGGAACGATCGCGAAGAGCCCCGGGAACTTCGTCCCGGCGGCGAGCCCCCACGCGATCCCGACGAGGATCCAGCCGAGCGGGCGCCGGCGCTCGAGCGCCCACCACCCGGCTGCGCTCGTCGCCGTCCAGAGCGCCAGGAGCGGGGTCTCGGTGGCGCCCAGGTGCGCGTGTCCGAACAGCCGCGGCATCAGGACGATCGAGAGCGCCGCCCCGAGGCCCGCGATCCAGCCCCATGCCGCGGTCCCCCAGCGGAACGCGAGCATCGCCAGGCCCGCGAACAGGAGCGCGGGTGCGAGCCGATAGGCGGCCAGGTCGCCCACGACTCTCCGCGCCGTCCACCACGTCAGCGCCATCGCCTCGCGCGCAACCGGGGGGTGAGGGTTGAAGTAGTGCTGCCAATCCCACATCTCGAACACCGTCTCGCGGTCGAGCGCCGCGGCAGGGTCCGTGACGAGGAGCGTCACCCACTTCGCCTGGAGCTGGGCGGAGCCGAAGTAGGGCGGCTCGTCCCATACGATCCCGGGATCGCGCAGCGTCAGGCCGACGAGCAGCAGCGTCGCGGCGAAGGTCGCCCAGCCGACGGCGCGCGCATGGGCCTCGAGCCAGCGCTCCATCAGGATCGCGAAGGGCGGACGACGGCGCCCAGCGACAGGCCGAACGGCAGGTTCGCGCGGGCGAGCCAGGCCGCCTCGGCCCGCTGCCAGGCGGACAGCGCGCGGTTCGCCCAGTCGGGCGCGACGCCGAAGTCCGCGGCAGCGCCACCCGCGCGGTCCGCGCGCCGCTTCCACGCCCTCACGATCGCCGCCGGCAGGAGGAGGCCTCCGAACGTGTAGGTCAGGACGATCGGGACGAGGCCGGCGCCCTCGATGCGCGCCTCGAGCGCGACCCGCGTATAGCGCCGCACGTGGTGCATCGCCGCGTCGTGCGGAGACCAGAGTTTCGGGTGGGCGGGAACGTGCACGACCGCGAGGCCTCCTGGCGCGAGCACGCGCCGGCCCTCGGCGAACACGCGTTCGTCCTCGGGAACGTGCTCGGCCACGTCGAGGAGGAACAGCCGGTCGACGCTTCCGGTCCGGAACGGCAGCGCGCGCGCGTCCGCCCGCGCGAGCCGAGCGCCGGCCCGCCGGCGGGCGAAGCGCAGCGCTTCCTCGTGATCGTCGATACCCAGCGCGACCGCGTCCGCGCCAAACCGTTCCAGGACCGCGCCGGTGCCGCACCCGACGTCGACCACGCGGTCCCCCGGCCGGGGCGGCCCCACCCCCGCCCGGGCAAGGAGCGCGGCGACGGCTTCGCGCTTGCCCCGGAACCACCAGTGATCGCGCTCGAGCCGGTGCATCCGGCCGTACTCTTCAGGCTCCACGGCGACCTCCGCGGGCCAGCACGCCCGCGAGCGCGAGGAGCGAGAGCGCGCTCACGACCGCCGCCTTCCCGATCCCCCGGGGCCGGTAGTCGAAGCGCACGTCGTGCTCTCCGCGCCCCAGCTCCACTCCCATGAAGTGCCAGTTCACGCGCCGGAGCGGAGCGGGAACGCCGTCGACCCACGCCTTCCACCCCGGATACCAGGCGTCGGTCAGGACGAGGAGCGAGGGGTCGGGCGCACGGACGCGGAGCGAGACGGAGTGGTTCGTCCCTGGCAGCCAGCGGATGGCCCCGTCGATCCGCCTGCCGGGGCCGTCCAGTCCCGGAGCTTCCGGCACGAACGCGTGCAGGCGCGGGTCCTCCCCCCGCGCCACGAATGCGTTCACGACCGCGAGCGAGTCGGGCTCGACGATCGCCCGGTCGACCAGGTACGCGCGTGGCAACGGGTCGACGATCCGGTAGCGACGGAGCCCGTCCACGGCCGGCGCGGCGGATCGCGAGAGACCCTCGACGTCGATCTCCCGCTCGATCAGCCATTCCGTCCCCTGGAGCCGCAGGTAGCGAACTTGGAGCGGGACGGGGAGCATGGCCAGGATCTCGGCCCGGGCGTCGTCCCCGCGCGGGCGGAACGCCTCGGCGCCGTCCTGTGCGAGCACGCGGTGGACCATCGACAGGTTGGGGCTCATGATGCGGAAATGGAACGCCTGCTGGGCGCCGAGCGGCGCGCCAGCGACTCCGAACCAGGCGTTCGCGTCGGCGCCGAGCGGCGTCGTCCGGATCCGGGTCCCGGTGCGAAGCTCGGGCCCGAGCCCCGCGAGGACAGGCGGGGTCGCGGAGTAGAGACGTGCCGGGGCGAGGCTCTGGGGCGCCGGTTGAACCAGCGCGAGGTCGATCACCGCGGCCGCCACGAGCAGTGGCCCGAAGCTCGCCCCCGGCAGCCGTTCCCGTGCCCGGACGAGGAACGCGAGCAGGGCCGCGAAGACGGCCGCGTGGCCCGCTCCGCGACCGATCCCGCTAGCGATCCGCCCGAGGTCGGCGCCCGGCAGAGTGGCGGGATCCCACGTCCGGACCGCCCGCTCGAGGAGGCCGGTCAGGCCGCCGATCCACACGAGCGAGCCGAAGACCGCGATCGCCACGCCCGCGGTTACGGCGCGACGTCTGGCGCCTGCATCCTCCCGGACGGCGTCGACCCCAGCCGAGGCCAGGACCGGAACGGCGAGGGCGGGCAGGACGAGGAGCTTCTCGGGATAGCGGAACGGGGCGAGGAGACGCTCGAGCCCGAGGCCGGTCACGACGGGGTTGTGCTCACCCAGGGCGATGAGGACGCCCCCCACACCGAGCGCCCCCCAGAGGACCGCGCTCCGCGGCCTCCGCGGGTCGACTCCCGCGGCCGCCAGCGCGATCGTCCCGGCCCCCAGGTACGCCGTGAACGCCCACGGATGGGAGTCGATGGGGAGCCCGCGGAAATCGAACATGCCGCCCGGGCCGTCGAAGAAGCGGGGCAGGACGAGGTTCATCATCTGGCTGGGCGGGAGCGAGTTCGCCAGGCTCTCGCCGGCGGAGAGTCCGCCGCTCCGTCCGGACTGCAGGAAGAGCTCGGTGGTCGGCACGAGCTGGACCGCGGTCAGGGCCGCCGCGCCGAGAGCGGCGGCCACCATGCCGAGCGCGGGCGCGATTCGGCGGCGCGCTCCGGATGTCGGCACTTCCCCGGCCCACGCGACGAGCAGCGCGACGGCCGCCGTCAGGAGCAGGAGCAGGGGCTCCCCCGCCAGGAACTGGAGCGCGAACAAGCCCGCGGTCGTGGCCAGCCATCGCGGGCTCAGGGTCCGTAGCCACCCCTCCCACGCCCACCACGTCCACCCGACCCACGCCAGCGCCTGGAGGTTGTTCAGGTACACGGTGGTCGACACTGCGAACCCGCCCCAAGCCACCGCCAGGCCGCCGAGAGCCGCCGCCGCGGGCGAGCGGCCCCGGGCGCGGAGCCAGACGTGGATCCCCGCGGCGAGAAGGACGAAGTGGAGAATCGCGACCCAGTTCATCGCGAGCGGGGTCGGCAGCAGATAGAAGAGCACGCTCGGCGGGTACAGGGCGCCGACCTGCG
>JAICNR010000169.1 GCA_025931135.1 Gemmatimonadota bacterium | reverse complement strand
GCCCGGTACTCGATCCCGTTCCGGATCACGGCGCCGGAGAGCCGGCCGCCCGGATCGAGAGGGCCCGGAGAGGACTCCTCCCCGCACGCCACCCCCGCCAGGGCGAGGAGGACCGAGACGACCCGAAGCGCGGTCATGTCAACCAAACGTCGGGACGGCCGCTCGGGTTGCGCCCGCCCGCTTGACGAACCGTCCCCGACCGACGGTCCCGGTGAACTCCCCGTCGGCGGCCGCCAGCTCCCCCCGCACCCAGACGCGCGTCGGAGCGCCCACGGTCTCGAACCCTTCGTAGACGTTGTAGTCGCAGCGCGAGTAGTGGGTCCGGGCCGAGATCCGGCCGGTCGCCGCGGGATCCCACAGGACCAGGTCGGCGTCGGAGCCGACCGCGATCGTCCCCTTCCGCGGATAGAGCCCGAAGATCTTCGCGGGATTCGTGGCGCAGAGCTCCACCCAGCGGTTCGCGTCGATCCTCCCGGTCGCGACTCCGTGGGTGTGCAGGAGCGGCAGGCGCTCCTGGAGCCCCATGAAGCCGTTCGGGATTCGTCGAAAGTCATCCCTCCCGATCGCCTTCTGGGTCGCGAAGTCGAACGCACAGTGGTCGGTGCCGACGACCGAGATCGCGTCGGTGGCGAGCGCGGTCCAGAGCGTTTCCTGGTCGGCCTTCTTCCGGAGTGGCGGGGAAAGCACGTACTTGGCACCCTCGAAATCGGGCAGGTCGTACAGGGAGTCGTCGAGCAGGAGATACTGCGTGCAGGTCTCCCCCCAGACGGGCTCGCCGCGCGCGCGCGCGGCCGCGATCCTCTCGACGGCGTCGTCGCACGTGACGTGGACGATGTAGACCTGCTGGCCGGCGACGGCTCCCAGGTCGATCACTCGCCCCGTGGCCTCCCCTTCCGCGCGCGGCGGCTGGGCGAGCGCGTGGTACCGGGTTCCGGTCTTGCCGCTCTCTGCGAACCGATCGGCGAGCAGCAGCTGCACGTCGCCGTTCACCGCGTGGACGTTCACGAACGCGCCGGCGTCCCGCGTGGCTTCGAGGATGTGGAAGATCTGCTCGTCGTCCACGCCCAGAACGCCCTTGTAGGCCATGAAGATCTTGAACGAGGTGATTCCGTGTTCCCGGACGACGACCGGGATCTCGCGCTCGATCCGCTCGTCCCAGTCGGTCACCGCCATGTGGAAGGTGTAGTCGTGCGCGGCGTTCCCCTCCGCCTTCGCGTGCCACGTCTCCAGGGTTGCGAGGAGAGACTCCCCCTTGGACGGGATCACGAAGTCGATCATCCCGGTCGTGCCGCCCATGATCGCGGCGATCGATCCGCTCTCGAAGTCGTCGATCGAGACAGTGCCCATGAAAGGCAGCGCCATGTGGACGTGGGGATCGATGCCGCCTGGAATGAGCCACTGGTCGGAGCCGTCCACGATCTCGTCGCCGGACTCCGCCGGGAGCTCCGCTCCGATCGCCGCGATCGTCTCGCCCTCGACTCTCACGTCGGCCACGTAGCGGTACGAGGCGGTGACGATCTCGGCGTCCCGGATCACGAGGCTCATACGCGCCGATCCTCCTGCCGGCCAGTCACGCCGGACTCTTGCCGACCAGCTCGATCGTGTCGGGCGCGTTCGGCACCACGCACAGGAACTCGAACGGCTCCGACCCCTCCGCCGCGTACCAGTGCGGCGTCCCCGCCGGGATGAACACGACGTCACCCGCGCGCACGTCGTGGACTTCGTCTCCGATCCCGATCCGCGCCCGGCCACGCAGCACGTACTGCTCGTGCTCGACCGTGTTCGTGTGAGGAGGCATCCCGCCGCCCGGCTCCATGATGAACCGGCGCAGCGCGAAGTTCGGCCCTTCGTCGGGGCCGATCAGGACCTGGCGCACGGTTCCCTTCCCGGTGCCGACGGGATCGCGCTGCACGTCGTCGGCGTGCCTCACCGTCATCGCGACCCTCCTCGCGGGCGCCATGCGCCCAGGATCCAGCCCATCGCGGTGCCGGAGAGAACAGTATTCGCCACGTCGACCGCGATCGCACCGCTTCCAACGCCTCCGAACATCTCGTGCGTGACGATCACCGGTGACATCAGCGCGAACGCGAGGAAGAGTCCGAGGCCGGCGCCACCGGCCCCGGATGCGATGCCCAGCCTCCCGATGAGCCATGAGATCGCGTAGGCACCGAGGAACGTCCCCACGATCGACACGACGAACGGCCCCGGCCTGGGCTCGAGCGTTTCGGGATCGAGGCCCCACCCGCGCATGAAGATCTCCGAGATCTGCGGGATCGAATAGAGCGCGAGCCCGATCGCGAACGCCGCCACGACCGCCACCACTACCGCCGCGTGATTGTGCCTCATGTCACCTCCCGGAACGGGCCCGCGGACGGCTCAATAGAACAGGGCCTCGCGCTTCCTGCCCGTGTAGTCGATGTACACGGTCTTCCACTCGCTGTAGAAATCGATCGCCGTCTTGCCCATCTCCCGCATCCCGACTCCGGTCGCCTTCGTGCCGCCGAACGGGAGCTGCGCCTCACCGCCCATCGTGGGGGAGTTCACGTGCGTGATCCCGGTTTCGATGCCGCGCACGAACCGGAAGATCCGGCTTGCGTCCTGCGTGTAGATCGAAGACGTGAGCCCGTAGCGGGTGTCGTTGCAGACGTCGAGGCCCTCCTCGAAATCCGCCACCCGGATCACCGACAGAACCGGCCCGAAGATCTCCTCCTGCGCGATCCGCGACTTCCGATCGACGCGGTCGAAGATCGTCGGGGCGACGAAGTATCCCTTGCGGTGATCCTCTCCGGTCAGCGGCTCCCCCCCGATGACGAGCTCGGCCCCGTCCTCACGACCCATCCCGATGAACTCGAGCACGGTATCGAACTGCGCCTCGTCCACCGAGGGGCCCATGTCGACCGATTCGTCCAGGCCGTCGCCCACCACCAGCGACCGCGCCTTCTCCGCCAGCCGCTGAACGAACTCGTCCGCGATCGCGTCGACCAGGACCGCGCGCGACGTCGCGGTGCACCGCTGCCCGGTCGAGCCGAACGCCCCCTGCGCGGTGGCCTCGACCGCCATCCCCAGGTCGGCGTCCTCGAGGACCAGGATCGGGTTCTTCCCTCCCATCTCGCACTGGACTTTCTTTCCTCCCGAGGCGGCGCGCGCATAGAGCGCCGCGCCCACGTCGTTCGAGCCCGTGAACGAGAGCGCGCGAACCCGCGGGTGCTCTACGATCGCCGAGCCGACCTCGCCGCCCGATCCGAAGACGAGATTCAACACGCCCGGTGGGAGCCCCGCTTCGGCGAACATCGAAACGACCATCTCCGCCGTCTCGGGAGTCAACGATGCCGGCTTGAAGACGACCACGTTCCCGGCGACCAGGGCCGGAGCGATCTTCCAGCACGGGATCGCGACCGGGAAGTTCCACGGGGTGATCGCGCCCACGACCCCGATCGGCTCGCGGACGGTGTAGGCGAACGTGTGCCCGATCTCGGACGGCATGGTGTCGCCGGAGAGCCGCAGTCCCTCGCCGGCCATGAATTCCAGCACGTTCAGGGTCTTCTGGACCTCCCCCATCGCCTCGCGCAGGATCTTCCCCTCTTCGCGCGTGAGCGAGCGGGCCAGATCCCCGGCGCGCTCGCTCATGATCCGATGGACGCGCGCGATCACGCGCCCGCGCTCGGGCGCCGGCGTGTCGCGCCATGCCGGCAGCGCGGCTTCCGCCGCGGCGATCGCCTCCTCCGTCTCGTCACGGGAGGAAAGAGGGAGTTCGCCCAGGACGTCGTCCGTTCTCGCCGGGTTCACGTTCGGTGCGTACCGGCGGGTGGCCGTGTCCCGCCACTCCCCGTTCACGTAGTTGCGATAGCGCCTCATCTCCCGACTCCGCTCGTCGGATCGGCGAACACCAGGACCTGAGAGTCGACGCTCACGTTTCCTCCCCGGTGACGGCCGCGCGGAACCGTCGCGACACGTAGAGGAGCGCGACGACGAGGAACGAGCTGAGCCACACCGCGGTCGCCATGTCGCGCCAGTGGAGCGTCAGCATCACCCCGAGGCCGAACCCCTGCAGCACCGCGGCGATCAGCAGGATGAAGGACATCGCGCGCGGCTCCCAACGAACGATCAGCGCTCCGATCAGCAGGACCGCGACGATCGTCATCAGCATGTAGGCGACGACCCGGTCCGCCACGACCACCGTCCGCAGCGTGTCGAAGACGAGGAAAAAGTAGAGGGCGACGAGCGCGAACATCGTCAGCCGCGCCTCCTGGTCGGGCCTCATCGGCCCATCACGTTCCGGCCGCGACAGCCGTGATGCTTTCGTCGAAAACCGCCAGGAACGCGTCGATGTCTGCGGCGCCGATGTTGAGGCAGGGCGCGATCCGGAGCACGTTCCCGTACAGTCCGCCCTTCCCGATCAGGACGCCGCGGCGCCTCGTCTCCTC